>NZ_JBDSNT010000096.1:0-10610 GCF_039915195.1 Gaiella sp.
CGAGTGAACAGGATCTACCCGCTGCCGTGCTACGCGCAGGCGATCAAGCAACTGCCGCCGGATCTGTTGATCTACGGCAACGCGGAAGAGGAGATCGGTCGCGCCCTGGCCTTCGCGAAACAGGGCAAGCCCGACCCGGGTGGCAAGGACCCGACGCCGACGACCCCCGTCGAAACGGAGACCACCGAGACGACGAACACGGATACGGATACGACGTCCAACGTCGAGACGGAGACCTCCGAGACGGACACGACCGCGACGGACACGTCCGGGCCGTCATCGGTACCGATCCCGCTGCTCGTGCTCGGCGGATTGGCCATTCTCTTGCTCGCTGCCGGCTCGGCCGGCTATCTCCGGCGCCGCATGAACGGTGACGGGGACGATGACGGCTCGGCTGCTCCGCCGCCCGCCGTCTAGCGTCCTCACGCTGCCCAGGGCTGCCGCCCAGCGGTAAACTACGAGGACCAGCTGGGCCGCCATTTTCCTGGAAATTGCATGAAAATCGCGAGAAACGGGTGCCGTCCGATGCACCTCCTAGCATCCCGAATCCCTCCCAGCGTCGCACCTTGCGGGACGGACAACACTTTTCCCTTGATCGACGGACGGCCGGGAGGCAGGCATGGCAACCACAAAGGCAACACCAGCATCGGAGACCTCAGCACCGCTCCTCACGACGGATGACTACGTCAACACCGTCGTCGACAACAGTGCAAGCGTCACCCCGCAGCGCTTCTTTACGATCCCCGGCCGCGACCCGTTCGACGAGATCGAATGGGAGTCGCGCCACGCCCTGATTCCGGGCAAGGACGGCCCCGCCTTCGATCAAAAGGACGTCGAGTTCCCCAAGTTCTGGTCGCAGACGGCAACGAACATCGTTTCGCAGAAGTACTTCCGCGGTCGCATGACCTCACCCGAGCGCGAGCGCTCCGTGAAGCAGATGATCGGTCGGGTCGTCAACACGATCGGCGGCTGGGGCCGCCAGGGCGCGTACTTCGCGACCTCCGAGGAGGCCGACACGTTCGAGGCGGAGCTGAAGGCGATCCTGGTCAACCAGATCGCGTCCTTCAACTCGCCCGTGTGGTTCAACGTCGGCTTCGAAGAGAAGCCGCAGTGCTCTGCGTGCTTCATCCTCTCGATCGACGACTCGATGGACTCGATCCTCGACTGGATTCGCCGCGAAGGCGTCATCTTCCGCGGCGGCTCGGGCTCGGGCATCAATCTTTCCCGCCTGCGCTCCTCACAGGAGCAGCTGTCGAAGGGCGGCTACGCGTCCGGCCCCGTCTCGTTCATGCGTGGCGCCGATGCGTCTGCCGGCACGATCAAGTCAGGCGGCAAGACACGGCGCGCTGCGAAGATGGTCGTGCTCGACATCGACCATCCCGACGTCGACGAGTTCATCTGGTGCAAGGCGAAGGAGGAGCGCAAGGCTCGGGTCCTCGAGCAGGCGGGCTACGACATGTCGCTCGACTCACCTGACTGGGGCTCGATCCAGTACCAGAACGCCAACAACTCGGTCCGCGTCACGGATGCGTTCATGGAGGCGGTCGTGGAGGGCAAGGAGTGGAATCTCACCGCCCGCACCGACGGCTCAGTCGTGCGCACGGTCGATGCACGGGATCTCCTCAAGGACATTGCCGAGGCGTCCTGGCAGTGCGCCGACCCGGGCGTCCAGTACGACACGACGATCAACGCGTGGCACACGAGCCCGAACACGGGCCGGATCAACGCGTCGAATCCGTGCTCGGAGTACATGCACGTCGATGACTCCGCCTGCAATCTCTCGTCGCTCAACCTGATGAAGTTCCGCAAGGAAGACGGCGAGTTCGACGTGCCGATGTTCGAGCACGCAGTCGACGTCATGTTCCTCGCGCAGGAGATCATCGTCGGCTACTCGTCGTATCCCACGCCGGAGATCGGCCGCAACGCACTCAAGTTCCGCCAGCTCGGCCTCGGCTACGCAAACCTCGGCGCGCTCCTAATGGCACGCGGCCTCCCGTACGACTCCGACGAGGGCCGCGCGTACGCAGCTGCGATCACGGCGATCATGACCGGCCGTGGCTACCGCAAGTCGGCGGAGATCTCGAAGCGGATGGGTCCGCACGCGGGCTACGCGGAGAACGCCGCCGCGATGATCGGCGTCATCTCCAAGCACCGCGCAGCGGTAGGGAACATCCAGCACACCGACTCGGTGCCGGACGACATGCTGTCGGCTGCGCGCAGGGCCTGGGACGACGCGCTCGACCTCGGTGAGGTGGCCGGCTTCCGGAACGCGCAAGCGACGGTGCTCGCGCCGACCGGGACGATCAGCTTCATGATGGACTGCGACACGACCGGCGTCGAGCCCGACTTCTCGCTCGTCAAGTCGAAGAAGCTCGTCGGTGGCGGCGAGCTCACGATCGTCAACAAGACGGTGCCCATGGCACTCGGCGAGCTTGGCTACGCGACCCGCGAAGTCGAGGAGATCGTCGCGTACATTGACGAGCGCGGCAGCGTGATCGGCGCGCCGCACCTCAAGAACGAGCACTACCCGGTGTTCGACTGCGCCATTGGCGAGCGCGCGATCCACTACATGGGTCACGTGAAGATGATGGGTGCCGTGCAGCCGTTCATCTCGGGAGCGATCTCGAAGACCGTCAATCTGCCGGAGGAGACGTCGGTCGGCGCGGTCTCGCAGCTCCTGATCGAGGCGTGGCAACTCGGCGTCAAGGCGATCGCGATCTACCGTGACAACTGCAAGGTTGCCCAGCCGCTCTCGGGCTCGAAGGACACGTCCGAGCAGGGCAGGATCGCCCAGATCCACGCGCTCGGTGGCGTCGTCGCTGCACCGAAGCGGCGCCGGTTGCCGGACGACCGCACGGAGGTCGGCCGCAAGTTCCGCGTCGGTGAGTACGAGGGGTACATCCACGTCGGCCTCTTCGAGGACGGCACGCCAGGCGACATCTTCGTGGACATCGCGAAGGAGGGCACGACGCTCGCGGGACTGATGAACTCGTTCATGATCTCGGTCTCGCTCGGCCTCCAGTACGGGGTGCCGCTCGAGGTGTACGTCTCGAAGTTCAGCCACATGCGCTTCGAGCCGAGCGGGATGACGAACGACGCCGACATCCGCATCGCGAAGTCGATCGTCGACTACATCTTCCGCTGGATGGGCAAGAAGTTCCTCACGGCTGACCAGCAGGAGGAGGCCGGGATCCTCACGCCCGAGGTGAAGGCTCGACTTGCAGCCGCGTACGCCGCGGGCGAGGCCACGGCACCGCAGGTGCACGATGCTCCTCCTCCCGGCCAGACGGCTCTGTTCAACAGCTGGGAAGACGCCGTCGAGTGCTCGAAGTGTGGCGGCAGCATGGTGCGAACCGGCAGCTGCTACACGTGCCGCGACTGCGGCACGAACACCGGCTGCAGCTGACTACTGACTGACTGACTGATGATGGCCGCCTGACCTGACCGACGCCCCAATCAGAACGCCCTGCGAAAGGGCCGCCCCACGGGCGGCCCTTTTGCCTATCGGGCTCAGGGCCAGGGCGGGATACCGTCGGAGGGTCGCCCAGGCGACGAGCAGGCGTCGATCAGGGCGCTACACGAGGAAGCACGCGCTCAGTCCTCTCGCGGCACCCGCCGTTCGCCGACCACGAGCACGGCGCGCCGGCCTTCGGCGGGCCGACCTTCGGCGGGACACCCGGGGCCATGTCCGTCGGCACGGGCTCGAACGGCGTTGCACGAAGCAGCGACGTGACGGAGCGCATCTCCGCGACCCACGAGGCGCAGTCCGGGCAGCTTGCGAGGTGCCGGCGAAGCTGCTTGGCCCCGAGCTCGTCAATCTCGCCATCGAGCTCCAGCGACGCGAGCAGACGCGCATCCTCGCAGGCGCGCGGCAGCGGCCGAGCCGGGCGCCCCGCCATCAGAGTGACGTCTCCGGATCGAGGACGATCCCGAGCACGACGAGAACGATCCCCGCGCCGACGAGGAGGCCCGCAGCCGATGCATCGCCGCCGGTGCGGCCCGGCCCGTCGGCGCCCTCGAGCCTGCGTTCCCGAACGCGCTTCGAGGGATAGCGCATACCGCTCACCGCCCCCGCAACGAAGACGAGAGAGCCGACGAGGAGCAGTCCGCCCGACGCTCCTCGGAGACCCGACCAACCTGCCGCGGCTCCGACAAGGAGTCCCGCGAGAGCGGCGAACGTACCCAGGGCGACGATCCCGATGAGGATCGTGCGCAGCCCGCTGAGGATCACTTCAGGATCCCGAACTCAGGCGGCGTGGACTCGTTGGCGCCGCCGACCGTCGGTGGCACCCCTACCGGTGCTCGCATCTCGTCGGGCGTCAACGGCCAGCGCTCGAGCGGGAAGTGGCACGCAGCCTCGCGAAGCGACCGCGGCCCCATGGAACGGAGCTCCGGGTCGTCGATCGAGCACACGTCCTGGGCGCGAGGGCAGCGCGGGTGGAAGCGGCAGGCGCTCGGCGGATCGATCGGGCTCGGTACGTCCCCCGCGAGCACGAGCTTACGGCGACTGCGCCCGAGGCGCGGGTTGGCGATCGGCACGGCCGAGAGGAGCGCTCCCGTGTACGGGTGTCGGGGCTCGGCGTAGAGCTCCCGCGCGTCGGCCAGCTCGACGAGCCGGCCGAGATACATCACCGCCACGCGATCCGAGATGTGACGAACGACGCTCAGGTCGTGAGCGATGAACACGTACGTGAGCCCGAACTCCGCCTGGAGATCGCTCAGAAGATTGAGGATCTGCGCCTGTACCGACACGTCGAGCGCAGAGACAGGCTCATCGCAGACAATCAACCGCGGACCGGCGGCGAGAGCACGCGCGATGCCGATGCGCTGCCGCTGTCCCCCCGAGAACTCGTGAGGGAACCGGTTGTAGTGCTCCGCGTTGAGCCCGACGACCTCGAGGAGCTCCTGCACCCGGCGCTTCCGCTCCACCTCTGTGCCGACGCCGTGGACGACCAGCGGCTCGGCGACGATGAACCCCACCCGCTTGCGCGGGTTGAGGGACGCGTACGGATCCTGGAAGATCATCGTCACCTGCCGCCGGAACGCGAACAGCTCCTGCCGGGAAAAGGTCGAGATGTCCTTCCCATCGAACCGGACGGTGCCGCTCGTCGGCGCCAGAAGGTTCGTGATCAGCCGCGCGAGCGTCGACTTGCCGCATCCCGACTCGCCGACGATACCGAGCGTCTCTCCCCGGCGCACGTCCAGCGACACCCCGGCGACGGCCTTGACCGTCGCCACCTCCTTCTTGAACACGATCCCCTCGGTGATGGGGAAGTTCTTGGTCAGCTGGTCGATCTCGAGCAGCGTGTCGGTCATGCCGTCTCCGGTGCGAGCCCGAGCTCTCTCGTCACCCGCGCCGACTCGTCGATCTTGAACCGCTCGTCGAGGAAGCAGGCGTCGAGATGGCCGGGATCGTAACTCTGCTCGGTCGCGGCCGGCATCTCGGATCGGCAGCGGTCGAACGCGTAGGGGCAGCGTGGACGGAACCGGCATCCGGCCGGTGGGCGCAGAAGGGACGGCGGCTGACCGCCGATCTGCATCAACCGGTCGAGCGTGACGTCCACACGCGGCAACGAGCCGAGAAGCCCCCAGGTGTACGGGTGCATCGGGCGCTCGAAGAGATCGAGGACCGGAGCCTGCTCGGCGATACGCGCGGCGTACATCACGACGATGTCGTCCGCCGTCTCCGCGACGACCCCGAGATCGTGGGTGATCAGGACGACGGCCGTTCCGCGCTCCTTCTGAAGCGCGCTGATCAGGTCGAGGATCTGGGCCTGCGTCGTCACGTCGAGCGCGGTCGTCGGTTCGTCCGCGATCAGTAGCGCCGGCTCGTTGACCAGCGCCATCGCAATCATCACGCGCTGCCGCATACCCCCGGAGAACTGATGCGGGTAGTCATCGACGCGACGGTCGGCTCGCGGTATCCCTACCTCCTCGAGCCCGGCGATCGCTAGCTTCCGCGCGTTCCGCGAACTGATGTCTCGATGCAGCGTGACGGCCTCGACGAGCTGATCGCCTACGGTCAGCACGGGGTTGAGTGACGTCATGGGATCCTGGAAGATCATCGAGACCTCCTTCCCCCGAAGTGCACGAAGCCTTGAGCCTGACGCCTCGAGAAGGTTCTCCCCTCGGAACAACGCCGCCCCGGTCGAGATCGAGACGTGCTTCTTCGAGTCCTCGAGGAAGGCAACCATCTGCTCCGGGGCCGCCGAGCCATCCTTGACCGAGAGACGCCCCGCTTTGGGGTTCAGGCCAAGGATCGACATCATCGTGACGCTCTTACCCGAGCCGGACTCGCCGACGACGCCGAGCATCTGCCCCGCCTCGACGCTGAAGGAAACGCCGTCGACGGCCCGGACGATTCCATCGTCCGTCTTGAAGTACGTGCGCAGGTCACGCACCTCGAGCAGCGGGACGACTCCCGGCTGCTCGGTGCGTGATGCCCCGTTCGCCCTCCCCGTCATGCGAGCCGGATCCGCGGATCGATCATCGCGTACGTCACGTCGACGATCACGTTGAAGAGGATGATTGCGAGCGTTGCGAACACGACGACGCCCTGCATGGTCGGCAGATCGAGGTTCAGGACGCTGTTCAGTGCGAGTCGTCCGAGCCCTGGGAGATTGAAGATCGCCTCCGTGAAGATCGCTCCGCCGAGGGCCACACCGATGTCGAGGCCAAGCATCGTCACGATCGGCAAGAGCGCGTTCCGCAGAACGTGCCGACGGATGACGATGTTTTCCGGTGCCCCCTTCGCACGTGCGGTGCGCACGTAGTCCTCTCCGAGGGTGTCCATGACGTTCGCCCGGATCATCCGCGCGTAGCTCGCGGCGAACAGGATCGCGAACGTCACCCACGGGAGGATGAGGTGGTACGTCCAGTCCGCCGGCCCACCGCAACTCGCGCCTTCGGGCGGGTTGAAGACATCGCAGTAGCCAGCGTTCGGCGTCCAACCGAGTCTGAAGCCGATGAAGTACTGGAGCAGCAACCCGATCCAGACCACGGGCGCAGATATCCCGATGAGGATGAAGATCATCGCCCCTCTGTCGATCAGGGATCGCGGCCGCAGCGCCGAGATGATCCCGATCGGGATGGCGATCATCATCCAGAGGATCGCGCCGCCGACGACGAGGGCCGCCGTCACGGGCACGGCCTCGCCCACCATCTCGTTCACCGAGCGGCGGTTCGTGTAGGAGCGCCCGAGCGAATGATCGACGACGAGGCGCTTGAGGAAGAGCCCGTACTGCTCGTGCAACGGTCGATCGAGGCCGAGTTGGTGGGAGACCCGCGCGACGTCTTCGGCGGTAGCCGACTTGCCAGCCGCGAGCCTGGCCGGATCGGCCGGGAGCACGAAGAACAGGGCGTACGTGATCAACGTGACTCCGACGAAGAGGACGCCGGCCCACATCAGTCGTCTGACGAGATAGCTGAGCACACTTCACCGCCTTCGCACGTCGGGGAGGGAGGGGCGGCCCGGAGACCGCCCCTCCCCGGGATCACCTATTTGAGGCAGATCACGTTCAGGAGAGGACCGCCGCCCTGGGCCATGTTCAGCGTCAGGCATGAAACGCGCGCAGACATGAAGTTGCGGTCGTTGGAGTTGACGAGAGGCGCCCACGGGGGGTTGTCCTTCATCATCGCGACGTCGAGAGCGGCGTACGCCGTGCCTCGCTTGGAGCCGGTCAGCAGCGACGCCGAGTTCATCTGCTGGTTGTACTTCGCCACGTTGAAGTAGGCGTAGTTGTTGTGCTGCGAGTTCGCAACCTGGTTCCCGTCGAGCAGGATGTTCACGAAGTCGTACGGGTCCGCGTAGTCCGCTCCCCACCGCTCGATCGTCATGTCGAACGTTGCGGTCTTCGGATTCCCGGCGTTCGTGAACTGCTGCGCCCGCGGAAGCAGCTTGATGTCGGCATCGAGGCCGATCTGCTTCAGGTTGTACTGGATCAACTGCGCCTGCAGCGGAGCCGTACCGGCGTTCGCCGACCAGAGCACCGCCTTCCCGTCACGGAGGTTCGGTGCAGCGAGCTTCTTCGCCTGCTTGGCCGAGCCGGCCGTGATCTTCAGCGGGTACAGCGACTGCTGGCTGTAGCCGAGCATCCCTGGAGGCAAGACCTGACCGGTGCGCTTGCCGTAGAGGTACCCGCCCTGCGCGGAGAACGCCTGCCGATCGACGGCCCAGTTGACAGCCTTCGCAAGACCCGAGTTGTCCTTGAAGAGCGGCCGCGAACGGTTCATCGCGACGTAGCGGACATCGAGCAGCGGACGCACCTGCACCCGGCCGTCCTTCTTGTTCAACCCGTACTTGTTGACGACGTTCTTCCATTCGGTCGCGGGAATCCCGCCCGACGCGTAGTCGGTCGTCCCCTTCTCGACGTTCTGGAACTCGACCGCGACGTCGTTGCCGACGTTGACCTGGATCGTGTCGGGGTTCGCCACGCGCTGGCCCTTGTAGTGGGGGTTGCGCTTGAGCGTGATCGATCGCCCCGGCGTGCGTGCCGAGAAGTAGTACGGCCCACAGGATGCGTACTCGTTGATCCCGTTGGCGTCGATCTGACCGGCCAGCTTCGTGTCGATGGCCTGGAGGAACGGCATCGTCATCCGGGCGAGGAGGTCGGGCGACGCCCTGGTTAACCGGATGACGAGCTTGTTCCCCTTCGCGGTAACACCCGAGACCGTGCTCGCCTTGCCATCGATCACGGCCTGGGCACCCTGGACGATGTCGATGAACTGAACGCCCGTCGACTGCATCTTCGGGTTTGCGAAGCGGTTGAAAGCGTTGACGAAGCTCCTGGCACTGACAGCCTGTCCGTTCGAGAACGTGAAGCCCGAGCGGATCGTGAAGGTGTACGTCTTGCCGTCCTTCGAAATGATCGGTAGCCCCGCGGCAACCTCGGGCGTGACGATGGCGCCCGGGGCTCCTTCCTTGTCGGGCCAGTTGAGGAGCTTGCAGGCCGTCGCGGCCTCGAGCTTCCACGTCTCTCCGTAGTAGGAGAGCTGCGGATCGATGTAGTCCACGTCGGTCGTCATCTCGACGACGATCGTTCCGCCCTTCTTCGCTGCGGGAGCGGCGACCGCAGCGGAGGCGGAGAGGATGACGACGCCGAAGACGGCGAGCATCACCCCGAGGAAACGTCTACCAGTCATTGAGCATCCTTTCGGTCGTACGTTCGGTTGATGAGAAGCACTCGAGGCTCGTCGCTCCGTTGACGCGAGACGGCGTGGTCACCGGGAGCCCCGCGGGTCGAATGCGTCGCGCAGCCCGTCTCCGAGGAGGTTGAACGCGAGCGACGTGAGGAGGAGCGCGAGCCCTGGCCAGACCATGAGGAGTGGCCGCGACGTGTAGTACTGGGGGGCGTCTGCGAGCAGGTTGCCCCAGCTCGCTGTCGGCAGTTGGATGCCGAGACCGAGGAACGAGAGCCCTGCCTCGGCGAGGATGAACGCCGCGACATTGAGCGTCGCGAGAACGATCAGCGGCCCGACGAGGTGTGGGAAGATATGCGAGCGGATGATCCGCCAGTTGCTCGAACCGACCATCCGCGCCGCCTCGACGAACTCCTTCTCCCGGAGCGACAGCGCAAGACCACGCATGACGCGGGCGGAGTAGAACCAGCCGAGGAGCCCGAAGACGAGAATGAGGGTGAAGACCCCCTCTCCCATGAACCCGAACGTGATCTTGTTCAGCCGCGTACCGAGCGTTGCGGCCAGGGTGATGACGAAGAGAAGGTACGGGAAGGCCATCGTCAGCTCGACGAGGCGAGAGATCGTCGTGTCGGCCCAGCCCCGGTAGAAGCCGGCCACCGCTCCGGCGAGAGTACCGAGCAGCAGCGAGATAATCGTCGCGCCGATTCCCACCTCGAGTGAGACCTGCGCGCCGTAGAGGATGCGCAGGAACTCGTCGCGCGCGAGCGTCGAGTCCGAGCCAAGGATGAAGAGCTGCCTCTCGACCTCCCCGCTCTCCGTCAGTTTGCCGACGGTGGTCCACGGGCCGGCGGGAAGCTGGTCGGAGTCGAGCCCACCCGAGACGAGGAACGGCTCATTCGGGCCGTGACCGAGGAAATGCGCGGCGATCGGCGCACCGGCGAATGCCGTCAAGAAGAGAACGACGATGAAGATGCCTCCCGCGATCGCGAACTTGTCGCGCTTCAGCCGCAGCCAGACCGATGCCCAGTAGTCGCGCGCTTCGACCTTCGTCTCGTCGAGATCGTCATCGAATCCGACGACGCTGTCGCTCGCACGAACCCGAGCTGCTGGGCCCGGACTGCTCCCGTCGAGCTCCGGAATCGCGCGGCCTGCGAGATCGCTCATCGCGGAACCACCGCCGATGCTCGCGGAACCCAGTTGTCGACGACCCAGCGACCCTCGTTGCCGGTGCCGAGCCTCTTCAGCTCGAGGAAGAAGACCTGGGCACGCACGCCGGCGTTCTTGCGCGGCAGGAGCGCAACCTCGATGAGGGCGCTCCTCGTGTACGACGCGTCGACCTTGTACGGCGCAACATCGAGCCGCTCGATCGGATACGGCACGACCGGGTTGTTGCCCGTCACCCACTGTGCGCGCGTGAGGCCGCCGCGCAGGTTCGGACCGACGAGCGTCCACGCCTCGCCGAGATTCTCCCG
>NZ_JBDSNT010000124.1:0-3503 GCF_039915195.1 Gaiella sp.
GACCACCTCCCACGGGGCGAGAAGGACGGCCGGGTCGAGATTGCCCTGCACGGCTCGATCGGGAACGGTTGCCCAGCCAACGTCGAGTGGGATCCGCCAGTCCAGACCGATCACGTCACCGCCCGCCGCCGCCATCTCCTCGAGCAGCGTCGCCGTGCCCGTGCCGAAGTGGATCGTCGGAACATCGACGGCGGCAAGGACACGCGCCGAGTGCCGTGCGACGTAGTCGCGGTAGTGCACCGGCGAAAGCGCTCCCACCCAGGAGTCGAAGAGCTGGATCACGTCGGCGCCCGCGCTCACCTTCGCCGCGACGTAGGCGGCGAACGTCGCTGACAGCTTCTCGAGGAGCGCGTCCCACACCTCGGGCTCACCGAGCATCATGCTCTTCGTCAGCGCGAACTCGCGGCTCGGCTTCCCCTCGACGAGATACCCCGCTACGGTAAACGGCCCGCCGCAGAAGCCGATGACGGCCTGGTCTGGGCGAAGCGCTGCCCGCACGAGGCGCACGGCCTCGAGAACCGGTGCGAACGCCTCTTCGGGATCCGGAACGGTCAGTCGCTCCACATCAGCGAGCGTCCGGATGGGATCGTCGATCACCGGACCGACGCCCTCCACGAGGCGAACGTCGATGCCCATCCCGAGGACAGGGGTCATGATGTCGGCGAACATCACCGCAGCGTCGACGTTGTGGCGTCTCACGGGCTGGAGCGTCACCTCCGCGCAGAGCTCGGGTGTATGGGCGACTTCGAAGAACGCGTGTTTCGCGCGGATCGCGCGGTATTCCGGAAGCGACCGGCCCGCCTGGCGCATGAACCACACCGGCGTCCGCTCGACTTCCTCGCGCCTTGCGGCGCGCACGAGAAGCGGCTCGCTCACGAGGTCGGACGGCTCCTGCGACCGGAACCCCGTACGCCCCTGCGGACGGAACCCCGTAGGGGACGGGCGGATGCCCGTCCCGGGAGCGAACGAGAGCTCCACTTGCCTGTGGGGCAAGCCAGCAAAACGTAATGCCACAAGGCTCTAGAGTAGCCCCCATCGTGCATCGCGTCGGTGAGCACCCCATTCCAGGCGGCCCTCTGGCCCCACGCTGGCTCGCGTGGTCACTCGAGCCCCAACGCGCCGGCGTGACGGCGACGGCATCCGTGTCGCTCGAGAATGCGGGTACGGCAACCTGGGTCTCGAGGGGAACGAACGGAGTCCAGGTCTCCTTTCACTGGCTCGATCCTCTGGGGAACCCGATCGTCTGGGATGGGCCGCGGACACCCTTCTCGCATCCAGTCGCGCCAGGGGAGCAGGTCGAGATCCAGCTCTCGGTCACGGCACCGAGGCCGCCCGGCGCGTACCGGCTCGCATTCGACCTCGTCGAGGAGCACAGGTTCTGGTTCGAGGAGATCGGCTGCACTCCGCTGCAGATCGACGTCGACGTCGCACCACGCATCAGCGAGCGTCGGCTCGGCGTTCGGATCGTCGGTGGCGACGACGCCGTCACCGCGGCCGCCCTCGCCGCCCTGGACGAGCCTGTCGTCACGACTGACGCCGTCGCGATCGCGCACCTCGTGCCAGGCGCGGCACCAGACGCCGGCTGGTCGACGCGCGTCCTCGATGCTCATGCCGAGGGATGGACGGCGGTAGGTCCCGCGATCGTTCCCGGAAACCGAGACCCGGAGCTCGCCCCCTGGAACGTCGACGGGGGCCGCAATCCCCGCTTCTCGCTCCCACTGCTCCTGCCCTCGCTTCTCGCCGGCGCGGAGCCGACGGAGTACCTCGGCTTGCCGTCGTATCAGGGTCCTGACGCGCTCTTCGACGGCCGGACCTCGATCAGACTTCCGCCGCGATCCGATCGTCGACGGCGTTGAACACAGCGGCTCCGAGGGCGAGCGCAACGAGCGTCTCGATAAGGAGGTATGCAAGGTTGGCGGTCGACGGCACCTCCCCCAGGAAGAGCGGCGCCCGGAAGCACTCGACGACAGGCGTCAGAGGATTGCCCCACTGCAGCAGGTCGAGCAGCCAGGGATGGTCGGCCGCGCCGGGAAGCTCAGCGAGGCTGTAGAGGATCGGCGTGAGGAAGAACAGCGGCAGCAGAAGCGCTGCAACGACGAACTCGATGTCGCGGTAGATCGCGTTCGCGGCCGCAACGGCGAGCGAAAGGCCCGAGACGAACGCGACGATCACCGCCGCGAACGGGAACACGAGCCACGCCGTCGACCGGGAATCGGGAATCACGATCATCGCGAGCACGAAGACGATCGCGGTCATCACGACGAAACCGACGAGCTGCGTGGCCACGATCGAGAGAGGCACGAGCTGCCGCGGGAAGCGAACCTTGCGAATCAGGCTCGCGTTCTCGAGCAGGCTGCGAGCCGACGACTGGAGCGACGTCGCGAAGAAGACCCACGGCGGCAGCCCGCAGAGAAGAAACAACCAGTAGTTGTCGACATCGGTCGTGGGCGACTTCCACATCACCGAGAAGACGACGAGGTAGACGAGCATCAACGTCACCGGCAGCGCTAGCGTCCAGAAGAGTCCGAGCACCGAGCCCTTGTACTTCGCCCGCAGATCCCGCTGGAACAGGCTCGCGAAGAGCTCGCGGTAGCGGATCAGGTCGGCGTAGACGGCCACCGGTGGATTGTACGGGGGATGTTGGCTCGGCCGTGTCCGCCCACCGAGAGGGCTAGGCTTCCCGATCGATGAGACCATCGTCCTCACCTCGGCTGCCGTGAACCTCGTCGTCGCGATCGCGGCGGCACCGATCGCGTTTCTCACGATCGCCGGCCTGCTGCACTGGCCCCGCGCCCTGACCCGGTTCGGGGCCGATCCGCGCCCCGATCGCTGGCACACGAGCCCGACACCGGCATTCGGCGGCATCGGAATCTTCGCGGGCTTCGTCGCCGCCGTCGCAGCGGCAACAGCGCTCGGCCCCGTGGGGATCCCCGGCGAACTGTTCGCTGTGATCGCGGGCGGCGCGATCGTGTTCGGGTTCGGCCTCCTCGACGACATCGTCCAGCTCCACCCCGCCGCCAAGCTCGGAGCCCAGCTGGCGGCTGCGATCGTCATCATGCAAAGCTCGATCTCGGTCGAGTTCGTCTCGAACTCGGCCCTTGGTTGGGCGCTCGGAATTGTCTGGCTCGTAGGCCTGACGAACGCCTTCAACCTTCTCGACAACATGGACGGGCTGGCCGGGAGCCTGGGCATCGTTGCCGCCTCGTGCTTTGCCCTCTCGGCCGCTTTCGTCGCTCCGAACCGCGACATCTTCATCGTCGCCATGAGCCTCGCGCTTGCGCTCGTCGGGTTCATTCCCTACAACCTCCGGCTCAGCGGCCCGGCCCGGGTCTTCATGGGAGACTCCGGCAGCCAGCTGATCGGGCTCGTGCTTGCGACGCTCGGCCTGATGGCGTCGTACAAGGAGGCAGGAACGACGATCGCGACGCTCGCTCTCCCCGTTCTGATCCTTGCCGTGCCGATCCTGGACACCACGCTCGTGACAGCCCTCCGTCTGCGTTCCG
>NZ_JBDSNT010000137.1:0-7574 GCF_039915195.1 Gaiella sp.
CGGTACTCGACCTGGTAGCCGAGCCGGCGGGGTACATCCAGCAGGCTCTCGAGATCCAGGTCGATCGTGGCACCTGCCTTCTGCGTCACCTCGTCCTCGATCGGCAGATCGAAGTCGTCCGCGCCGAAGTCGAGCGCGCGGAAGGCGTCCTCGTTCAACGTGAGGACAGATGTCCGGATGTGCTTGACGTTGTCGAGGAAGATGCGTGAGAGCGCGATGTGTCGCCAGTATTCGCGAGGCTCGATCTCCCGCCCGCCGAGGGCCGTGCCATAGGGCTTGTACGTCCACGAGAGAAGCGAGAAGAGCCCCGGCAGGCCGTCGCGCAGGCAGCCGTCCTGGAAGTCTCGCGTCCGTTGCAGGTGCTCGAGACGCTCGTCAAGTGTCTCGTCGAAGCCGATCACCATTGTCGCCGTTGTCCGCAGGCCGTTCTCGACGATCGCGCGCTGCGCCTCGAAGTACTGGGCGACGGTGTACTTGAACTTGGCGTGCCGCTTGCGAAAGTCCTCGGTGAGGATCTCGCTGCCTCCGCCCGTGACCCAGTAGACCCCGGCGTCGCGTAGGCGAACGGCGGTCTCTGCGTACGAGAGATCCGCCCGGTCGGCGAGGTACATGAACTCGGCCACGGTGAGCGCGTAGAACTCGACGCGATCCTCGTAGCGTTCCCGCACGGCGGCGAAGAGCTCGCAGTAGTAGTCGAGTGGCAGCTTTGGATTGAAGCCTCCGTTGAACCCGACGAGATCACCGCCGGCCTCGAGGAGGCCGTCGATCTTCGCGAACACCTCCTCACGATCGAGGACGTAGCCGCCGTCCTGCCCGGGGAGGACGTAGAACGCGCAGTAGTCGCACTGGGCGACGCAGACGTTCGTGTAATTGATGATCCGCATCACCATGTAGGTGGCGTGGTCCGGATCGTGCCACCGGGCGCGGGCGGCGCCCGCGAGCTCGCGGAGCTCGTGGTCGCTCGCCTCGTGCCAGAGCAGTGCGGCCTCGTCGACCGAGATCCTGCTCACGCCGGCACCGCCTCCTCGACGGTGACCTCATCGGGGTCGAGCATGTCCATGAACGAGCTCACGGAGAAGACGGCGTAGCCGGCGCCGGCGACACCGTACCCGGGTGGTGGCTTGAGGCCGTGACGGGACAGGGCCGCTCGGTATGCCTGCAGCAGCCTGACGTGGTACTCGAGAGGTGCGCCCTCGGGGTTGTCCCGCCCGAGCGGCGTCGTTGGCTCCGGGCACCAGGTGGTGAAGCGCGGTGTGATCCCGCGGCTCATGAAGTAGTCGAGCCCTTCGGTCGTGCTCGTGATCGCCTCGTCGATCGTCTGGAACCCGAACGGCTTCGCCATCTCGACGCCCGCGACGAAGTTCGGGATCACGTATCGGGGGCCGAACACCTCTGCCGCGTCGACGATGCGACGGTGCCACTCCTCACGACCGACGTAGCGTTGCTTGCCGGGCGAGATGAGCTCGAACAGTCGCTTGTCCCACACCTCGTAGTTCGGGTGGTAGATCGAGATCCCGTAGTCCTTGAATCGTTGCGCATCCGCCTTGGGTAGCGCCTGGGCGACGACCTTACCGAGCCAGCGGCCCGGGAAGCGCTCCTCGATCGCCTGTGCGTAGCGGCCGTAGAACTCGGCCTCGCCGAGGCCGTCGATCGAGCTCGTGACGGAGCCGCCGGTGAGCGTGTACGCCTTGCTCGTCCCGGCGGTGTCGTACCGGTCGATGATCGCGAGAGCCTCGAGTACATCTTCGATCGGCTTGATCCCGGTGTACGGACGCCCTTCACGCTTGTGCTGGCGCCAGTTGTGGTTGATGTCGCAGAAGCCGCACTCCTCCTTGGCGCCGAAGTACTGGCACAGGCGCAGAACGGTGAGGTAGATCAGGTACCCCCACTGGATCGTGGGTGCGGTCTCCATCACCGTCTTGCCGTTTCCGAGCAGGTGCCGGTAGTACTCCGGCATCGGCGGCAGGTGGACGTCGGCGAGCGGCTGGCCGTCGACGAAGAGGCCGAGCGCACCGTTCTCCGTCAGCCCGACGCGGTACGGCGAGGTCGGATTGACGCGCACCGAGACGATCGTTCGTCGGAGGCCGAACGGGCCTCCGGTCAGCGCCAGTTCCTCCGGCGGTCGGCGCAACGCCGCCTCGCCGAGGTCGGCGAGGGGCTTCTGGTCGAAGGAGAAGATGAAGTACGACTTCGGCTTGACCTCCCCCTCGAGGTTATCGCTGAGCGCTGAGCCGTCGAAGGCCATGCCGGTGCGAAGCAGGTCTTCCTTCAGCACCGCCTCCGGCGGTACGTCCGGGAAGCGCTCGACCAGGGACTCGAGGAGTGCTGTGCGGGAGCCGGAGACCACGTCGCTCATACACGCACGGTAACGACCCGGGAGGGGTCTGCGCTCCTGCGAGGGGGTATGGGCAGTTACGCTGCTCGCTATGCCCTTCCATTCGTGGTTCGCGATGAGTTCGGCCGATCGTCAGAGCACATGACGACGGAGTTCGTCACGACCGTTCCGATCATCCCAGCGCGGGACATAGAGGCGAGCACCGCCTGGTACCGCGACAAGCTCGGCTTCGAGATCTTCCACACCGAGGACGAGTACGGGATCGTCGGGCGTGGCGAGAGCTGGGTTCACTTCTGGGGTCCGAGCGAGATCGAGCCCAAGGACTCGATGACCATGATCCGGATCGGCGTTCGGGGGATCGACGAGCTGCATTCGCATTGCAGCGATCTCGGGATCGTGCATCCGAACGCCCCCCTCGAGCCGAAGCCGTGGGGATTCCGCGAGTTCGCTGTCAGCGACGCTGACGGCAATCTCGTCACCTTCTTCGAGGCACACGAGGGCGACGACCCGCGAGGCAGCACGTGATCAAGCTCGGACGCATCTCGTACGTCAACATGGCACCCGTCTTCCACAGCCTCGAGTACGAGGTCGAGGAGGTCGCCGGCGTGCCGACGGAGCTCAACAGGATGCTTCTCGACGGCGATCTCGACGTCGCGCCGATCTCCTCCATCGAGTACGCGCGCAACGCTGAAACGTTGCGGCTCCTGCCACGCCTCTGCGTTTCGTCCGAGGGTGCGGTCGACTCGATCCAGCTCGTCACGCGTGTGGCGCTCGGCCGCGTGCGCTCCGTTGCCGTCACGCCGGAGAGCGCCACGTCCGTCGTTCTGACGCGGATCCTTCTCCCCGGCGCGGAGATCCGTTCTTTCGAGGAGGACGCCGATGCCAAGCTCCTGATCGGCGATGCGGCCCTGCGCAGCGCCTTCGAGGATCCGACTCCCCACTACGACCTCGGTCGCCTCTGGCTCGAGAAGACCGGGCTACCGATGGTGTTCGCCGTCTGGGCTGCCCCGGAACCGGTTGTCGACGGGCTCTCCGATCTCGAGCATGCGCTCGTCGCGTCGGTGCGCCTCGCGCGCTCGGAGCCAGAGAAGCTCGCGTACGCAGCGAGCGAGCGCTACGGCTACCCCGCCGGCTTCCTCGCGCGGTACTTCGAGAAGCTTCGGTACAGCTTCGGGCCGCGCGAGCGTGCCGGGTTCTACACGTTCCTCGAGATGGCGCGAGACGTCGGTGAGCTCCACCACGTTCCCGAGCTGCGGTTTGCTCGCGACGCAGAACTCCCTCGCTGAGCGGTACGTCGCTCTCGACCGGCACCGTCGATTCGTTAGCACCCGGTAAGGACCAACGGGCTCGGGTCGATCTGGTCGGTACCCTCGAACGGGTCGATGGGTCGCCTCCTTCTCACCGCAGTGGCCGCACTGCTCCTCGTCGCTCCCGCGGCGGCGCAGCCGCGCGAGCTCTGGCCGGGTGTCAGCTTTGAGACCGCAGTCCAGTTCACCTCGAACGGCCCGGTCGCCCTCAACGTCTTGATCGGCCCGCGCCCGGGCGGGACGACGACGCTCGCGCCCGCCCTCTCGAACGAGACGCTCACGGGAACGGAGACGCTGACCGCGATCCAGCGTCGGGTGGCCGGATCCGTGACGTCCGCGGGCGTGAACGGCGACTTCTTCAACTTCAAGACCGGGGTCCCGAGTGGGGTTCTGATGCGCGAAGGCCAGGTCGCGAGCCCACCCTTCGGTGAGCGCTCGAGTGCCGGGATCATGACGGACGGTACGCTCGACGTGCGGCGGATCTCCTTTTTCGGCACCTGGCAGGGCGCGGGCGCGAAGCGAACGCTCAACACCTTCAACGAGGCCCCGCCCCCCAACGGGACGGCGCTCTACACCCAGGCGTGGGGACCGACGACTCCTCCGCTTCCGGGCGCGACGGCGCTGATTCTCTTCCCGCTCCCGGCGCCCGTGCCGAACGCTGACCTCGTCGCTCCGGTCGTCGAGGTACGAACGGGTGGTGATCCCGTCCCGATCCCGCTCGGCGGCGCAGTGCTCGTCGGCGTCGGATCGGTAGCAGCAGCGCTCGCAGTGGAGGGGCCGGTCGGTCAGGAGATCACCTCCCGCCTGATCTTCAAGCCGGAATGGCCCGGGGTTGTCGCCGCGATCGGCGGTGGGCCTCAGATCGTTCGCAACGGGGCCGCGATCTTCCGCGCCGGCGAGACGTTCACACCCTTCCAGCTCGGAACCCGCGCTCCTCGCACCGGCCTCGGCCAGCTCGCGGACGGACGCATCATCCTCGTCGCCGTCGATGGACGCCAACCCGGGTACTCGGTCGGAATGACGAACTTCGAGCTCGCTCAGGCCATGGTTCGTCTCGGCGCAGTCACTGCGATGGCGTTCGACGGTGGTGGCTCGACGACGATGGCATTCAACGGAACGCTTCTCAGCAAGCTCGTCGGCGCGGAGCGGCCGATCTCCACGGCGCTTCTCTTCGAGTACACGGGCGTCTTCGTACAGCCGACGATCGCCGTCGTCTCGCCCGACGGCGACGGCATCGCGGACAGGCAGAGCCTTCGCTACAAGCTCGTCCGCCCTGCCACGATAACCATTACCCTGACCGCTCCCGATGGCGTCGTTGCCCTTGCGGAAACGCGGGAGCGCCAGCCGGGAAGCTTCGCCATCCCGTTTCCGCCCGTGGCCGCGCCGCCGGTCGCACTCGGGGGCACCGCGACGCCCCCTGTGAACGGCCGCTGGAAGCTGCAGGTCGCCGCGGTCGACGATCTCGGGCAGCCCTCGGCGATGACGCAGACCTTCACGGTCAATACGACTGTCGGCTTCCTCGTGACCGCTCCGCGTAAGCTGTTCCTCCCGCCCGGCGGGCGCGACCTCGGGATCACGTGGAAGCAGTCGCGGCCTGCGCGCGTCGTCGTCACCGTCGAGACACCTGCCGGCGAAGTCGTGCGCACCCTCGCCCGGCGGGTGTATCCCGCCAGCACTCCCGCGCTCGTCTGGAATGGCCTCGATCGGACGAAGAAGGCCGTCAAGGGCGGAAGGTACGTCGTTCGCGTCACCGCGAAGAACGCACTCGGGACGATCGAGCTCTCGAAGCCCGTGCGCGTCCAGCGCATCGTCGGGCCGAGGTAGACGCTCTCGGCTTCGGTCGGAGCAGCCGCAGACGACAGTAGAGTCTTCGCCTGATGCTCTTCTCCATCCTCAGCACGCTCACCGACGCGATCACGACGGCGATCGGGAACTACGGCCTCTACGCCGTCTTTCTCCTGATGCTGATCGACGCGGTGCTCCCCGCGGCGAGCGAGGTCGTGATGGTCTACGGTGGTGCGATCGCTTCGGGAGCAATCGCGGGGACGTCGGTGAACCTGTTCGGCTACACCTTCGAGCCCGGCCTTCAGGCGTACCTCGCGATCGCGATCGCGGGCACTGTCGGCTACCTGATCGGTGCGGTCTTCGGCTGGGAGATCGGGCGTCGCGGCGGGAGACCGTATCTCGAGAAACACGGACGCTGGCTCCACCTCGACCACGAGAAGCTCGAGCGCGCCGAGGCTTGGTTTCTCCGCTGGGACGACTGGGCGGTGTTCCTCGGGCGTCTCACCCCGGTCATACGATCGTTCGTGTCGGTTCCGGCGGGCATGTTCGAGGCTCCCTTCAAGCGCTACACGGTTCTGACGCTGCTCGGATCGGCGATCTGGAGCTTCGTCTTCGCCGGGATCGGCTGGGCCGCCGGTGCGAACTGGGAGAGCTTCCATCACGCGTTCCGGTACGCGGACATTGCGGTCGGCGTGATCATCGTCGGCGCAGTCGCCTGGCTTGGTTGGCGTTTCAAGCAGAAGCGCGCTGCTGCCGGCGCGGATTGACGTTGCGACTGCTGGTTTCGGCGCCCTTCGCCCTGGTGCTCGTCCCTGCCGCCGGTGGGTTCACGATCGCGGGCGAACGGTGGCCCGGCGCGACGCTATGAAGACACGGAACGCCGTCGGCCCAAACATCCGGCTCGTGCCGGCGACCGATCGGAGAAGCGCCGACGTGGGTCAGGTTCGGGAAGGCCAGAAACCAGGAAGAATCGACCGTAGGCGACTCCGGCCATACCAAAGCGTTGCTGACGCTCTACGGGCGTCGGCCACCCGCTTGAACCACGCGTTTTCCCTGCATGTGGCGGTGGACGCGGTGCTGGCGCGGTACACTCCGGCGGCATGATCCCTCTCGTCGACGTCAAGGCGCAGTACGCGCCGCTGATCCCGGAGCTCAAGGAGCGCTTCGCTGAGGCTCTCGAATCCGGCCGCTTCATCTTCGGCCCCGAGGTCGAGGCATTCGAGCGCGAGTCGGCCGCGTACCTCGAGGTGCCGCACGCGATCGGCGTCGCGAACGGGACGGATGCACTCGTCCTCTCGCTCGAGGCAATGGGCATCGGAGTTGGTGACGAGGTGATCTGCCCCTCGTTCACGTTCTACGCGACGGCCGAGGCGATCGCCCGGGCGGGGGCCACTCCGGTCTTCGCCGACATCGACCCCGTCACCCTCAACCTCGACCCCGAGGACGTGGCCGCGCGGATCACGCCGAAGACCAAGGCGATCATGCCGGTGCACCTCTTCGGCCGTCCAGCGCCGCTCGTAGAGCTCGCTGCGCTCGGGCAGCCGCTGATCGAGGACTCGGCGCAGGCCTTCGGTGCCACCGGCGTCGCGAGCGAGGGTGTCTGCTCGACGTTCAGCTTCTTCCCGACCAAGAATCTGTTCTCGCTCGGTGACGGCGGACTCATCGCCTGCCGCGACGACGAGGTGGCCGAGCGCGTGCGGATGCTCCGCTTCCACGGCTCGCGCGACAAGCAGACCTTCGAGCTGATCGGAACCAACTCGCGCCTCGACGCGCTTCAGGCCGCGATGCTTCGGATCTCGCTGCCGCACCTCGACGGCTGGAACGCCTCTCGCCGCGAGGGCGCCGCCCGCTACGCGGAGCTCGGACTCGCCGAAGCCGCCGACCTGCCGCTCGACGAGCCCGGACACGTCTACCACATGTACGTCGTCCGCTCTCCGGAGCGCGCCCGGATCGCCGCCGCGCTGAAGGAGAGCGGGATCGCGTCTGCGGCCTACTACGTCACGCCGCTCCATCTGCAGCCGGCGCTGCGCCACCTGGGCTACGAGCAGGGCTCGCTCCCGGAGACCGAGAAGGCCTCGGCCGAGAATCTTGCTCTGCCGCTCTGGGGCGGGATCACGGCGGACGTGCAGGAGCGTGTGGTCGAGACC
>NZ_JBDSNT010000027.1:0-7834 GCF_039915195.1 Gaiella sp.
GTCACGCGAGGCACGACGAGCCGCGCGAGCAAAGGAGAGGAGGAACAACGGCAGCAGAAGTATCCGCCACGGCTGAGCCCTGAGGTTGTTGGCGATCCCGTCCCCGTAGGCGATCCCGTAGTGGCGAAAGGACGCGGGCGAGACGACAGCGACCTCGATCCCCGCCTTGCGGAGGTGGTCGACTGCATCGCTGACGAAAGCCCCGGCGACGTCACCCCGATGACGCGGGTAAGACGTCGTCAGAACGCAGACGTTCATGTCGTCACGAGCCGCCGCCCGAACACTGCAGGCGCGGCGATCGCGAGCATCGCGAAGACGAAGAAGTAGTAGAAGCTCATCGTCAGGTAGAAGAAGTTCGCCGCCATCGTGCCGACGAGCGCTGCCGTCAGGCCCCATACGAGCGGGCGCACGCGCGCAGCGAGGCCGTCGCCCAGCTCCGCAAGCGACCGCCCGATGGCGCGGCCGACGGCGAGGCGCTGGAAGAGGTAGCCGAGAAACCCGAGGAAGAGCAGCGCACCGATGATGCCGGTCTCCACGAACAAGGCTACGTAGAACGAGTGCGGGCCGAAGTTGTTCCGGCCGGTGACGAACTCGTAGTAGACCGAGAAGTTGTTGAGCCCGAGCCCGAACAACGGGTGCTGAGAGAGCACCTGGGGGATGAACTCGTACACCACGAAATGCGTCGACGTCCCCTTGCCACCCGTGTCCACGCGCGACTTGAGGACGGTCTGGAAGAAGTCTGCTCTCTGCGAGACGAAGACGAGAATCCCGAGCCCGACGGCGAGAAGCGGAAGCAGGAACCGTGCCGTGAACAGCATGTGCCGGTAGGGCACCGCAAGCACGAGCAGGCCGCAGAAGAGGCCGAGCATCCCGCTTCTGGACAGAGTCGCGAGCTCCATCACGAAGAGGAACATCAGCGTCAGCATCAACGGCACGCGAAGCCGATGTCCGCGCTCGAGCCGAAGGTAGATGGGTAGCAGGATGAGGATCGGGATCACGAGCTCGATCCCGAGGTGGTTTGGATCGCCCGTGAGAGCGTTCGGCCGGTAGACGTTCGCTCCCTCGATCGCGCCATAGATGTTGATCTGACTCGCTCCGCCCGTCAGCGGCGCGAGAAGGGTCGCGTCGAGGTTGCCGCCCGTTCCCTGGGCGACGCCGAGCTGAAGGACGCCGTAGAGCGCGTTGAACGCGATACCTCCACAGAACGCCGCGAGCGTCCACCAGAAGAAGCGTTGGCTCCGTCGGGCCACAAGAGCGACGGCCGCGAACAGAAACAGGAAGTGGAGAACGAACTTGAACATCCCTTTGGCCCATTGCGCCAACGCCGTCGCTGTCTCGAGGTTGAAGAAGCCGAGCAGGTAGACCGCGAGAAACGCGACGAAGAATCCGAACGTGATCGCCGCCGACCGGGTGAAGCGACCATCCAGACGTTCGATGCGGCCAAGTGCGAACGCGATCAGGAAGAGGACGGTAAGGACGTCCGAGAGCGAGAGATCGGCGCCGACGTTCCAGTGGATCTTTGCGAACGTGACGGTGAACACCGTTGCGAAGAACAGCGCGTCGACGACGGGCTGCCGACGGCTCAGCAAGGCGAGCTCAACAGAGGGACCTCAGGAGATCGGCCGTCTCCTCGACGCGGGTCTCGCGCGCGAGCCGTCGACGCCACTCCTCGGAGAGCTCCACGTCCGGCAGGTCGCCGGACCGGAAACGCCGATCGAGCTCGACGAGCGCCTCACGGATAGCATCGACGTCGTCAGGCGGCGCAACGACGCCGGCGCCCGTCTCGCGGATCAAGTCAGCGGCGGCACCGTCGGGAGGAACCAGGGCGAGAATCGGCCGCCGCGCGGCGATGTACTCGAACACCTTGCCCGAGAGCACGCCCTTGCCACGGCCTCCTGCATCGGGAATGAGCAGCAACAGCGCCTCCGAGTCGCGCTGCAGCGCGAGAGACGTCGCTCGCGGAGCGTACGGAATGAGCTCGAGCTTCGAACCCAGCTCGAGCTGCTCGGCCCACTCGCGATCGGCACTGCGGAAGTCGCCGAGAAACCGCGATGTCGCATCGATGCCCGAATTGTGGAAGGCCTGCAGGAACGGTCGGGGGTCTCGCTTGCCGAAGAAGCTGCCGGTGTGGGTGAGCCGGAGCCGCTCACCCGGCGTGTACGCAAGGCCCTCGAAGTCGTCGAAGTCCGAGCCGTTCGAGATCGTGACGATGCTGCCGCGTGGGTCGAGCGCTCGAACCTCGTCGGCGATGAAGTCCGCGACACACACGATCGCGTCCGCAGACCGCGCAACGAGCTTCGCGACGCCCACGTCGACCTTTTCCTTGGCCCGAACGGCTGCGCTCTCGGAGCGGCGATGAACGTGGGCGATCGGCGAGTCGCGCAGGTCTGCCACCCACCGGGCACCTGTCGCCCGCTTCACCGCCGCGCCGACCAGGTGGATCGAGTTCGGCGGCGACGTCGTGATGACGACGTCGATGTCGTGCTTGCGCACGATTTTGATCGCGGCCGGGATCGCAGTGAGGTTCCAGGGCACGTTCTCGTCTGGCACGAGAGCCCGCCGGCCGAAGAGCCGCGCCTGCGTCGTCATGCGAGCGACGCCGACCTTACCGTGCAACTCCTCGGCGGGCTTGCGGCCGCTCGGACCGAGATACCGCGCACGATGTACCCAGGCCTGCGTGGGCACGCGTAACCCCTCGTCACGGTGGATCCACTGGGGGTCGTCGGGTGCAAGAACGTGGGTCTCGATCCCGAGCGGAGGCAGGTACTGCGCAAGCTTCAGAGGACGCTGCACTCCGCCCCCTCCCGCCGGGGGAAAGTAGAAGCTCACGAGGAGGACTTTCACCCCGGCGATGGTACTGGCGGCTCGCCCTCGACAGACGGTCGGCGGGCATCTCGGTTGATCTCGCGCACGGCGATAACGCCACCCGCAATCGTGGTTGGGATGAACCAGATCGACTGCATCAGGAGCGAGAAGGCGATTGCGACCTCGCCGTCGATGCCGACGACACCGAGGGCCGAGACCGCGAGCCACTGGTAGGTGCCGATGAACCCCGGCGAGCTGGGGATGACGACGCCGAGATTGATCACCGCCGTCACGAAGACGAGCTCGATCGGTGAAAGTGAGAAGCCGAGTGACCGCGAGATCAGTCCGGCAGTGACTGCCCAGGCACCCCAGGCGATCACGCTCAGAGCGAGCGCGAGCGCCAGCCGGCGTCGCCCGATCGGCGAGGCGACCTCGTCGACCGTGTCCCGTAGTAGCTGCCTCGCCCGGCTCCTGCTCTCACGTCGAGCACGCGGTCGTGTGCGGCTGTAGACGACCGCGCCTCCGATTGCGAGCGCGAGCACCGCAACGAGCGCAGTCCCTCCGAGCGCGATCCGGTTGACCCATGCAGGGTCGCCGACAACCGGCAGCGACACCGCCAGCGCGACCACGAGCGTGAGCACGTCGCAGGCACGATCGCGGAACACCGAGCCGAAGGCACGGCCCGACGGGATCGCGGCCGACTTCGCGAGCCAGCGTGCTCGGAGAAGGTCGCCGATGCGGAGAGGCAGGATGTTGTTCGCCCCGATTCCGCCGAGGACGAGCGCGTAGAAGCGCTTGACCGTCAGCTCGAGCGTGGCGGCGATGATGCGCCACCTGGCACCCTGCGCCACGTAGACGATCTGGATCACGGCCGCGGCCATGGCGACCAGACCGACGTCGGCGCTCGAGAGCGCTGCCCAGACGGCATCGAGATCCGCGTCGCGGAAGACGAGCCAGAGGAAGAACACCGACGATGCGATGCCGACTGCAAGGAGCGCTCCGCCGCGACCGCGGGAGGGCGTGACGCGTTCGAGGTCGCTCATTGCGGAAGGTGATAGACGACGTAGCGGCCGTCGCGATAGACGACCTCCAGGCTCGGGCTCGTCTCGAACCGATCGCGATCGATCACGAGCCAGGCCGCACCACACCGCTTCGGGATCCCGAGCTCACCGGTGCGGTTGAACCGGCGCCACTGTGCACGGCGAGCGTAGGGGCGGTTGCGCTTCGTGTCCGCGACATGACCGGGCGGCGAGTTGCAGACGTAGACGGGAGCTGCTGCTCCGATGCGGTAGCTGGACTCGAGGTCGGAGTAGACGACATCGCCGGCGGGCACACCCTCCCGGAGGAAGGTTACGAGCCCGGGAGTCAGGGGGCTTGCACGTCGCTCGGGTGACGGTGACCAGTCAGTGAGCCCGGCCACGAACGTGGGCAGGAGCACGAGCGCCGATGCGAGTGCCGCCGTCGTGCCTACCGATCGGGAACGAACGATCCCGACGACCAGAGCGACGAGGGCGCCCGCAACGGCGATCCACGTCGCCCACGCTGGCCCGCCCTGCTCCACCGTGTAGCCAAAGTCTCCCGGGTACAGCCACTGCAGCACGATCCCGGCGCCAAACGCGAGCGGGACTGCGATCCGCCCGACCAGGGCCACCAGAACGCCCATTCCGCCGGCGAGCGCAAAAGCGAACGGGAGGAAGCCAGCGAGGCGCCTCGCCTGCGAGAGCGAGACGATGTCCGCGAAAGGCGTGAACAGCCACGGCACGAGCGTGATCGCGAAGATCGCGAGCGAGCCGCCGACGACGTAGGCGGCCCACCGTCGGCGGGCGGCAAGTGCTGTCATGGGAATGAGCAGCAAAGCGGCAACGGCCACCGCACCCGACCGTCCGAACACCTGCGGTGCGAGCGAGAAATGGTCGACGGATCCGTTCAGCTGGCCGGCGTACTGCCTGAACGCCCGCATACGCTCGGCCGCGTCAGGGCTGACGGATTCCGTGCTGCGAATCACCGGAACGAGCCAGATCAGGAAGAGGCCGGACGGAACGAGGAGCGCTCCCAGTGCGAGCGCGCCGCTTCTGACGCCGTCCTGACGCCACACGAAGCGCACGAGGAGGAAGCCGCCGAACGGAATCCAGAGGAAGATCGCGTAGGTGGGGTGAACGACCGCGAGCGCGAGTGATGCGAGGCCGGCACTCGAGAGGAGCCCCTTCGACGGCGTCCGCATCGCAGACAGCGCGAGCGCGAGCGCGACCGGCACGAGGATCTGCCGTGAGGCCGTCGCAGGAAGGGCAAGCGCGGTGTAGGCACCACCGTGGCCCGGGGCCATCGCCACGAGAGCGACGGTGGCTGCGGCGGCTGTCGCAGCCGGCGTAACGCGCCGGAACAGCGCGTATCCCGCCTCATAGGCGACGAGCACCGCAAGCGGCGCGAGCACCGTCGGCTCGTGGAGCACGACCTCGGACGGGTCGGCGAACGAGACCGTTGCGACGAGCGCGAGGAAGGCGTGCCAGAGCGGGAAGGCGTACCCGGGATGCAGCCCTCCATCGGCGAACTCGTTCACGGACGAAAGGGAGAGGTCGCCGAACTCGACGAGCTTCTGCACGCGCGCGAGATGGAAGATCCCGTCGCCGCCGATCTCTCCGGCGACGTGCCACAGGAGCAGCCCGAGGACGACGCCGGCACCCCACACGAACACGCGGCCCGGAATGGGCGGGGCGGCAGGCCGGCGCAGCGCGAATGGCGCTGCACAGAGCGCTGTGACGAGGAGTAACACGAGCGCGAGGGTGAGCGACGCATGGACGAGGAAGACGACGCCCATGGCTCCGAAGATGACGCCAAGGCCCCAGGCGACGGTCGCCGACGTGCTTCGCACGCCAACCGCTCGGGCGAGAATCGCGCCCGGGGCGAGCACGAGAGCCGTCGCCGCGGCGAGCCGGAGCAGCAGAAAGACCGAGCTCAACGCTCGATCAGCGAGCGCACGTCGCCCGTCCCGAGCCACCTGAAGCCGTCGCGGTACATTGCGCCCCGCTGCCCACGCACGAGCCTGCCCCGGACGACGAGCGACGCGCGCAGCAGCTTGCGCAACCGTTCGGCCTCGATGTCGCCGTGATGCTTGTGGAAGAAGCGAAGCAGGCCACGAAGGTTCTCGCGGCTGAGTCGGCCGCCATGCGAGGCGCCGCCGACGTGGACACACGTCGCCTCCGGCGTGAAGAGCGTTCGCCAGCCGGCCTGCGCAAACCGATACATCCAGTCTGTCTCCTCGCTGAAGAGGAAGAAGTCGGGATCCGGTGCGCCGACCTCCTCGACCGCGCCGCGGCGCACGAGCATGCAGGCGCCCATCACCGAGTCCACGACGCGCTCGGATGCATGATCGAAGCCTGCGCCGTAGAACGCGTTCAGAAGCTCTGTTCGAGGGCCAAGCTTGCGGAGGTAAAAGTACTCCGTCGCAAGGCGCCAGAGCGTGGGGAATCCCCGTACAGACCGCTGCAGCGACCCATCGGTGTTCAGGAGCTTTGGGCCGACGACCGCGACGTCGACGTGAGCGTCGCCAACTGCAACGAGTTGCTCGAGCGAGTCCCCGACGAGCCATGCGTCAGCATTGATGATCAGAGCCCAGCGGCTCGGAGGCACCTCGTCGAGACCCCGTTTCCAGCCAGCTGCCAGGCCGATATTCTCCTGCTCGACAAGGTGGACATCGGGGAACCGGTCGCGGACAAACGGGACGGTGCCGTCGCCCGAGTCGTTGTCGACGACAACCGTTTTCGTGTCGCCGAGGCTCGCCAGGCACTGCTCGATCCATGGCATCGCGTTGTAGGTGACGACGACGGCGACAACGTCATCCATGTTCTACCTCGGGTCTTGGGCCACCACGGATCGATTCCCAGAGCAGAATCACGCCTCCGGGCACAGCGAGAGCAACGGTGACGAGAAAGAAGAGGAACCCGGCGGCGAATGCGGCGTCGGCGTCGACACCGACGCTGCCGAGAAAGCTGACGAAGAACGCTTCCCGCACTGCGAACCCGTTGAGGGTGAAGGGCACGAGAAGGACGAGGAAGAACAGAGGGCCCATGACGTAGTAGATGCGTGGGCCGAGATCGATCCCAACGGCCTTGCACGACGCCCAGATGGAGAGGATCCGCACTGCCTGAATGACGGTCGTGAACACGAAGACCTTGAGGAGCAGTCCCGAGTGTCCGCGGTAATGATGGACGCCGTCATAGAAAGCCCTCAGCGGGCGCTCGAGCCGCAGCTTCTGGAAGAGCGGACGAAGTCGAGCGAGGTGGGGTCGCGCGGCGCGGGAAAAGAAGAGTACGAGGAGGAGAAGCGTGCCGAAGACGAACAACCCCTCGATCCAGAGATACGCGCTGACGTCGTAGTGGCCGATCGCGAGCACGAAGCCAATGGCGCCGAGGAGAACGGTGCCGGCCCCGCCGAGGCCCCGCTCGATCACGACGATCGCCGTCATGTCGCCTGACCGTCCGGGATGCCGCTTCGAGATCTCGAAGATTCTCACCGCGTCGCCGCCGATCGACGTCGGGAGGACTTGACCGGCCGTATAGGAGACGAAGTACGCCCGCGTCAGCCACCAGAAGCGGTCGATCACACCCTGGGCGGCTAGGAGCCACTTCCACCGCAGCGCCATCGGGAGCGCGGTCACGATCATGATCGTGACCGCCAGCCCGAACCACCAGAGATTCGCCGAGGTGAGCGTCTCCCACGTCTGCCCTAGGTCGATCTTGAGCAGGATGTACGCCGTCGCGAGAGCCGTAAGCGTCACCCCGATCAGGATTCGCAGCGGTCGCTTCACGTGTGAGAGACGCGGTACGCGCGGAGTCTTCATGCCGTGAACCGTTCGTGCAGGCGCGAAACGGCATCGATCGCATCGAGGATGTCGTCGTCCGAGTGGGCTGGCGACAGCGGGAGCGACAACACTTCGCGACTGGCGCGTTCTGCGACAGCCAGCGGGGGCTGCGCGGGGTAGCGGTTCCGGAACCAGGTCAGCTTGTGCACCGGGAGGAAGTGGATGCTCGTG
>NZ_JBDSNT010000028.1:0-12973 GCF_039915195.1 Gaiella sp.
CGGAGCTGCGCATCCTCGGCTCGTACCCGGACCGCTGGGACCGCGTCGACCGGACGGGCAGGACGGGAGAGTGAGCGGACGTCGCGCTTCTCGAAGTCGGCCCGCGCCGCGGCCAGGATCGCGACGCCCTCGAGGCCCGTCGCCTCGAGATGATCGACGGAGCGCGCCTCGAGCTCGACTGCGAGTTCGATCGCCCCGGACTCGGTGAACTGGTCACCGTGAAGCCGAAGCGCCAGGCCGGCCTCGGCACATGCACGGAGGTACCGTCGTGACTGGGCGGCATCGAAGGATCCACGCTCCAGGAAGACGTCGGCAGCCTCGGCGATCGTCGCCGCCTGCGGCAGAACTTCGGCGAGGAGAAAGTCCACGTACGCGTCCGCACCATCGAACTCGGGCGGCACCGTATGCGCTCCGAGCCACGTCGGCACGCCGCCCGCGGCTCGCACAGCCCGCAGCTGTGAGAGCTCGGTGTCGCGGTCGAGGCCGTAACCCGACTTCCCCTCGAACGTCGTCGTTCCATGGGCGCGCATCCATCCTCGGTGGCGCACCGTAATCCGCGTCAGCTCTTCCTCCTCGGCAGCGCGCGTCGCCCGCACGGTCGAGAGGATGCCTCCGCCGGCCGCGTGAAGCTCCTCGTACGAGGCGCCTCCGGCCCGGAGCGAGAACTCGTTGACGCGGTCGCCGGCGAAGCAGGCGTGCGTATGGCAGTCGACGAGGCCCGGGATCGCGCAGAGCCCGCGCCCGTCGATCTCCTGGATACCACCGGCCAGGTCGGACGTGAGCTCGCCCATGCGCCCCACGCTCTCGACGCGGCCGTCACGACACAGGATGTACGCGTCCTCGATGACGACGACACCGCGCAGCCCCGGCCCCCGTAGCGGCCCTGCCGCGCCCGCGGGCGTCGCAACCTGGGCGAGGTCGCGAATCAGCAGGTCGGTCATGGTCCGGCGGGTGTCCCCGCGCACGGGGGCTCCGCACCCGCCCGGATACTCGGCAGGTCGAGGCCACCGTCGCGCGCTGCGTCGAGCGCCTCGACGTAGCCGGCGTCGGCGTGGCGCATGACGCCCGTTCCGGGGTCGGCCGCGAGCACACGCTCGAGCCTCTCGGCGGCATCCGACGAGCCGTCCGCGAGCACAACCATGCCGCTGTGGATCGAGTTGCCAATACCGACGCCGCCTCCGTGATGGACACTGACCCAGGTCGCCCCCGCGGCCGTGTTGAGCAATGCGTTCAGGATTGGCCAATCGGCGATCGCGTCCGAACCATCGAGCATCGCTTCCGTCTCGCGGTAGGGCGAGGCGACGGACCCCGAGTCGAGGTGATCCCGACCGATCACAACCGGAGCGGAGACGCGTCCGGCGCGCACGAGCTCGTTGATCGCGAGGCCCGCCCTGGCACGGTCGCCGTATCCGAGCCAGCAGATCCGTGCCGGGAGTCCCTGGAAGGCAACCTTCTCGGGCGCCATCGCGAGCCACCGCTGCAGCAGGATGTCATCGGGGAACAACCCCTTCAGCTCGCGGTCGATCACCTCGATGTCGGCCGGGTCACCGGAGAGGACAGCCCACCGGAACGGCCCGATCCCCCGGCAGAAGAGCGGCCGGATATAGGCCGGGACAAAGCCCGGGTATGAAAACGCTTCCGTCAGGCCTCCCGCATACGCCTCTCCTCGCAGATTGTTGCCATAGTCGAAAACATAACATCCCATCCGGACGAAGTCACACATGGCCCTGACGTGCGTCACGATCGACTGGGAAGCGAGCTCCAGATAGCGTTTCGGATCCCGGTCACGGAGCGCTGCAGCCTCCTCGAAGGGAACCTCGGCGGGGACGTATCCGGTCAGCGGATCGTGCGCTGCGGTCTGGTCGGTCACGAAGTCGAAGTGCTCACCGCGGGCAACGAGCTCCGGAAAGACGTCGGCCGCGTTTCCGAGCAGGGCGACCGAGAGAGGTGCTCCTGCCGCCGAGGCAGCACGCACCCGCGCGACGGCGTCATCGAGCGACGTCGCCTGCTCGTCGACGTAGCGCGTCGCGAGTCGGCGGTCGATCGACCGCTGGTCGACCTCGACGCACAGGATCGCCGCCCCGGCCAGCGTCGCCGCAAGTGGCTGGGCACCCCCCATGCCGCCCAGTCCGGCGGTCAGGACCGTGCGGCCGGACAGGTCAGCAGAGCCGAAATGCACTTCACCAGCCGCGCAGAACGTCTGATACGTCCCCTGCAGGATCCCCTGCGTCCCGATGTAGATCCACGAGCCGGCGGTCATCTGTCCGAACATCGTCAACCCCTCGGCCTCCAGCCGACGGAACTCGTCCCAGGTCGCCCACTTCGGCACGAGGAGCGAGTTCGCGATCAAGACTCGCGGAGCGCCGGGGTGGGTCCGGAATACGCCGACCGGCTTCCCCGATTGCACGAGGAGCGTCTCGTCGTCCCGGAGCCGCAGGAGCGTCGCGACGATGTCCCGGAGTGCCTGATGCGACCGCGCAGCTCTGCCCGAGCCGCCGTAGACGACAAGGTCCTCCGGGTGCTCGGCTACCTCGGGATCGAGGTTGTTGAGCAGCATCCGAAGCGGCGCCTCGGTCTGCCACGAGAGCGCGTTGAGCTCGCCCCCGCGAGGCGCACTGATCGCCGAGAGGTCACCGCAGAGCTCCTCGACGCGCGGGTCTGCGGGCATCATGAATCGGTTCCCGATCCGGCCCCGCGCCCGCTGCCGTTGGCGTTCCCGTTCGCCGCGCCGTGCTCTACCGCGCGCCCCGGGTTGGCGGCTCCCTCGCTCGACGACGCGCCGGGATCGACCTTCACGGCCGGGTCGGCCGCAGCTGCAGCCTCCGCCAGATCGCGCTCCCTGATCCGCTTTCGAAACTTCCACCAACTCCAGGCGGTCGCGACGAGCCAGAAGATGATCGCAGCGCCGATCGCTCGCAACAGGCTCCCGCCGGTGACGCCGGCAAGCACGACCAGAATCACGGCCATGACCCCGTAGACGATCGCGGTATCGCGGAAGGGATGGGCCGGAAGCGGCCGCTCCTCGCGCCGCTCTCGCGCCATCAGTGCACCTCCCCGACGTCTGCCACGACGGCGGCGAGCAGGCTACCGTCACGGATCGCGGCGGCGACACGGTCTATGTCTGCGGAGAGCGACCGGTCCTCTCGCAGTCTCTCTGACAGCGTGCGCACGAATGCACGTGCGGCCGCGACCCCGCGCCCCGGTTGCAGCGGCGCAAGGAACTCGACCGCCTGCGCGCCTGCGATCAACTCGATCGCGAGCGACTGCTCGGTATTGGAGAGCACCTGCAGCGCCTTGAGTCCGGCGGCGTTTCCCATCGAGACGTGATCCTCCTGGCCGGCACTCGTAGGGATCGAGTCCACGCTCGCCGGATGAGCGAGGACCTTGTTCTCGGAGACGAGCGATGCCGAAACGTACTGCAAGATCATCATTCCCGAATTGATGCCACCCTCTCGCGTCAGGAACGCTGGCAGCCCCTCGGAAAGGCTGGGGTTCACCATGCGCTCGACGCGTCGCTCGGAGATGCTTGCGAACTCGGCGACGGCGATCGCCAGGCAGTCGAGCGCGAAGGCCACCGGCTGCCCGTGGAAGTTGCCGTTCGAAACGATCTCACGTTCCTCGAGCAGGACGAGCGGGTTGTCGGTCGCCGCGTTGATCTCGATCGAGACGGTGTTGCCGACGTACTCGAGAAGGTCTCGACTGGCACCGTGTACCTGGGCCGCGCACCGGAGCGAGTAGGCGTCCTGCACCTTGTCGCACCACCGGTGAGATTCGAGAATCGCAGATCCCTGAAGCAGCAGGCGCACGTTGGCGGCGGAGGCGACCTGTCCGGCGTGAGGCCGCGCAGCGTGAATGGCGGGATGGAAGCTCGTCAGGGAGCCCTGGAGCGCCTCGAGCGACATCGCACAGGCAACGTCAGCCGTTCGCGCGAGCCGCAGAGCGCGCGTCAATCCGAGAGACGCCATCGCCGACATGAACTGGGTGCCGTTGATCAGCGACAGTCCCTCCTTCGCCTGGAGCCGTACCGGTTGGAGCCCCGCGGCTGCAAGGGCAGACGCACCAGGCATTCGGACGCCATCGAGGGACGCCTCGCCCTCGCCGACGAGCGGCAAGGCCAGATGCGCGAGGGGCGCGAGGTCACCGCTCGCTCCGACTGATCCCCGGGCCGGGACGTACGGGACGATGCCTGCATTCAGGACGCCGAGGAGCAGCTCCACGGTCTCGACACGGGCGCCGGAGAACCCCTTCGCGATCGCGTTCGCCCGCAAGACCATCGCAGCGCGGACGACCTCGTCCGGGTACGGCACCCCGACCCCGCACGCATGGCTGCGCAGCAGCCTCAGCTGGAGGTCTTCGGCCTGATCGTCCGGAATCGACTCGGAGACGAACCGGCCGAAGCCGGTGTTGACTCCGTACGTGTGCTCACCGCGAAGGTCGTCGAGGAGGCTGCGCGATCGGCGCATCCGGTCGACGGCGCTCGGCGCGAGGGCAACCCACCTGAGATCGATCGCGACGTCCCACACGTCGTCGACCGAGAGATCGTCGCCGGTCAGGAGGAGTGGTCCGGCCACGGACAGCGAGTCTATTCGGACCGCTCGCTTCATGGCACGTCAGCGATCCACAAGCGACTGCGCCGTCGTAGGACGACGCTCCTCGGCGACCTTTTCGGCACGCGCCCTCGTCGGAGCGTGCCCTGTAAGCGCAACGAGGAAGGCGTCGCGCTCGATCGCAATCAGCCGGCCGTCGGTCATCGCGCTGACGGTCGCCGTCCGCGGCACATCGTGCAGAAGGGCGATCTCGCCGAACCCGTCCCCTCGCTCGAGCGTGTTCACGCGGATGCCATTGCGCACCACCTCGACGCTTCCGTCTGCGATTGCGAAGTAGCGGTCGCCGACATCACCCTGGCGGAAGACCGTGCCTCCGGCAGGAACCGCGACGTCGATTGCACCATGCGCGACGCCTTCCAGTGCAGGGGCGGGGAGCGCGCGAAAGATCCCGACCGAGCGTAGAAGGGCGATCGTCACGGCGGGAATGACGGCAGCAGCATCGACAGCGAGGAGCGGTCGAAGCCGCACGAGCACGACCATCGGCACGATCGCCCCGGTGAAGATCAGGGCCCCCTTGAGGCCGGCGATGCCGATCACGATCGGCACCGAAACCGAGCCGACTCCCCATGCGGCCATCGCGAGGCCCTCCTTGAAAGAGAAGACGCGAGCGAGAATCTCGGTCGAGGTGACGCGCTGCAGCAACGTCTGGCCCGACACCTCGAGCAGGCTGCGGGAGATACCCGTCACAACTGCGACGGCGAACGCGACTCCGACCGTGATCGCGAATCCGAGAACGATGAACGCAGCGGCCCCGAGGACAGCAGCGCCGAGCATCACCGGGACGATGCGGGATCTCCCGACGAGCGCGAGCGACGTGACCGCGCCGACGACGGCTCCCGCACCATGGGCAGCAGTCAGGTAGCCGGCTCCCGAGTCTCCGATCCCGAGCGATCCGACGGCGAGGACGACGACGAGAACGTCGAAGGCGCCGACCATCAGGAACGTGGCGGCGAGGACGACCACGACTTCCCTCGGCGCACTTGCCTGTGCGAGCGCGCGAGCTCCCTCGTCAAGCTGCCGGAACGCCCCGGCCGCGGAGGCCTCCTCGTCGCGGACAAGCGGACGGACGAGGTCGCGCAGCGGCACGACGAGAAGCGCCGCGACGACAACGCATGTCGCTCCCGCGGCATAGACGGCACCCGGCGTCGCGACGGCAAGGATCAATCCGGCACATGCGGGCGCAAGTACGAGGCCGATGCTGAGAATCCATCCCGTCACCGCGTTGAGCGCGACGAGCTGCTCGGTCGTCCGGGCGATGCCGGGCGAAACGACCGCGTGGGCAGGGTGGGTCACGACGAGGGCCATGGCGGTCAGTGCGCCGAGCGCGTAGCTCACGACGGGCGGAGCACCCGCGAGAAGCGATGCGGCGGTCGCACCCATCGAGAGTGCCTGCGCTACATAGGCCCCGAGAAGGACATGACTCGCCCCGAAACGGTCGATCAGAGGCCCGGCGAAGGGCGCGACGATTGCCGTCGGTATCAGCAACGCGAGCGAGACGACGCCGGTCGCGGTCGCGCCGCCCTCCGAGTAGGCGTAGACGAGCATCGCGACCCAGGGCCCGAACTCTGCCATCCGATAGAGGCCGAGAGCGCCCGCCTCGCGGCGTAACACGGGGTTCGCGGCGAGCGCTCGAAGTGGAGAGAGCTGGGCAACTTCCACGAAGGTCGAGACTATTCCCCCGCTGTGCCCTCTGTCGACGGTGATCCGGGGTAGAGCCGGCGCTCGAGCACCTTTGCGTCGGGCAGATCCGGGAGCCCGAGCGCAGCCGCAGGAGCAACCGCGGCCTCGGGAATGAGGCCGACGAGCTCGCTCGGCCCGACCTCGACCCCCCGAAGCGCTGCGAGATCTCGCACGCGGCCGACGACCTCGACGAGCGGTGCCGCCGACACGTCGATCACGTTCAGCGACACCTGCACGCGACCGCTGTCGCGCAGGAGCAGGCCGAGGGCCTGAACGCCGGGCATACCGCCGCCCGACTCCCGTACGGCCAAGGCGATGGCGTTGGCATCTTCGAGATCACCCGTGGAGAGGTCGATGTTGAAGGCGATCAGGAGCGGACGCGCCCCGATCAGGACGCCTCCTGCCCGCGGATCGAGGCGCGCTGGGCCAAACGCCGGCCGCACCTCGCCTGTATCGATCCGGCGTTGCAGCTCGGCCGGGCCACCGTGGCGGAAGAACGCAGGACGCTTGCCGCCGCCGCTCGTTCCGTAGAGGAAGACGGGCAGCCCGAGCTCGGCGCCGACCCGCTGCCCGAGCGTGAGCGCCACGTCCCGGGCGAGCTCCATCCCGGAGTCCCCGATCGGAACGATGGGCACGACGTCGGAGGCGCCGATCCGCGGGTGGATGCCATCGTGGTGCCGTAGGTCGATCAGCTCGGCTGCCCGCGCTATCCCCTCGAGGAGAGCGCCGACGAGATCGTCGGCCCCGGCGACCACGGTGAAGACGGAGCGGTGGTGGTCTGCGTCCGAGTGGATGTCGAGCACGCGCCCCCGCTGCCGGAGCGCCTGCGCAATCGACTCGATCACGCCGGGGTCACGACCTTCGGAGACATTCGGCACCGATTCGAGGAGCGTCACGCTCCTACTCTACGGTTGCACTGAATGCCACCCACGACACCCGTGCCTTCCGTGCAGACCGATCGCCGCTACCGCTCGATCGCAGGGCTCCACCGCGACCTCTCCCTCTGCCGTCGGTGCGCGGCTGCCGGATTCTCGATCTCATCCGCTCCTGTCGTGCAGGGTGGAGCGGGGCGACCGGCGTATCTCTACGGGCAGGCACCCGGGATCGTCGAGGGTGTCACCGGCGCACCGTGGCAGGGCCGGGCCGGGCGAACGCTGCGCGGCTGGCTCCAGCTCGACGAGGCGAGGTTCGACGCAACGTTCTACTGCGCATCGGTCACGCGCTGCTACCCGGGGCGGGTGTCGGGCCGCGGCGATCGAACGCCCTCCCCCGCCGAGAGGCGCCTCTGCACATCCTGGCGTGTCGAGGAGCTCCGTCTTCTCCGCCCCACGCTGATCCTCACGGTCGGCGGACTCGCAGCGACCGCGATCGTCGGCGCCCGCACGCTCATCGAGTGCGTGGGCAAGAGCTACCTCGTAGACGACGCGATCGTGATCCCGCTACCCCATCCCTCCGGTGCGAGCTCCTGGCTCAATGATCCAACGAACCGACGACGGCTCGGCAAGGCCCTCACGCATGCCCGGCGCGAGATCGCGCGTCTCGACGAGCCTGACTGACCGCGAGAGGGCTTGTGTGCGACGATGCCTCCCGATGGCGACGATCCTGACCGGAGATCGACGGTGAGTCATCTCGACCCCGAGATCGAGCAGCGCATCGACGGCCCCGTCTCGTCGGAGGCTGTTCGCGAGACTCGCATGACGCCCGCGGAGGCGATCGAGGGGATGCGCATACGGTTCCCGGAACGCGGGAACCGAAAGCTCCGCCGCGTCATCGATCGTGCGAACGCCGATGCTCAACTGAAGGCGTGGTGGCACGTCTCGAACGTCAACGCCGTCGCTCGCATGCAGATCAACGACCATTCGTGGGTCCACATCCAGGTCGTCGTCAACATTGCGTTGAAGTTGCTGCGCCAGCTGACGAAACACGGAGTCGAGCCGTCGGCGGTGCGCGACTACGGACTGACGAACGAGGACTCGGAGGTGATTGTCGTGCTCTCGGCGCTGATGCACTGTGTCGGGATGTCCGTGCACCGCCGTGGCCATGAGGACTTCAGCCTCTTCCTCTCGGAGCCGAAGATGCGCGATCTACTGGACGGGATCTATGACGAGCCCGAGCGCACCGTGATCATCTCGGAGGTGCTGCAAGCGATCACGAGCCATCGCTCGGACGGTGAGCCGCTGGCCCTCGAGGCGGGGATCCTCAGGGTCGCCGACGCACTCGATATGGCGAAGGGTCGCTCGCGCATCCCGTTCGAGGCGGGTTCGGTCTCGATGCACTCGCTCTCCGCCGCAGCCATCGAGGAGGTGACGATCGAGGACGGTGACGAGAGGCCCGTCAAGATCGGGATCCTGATGAACAACTCCTCGGGTCTCTTTCAGGTCGATGGCCTGCTCAAGGCGAAACTGCGGGGGTCCGGCATCGAGCCGTACGTCGAGGTTATCGCTCACATCGACACGGAGAACGAGAAGCGGCTCGTCTCGGTGTATCGGCTCGATCTCTGACCGCCGCAGGCGAGATTGCTACCATCCCGCGCGAGCCGTGCGGGATCGTCTAATGGTAGGACGCCGGATTCTGGTTCCGGAAGTTGGGGTTCGAGTCCCTGTCCCGCAGCTCGTTCCGTCGATCGTCGCGCCCCCCACAAGCGGGCATTCTTGTTGTTCGGGACGACAACGCTCGTAACAGTACTTCCAAGGGTTTTGTAAGGTTTCTCGGCGTTCCTTGTGCACTGTTCGCTACCGTGGTGGGAACGAGAGACACGAGCGGGCCGCATTTTCGCACGGCACCGTGAGCCCTGTCCCCGAGATGGAGGTCAGATCTGAGAACCCTAGCGATGGGTGCGTGCGCCCTGATTCTGTTGGTCCTGCCGGCGACGGCCCAGTCCCAGTCCCGTTCCGGACTCGGCGCGCAGCTGACCAAGCACCTGAGCACGATGAAGAAAGACCGGCAAGTGCTCCGCTTCCTCAGGACGCACAGCTGGCTGCTGAACGACCCTCGTTTTGCCACGGAGGCAAAGCGCCAGTTGCAAGTCCACACGCTGAGTCTCGAGCGTTCCGACCGGAAGGCGGCCGAGACGCGGCTTGCGATCGCCCGCCGCGCGGAGGCGCACCGCCTCGCAGTACTTGCGGCGCAAAGTCCTCCGCAGGTTATCTGCCGCGTGTTCGGCACGTACTGTGGGCAGGCCCTCGCCGTCTCGCGATGCGAGTCGGGCCTCCTCACGAACGCGCAGAACGGGCAGTATCTCGGTCTCTTCCAGATGGGATCGAGCGAGCGCAGGATCTTCGGTCACGGGTCGACCGCGGTCGCGCAAACCAGGGCAGCGCACAAGTACTTCGTTGCATCGGGCCGCGACTGGAGCCCCTGGTCCTGCAAGCCATGGCACTGATCGGGCAGTAGGTTTCGTCTGCAAAGTGCGGAACCCGGCCGGGCGGCCGGGTTCCCACGCGGACCGGAACCTGCTAGGTGTCTGTTCATGGCATGGCTTCGGCGAAACGGTGAACGACTGAAGCCGCTCGACGAGGCGGCAGCATACGCACGGTGCCACGGAGATCGCGACGAAACGGTACGTATCGTGAAGCTCCCACCACGCCGAATCCGCTACGACGCGCTGCTGACGACCGGCGAGGAGATCCGCCGTGGACTCGAGGCGCGGATCGACGGTCGCGACGGGGAGAGCGGCCCGGTCACAACGCCGTAGGCTGCCCTGCGTTCCGGCACTCTCGGAGCAACCGGCGCGAGGTTCGGTACACTCCTTCGCCGCACGGCCCATTCGTCTAGTGGCCTAGGACACCGCCCTCTCACGGCGGCGGCACGGGTTCGAATCCCGTATGGGCTATCTCTGCTTTCGCTGAAACCCGGAAGGTCTGTTCCATAGAGGTCCCGGACAGCCTCCATCGTAGGACGATGAAGAGCCCGTAGGTCGACGGCGGTCGCGTCGATCCGCAAGTGGCTCATCACCGCCTGCTCCACTATGGCGACTGGATCGCCGCCAAGGCGATCAACTACACGATGGCAGCAGCTACAGCTACCTATACAGCCAATCTCAGTCCCCGTGGCTGTATCCGCGATACCTCAGGTAGCGGGGTGATCGTCCTGAGTCTGGGCAGTAGTGCGCTGGTGGAGCAGCTCTGCGCGGTGATAGGCGGCTTCGGCGCGTTCGAGTGCGGCTTCGGCACGTCGACGTGCGGCATGGGCCCTCTCGACTGCTTCGCGGGCCGCGCGCTCTGGCGTGTCGACAGTAGCGTCGAGCGCTAGAGCTTCGTCTTGCTGCTCGTCTAGGACGGTCTGTCGCTCATCGCGTCCTCCCTGTGTTTTGTCGAGCTGATGCTGATGGGCATCGCGACGGTCTTGGTCGCGTCTCTGGAGGTTGCGGACGACTGTGGCTCGAGGCGAATCGGGGGACCGGTCGGCCGTCTCGACCCTGCTGGCGTCGACGCGGCGCTGCTCGGTGTCGGCGACCGTTTGTTCGCGATCTCCAACTGCTTGATCTAGGTCGGCGACGGCTTGATCGCGATCGAGTGATTCCTGGCCCTCAGCTTGCGAGTTCTGGATATCCACGGGTGTCTCCTTCCGTGTTGACGAGAATGTCGGCCGCGGGGGCTGGACGCCCGAACAGATATCCCTGACCATATTTGACGCCCAGGTCGGCAACGGCACGTAGGGTCGGCTCGTCCTCGATGCCCTCGGCGATCGTGTGTTGTCCGAAGGCCTCTGCCAGGCCCACAATCGCCTGTATCACTGCACGGTTTGTATCGTTGTGATCGAGGTCGGTGACGAACTCACGATCGATCTTGAGGATATGAACGGTTAGCCGCTTGAGGTAGAGGAAGCCACCGTAACCGGTTCCGAAGTCGTCGAGGGCGACCTTGCAGCCAAGGCTCGTGAGACGGCCGAGAAGGTCGGATGCTGCTCCCTGGTTCTCGACGACGTCGGTCTCTGTCACTTCGATGACGATGAGGCTGGGATCGACTCCCGTGGACGCAAGCACCTCTTCGACGTAGCGGGAGAAAACCGGCTGCGAGAGCGACTGCGCAGAGATGTTTATCGCGACGGGATGCCCGCCGGCGGCGAGTTCCGCTGCGTGCTGAACGACCCAGCGGTCAATGTCGATGAGGAGCCCATGGTGCGCGGCCGCTGGGAGAAACTCACCGGGCAAGATGACCTGGCCCTTGGAAAGCATCCGTAGCAGCAGCTCGTACTGAACGGTTTTGCCCGTTGCTATCTCGATGATGGGCTGAGCGTAGAGCGTGAATGCATCCGTTTCGAGCGCCTCGCGCACCCGGGCGGCCCATGACAACTCGAGCAACTCGAGCCGCTGACGATCGCGCTCTGCCTTCTCTTCGGTCGTATCCCTGAACACCACGACGACACCGTGTCGGCCAGATATGGCCTCAACCGGGGCAGCTTTGTAGGCGACGGTGAGCTGCGTTCCGTCTCGGCAGACGAAGGAGTCGTCCGCGACTATGACCGCCTCGTCGCCTGCGCCCGCCTTCGTGATCGGGCAATCATCAAACGAATGGGCATCGTCCCGCTCGGCGGCCGCGTGCAGAACGTCGTGCAGGCGGCACCCACCTAGGTCGGCTGCCGTCCATCCAAGGTGGTGCTCGGCTGCCCGATTGACCTCCAACACGAATCCGTCGCCGTCGACCGTGCAGAGTCCATCGGGGATGGACACCATTACCGCAGCCAGGTAGTCGCGTGCACTCCGTAGCTCGCGCTCATACCAGATTCGCTCGCGTATGTCAGAAGCTACGACGATCGCCCCGATGGTCGATCCCGAAACGTCGAGAACCACCTTCGCATCGACCTGCACAGAGAGAGTCTCCCCCTCGACGCCCTTCATGTCGAAGACGCCGTGCACGGCTTCGTCCGGCGCCACTTCCCCGAGGTGCTCCCGCAACCCGCCCGACGGGCGGCCGGGCTCGAGACGAGCCAACACGTTCGTCCCGAGGACGTCCGCCCGACTCAACCCGAACAGACGTTCGGCCGCAGTGTTCCAAAAGGTGAGGGACAAGCCCTGGTCGAACGCCATCACAGCCGCATCGATCTCGCCGAGCACCGCGTCCTGAACTCGAAGACGCTCGTCCGTCTCGGCACCCTCGGTGACATCGAAGTGCATCACAACGACGCTCTGCGCAGCGCCGGCAGCGACCCGCATCAGGAAACGTCGCCGCACACTGGGACTGTCACAGTGATAGTGCAAGAGACCCGGCTCGGGGTCTCCGCCCATCACCCCACGGATCAACCGGGCCGCGTCCCCAGCGGATTGGTCGCCCATCTCCTCTGCTTCATCGCACACAGCGAGGTAGGCACTACCGACGCCGACGTTGGCTCCACCGTTCTCCTCCGCAAACCGCGACCACCCCGCGTTCACGGCCACGACGACACCGTCTCGATCGAGCACAGCAACGTTGGCAGGGATCGAATCGATGACCCCTTGCCAGAAAGCATCCACGGACACCGAACGAAATCGCAAGTCAGAGAACGCCCTCGCCGACCCCCGCCGTGACTGATTTAGACCCAGCCCGATAAGGCGATTGTATCAGTTGTTTCATGCCCGGAACGTTCTCTTCGTCGGCAACAGCGGGAGTCCGTGACGCGAGTGCGCTTCCTGTATCGCCCGGGCCGGTCGGGCAACGCGGAACCCGCCGTTTCGGAACCGGCAAAAGGCGCCCGGCCCGAGCAGGACA
>NZ_JBDSNT010000040.1:0-35023 GCF_039915195.1 Gaiella sp.
GGTGGACGCGGGCGACGCTGCACGGCGCCGAGGCGCCGTTTCGCATAGCCCCTACGGCGGAACTCGCCTAGGCGAGTTCCGCTACCATCCTCGTTCGCGTGTCCAAGATCTGCTCACTCTGCGGCAAGAAGCCCGGCTTTGGTAACAACCGGAGCCATTCCATGGTCGCGACCAAGCGCCGATTCAACCCGAACCTCCAGAAGGTGCGGATGATGCTGAACGGCAAGGCCACGCGGGCCTACGTGTGCACCCGGTGCCTCAAGGGCGGCAAGGTCACGAAGGCCATCTAGCGGGGCGACCCCAACGTAACCCTCCGGCGCCCGACGTCGTCTAACCTCGCGGCGTGGAAAAGGGCATCCATCTCGTGCGAACCACCGATCTGGGGCGCATCTCCGTCTCGACAGACGCTATCGCCCAGGTCGTCGGCCACGTCACGGCCGAGAGCTACGGCATCGTGGGGATGGCAGGACGGCGCTTCCCGCGCTTGCCGGGCCGTGACCGCGTCACGGACGGGATCGACGTGAAGTCCCGGGACGGCGGCCTCGAGATCGATCTTCACGTGGTCGTCGAGTACGGGCTCAACCTCGCCGAGGTCGCGGCAACCGTTCGCACCCGCGTCGCCTACGAGGTCGAGCGGCAGACAGGACTCCCCGTGTCGCTCGTCGAAGTGCGTATCGCCGACGTCAGGCGGTCGTCGTGAATCTCGAGCGAGCACGCGAGATCGCGCGCGCCGCCCTCACGAACCTGGAGGCGAACAGGCAACGCATCGACGATCTGAACGTCTATCCGGTTCCGGACGGTGACACCGGGACGAACCTGACGCTGACGGTGCGCGCCATCGTCGAGAGCCTCGAGAAGTCGTCCGCGACCGGGCACGAGGCAGTTGCGCGTGAGCTCTCGCGTGCAGCACTGATGGGTGCGCGTGGCAACTCCGGTGTCATCTTCAGCCAGATCGTGCGTGGCTTCGCCGACGTTCTCGGCGAACGCGACCCGATCGACGAGCCGATGATCGCTCGCGCGTTTCGCTCTGCGAGCAACGCTGCCTATCGCGCCGTCCGGCGGCCCGTTGAGGGCACGATGCTCACCGTGATCCGCGAAATGGCCGAGGCGGCCGAGTCGCCAGAGGCCCGCGAGCTCGACCGGCTCGACCTCCTTGCGCTCATCATCGCCCGTGGCGAGGAGTCCCTCGCCCGCACGCCAGAACTGCTTGCCGTCCTGAAGCAGGCTGGTGTCGTCGATGCGGGCGGGGCGGGTCTGCTCGAGATCATCCGCGGGCTGCGCGCGGCCGTCGCAGGCGAAACCCTGCCCGACGCGCCGGCTGCGTCGACGGGGATCTCGGTCGAGGCGATGCACCACGAGTTCTCCGAGTTTCGCTACTGCACGGTGTTCGTCGTCGAGGGGAGTGGGCTCGACTCCGACGAGCTCGAGCGCGAGCTCGACGGACTCGGCGACTCGCTGCTCGTAGTGGGAGACCCCACGGCACTCAAGATCCACGTCCACACGGACGATCCCGGCGCCGCGCTTTCGCTCGGGACGGCGCGCGGCACCATCGAGGGTGTCGAGATCGCCGACATGCACCGGCAGACGCTCGAGCGCGAGGAGCGGCTCACGGAGAGCTCGCTTGCAGGAATACCGACGCTCGAGACGGGCGTCGTCGTCGTCGCCCCGGGGGGCGGGAACCGGCGCCTGTTCGAGAGCATGAGCGCGACCCGCGTGATCGAGGGCGGCCAGACGATGAACCCGTCCACGGAGGAGATCGTCGCCGCGGTCGACGCAACCCCGGCGACCGAGGTGATCGTGCTGCCGAACAACAGGAACGTGATCCTCAGCGCCGAGCAGGCGATCGGCCTCGTCAACAAGCCGATGCGTGTCGTGCCGACCCAGTCCGTCCAGGCCGGGCTCGCCGCGATGGTCGCGTATGACCCTGCGCGCGCGGCGGCCGAGAACGAAGCGGACATGCTCCGCGCCGAGGCCGGGGTCGCGACGGGGGAGGTGACGATTGCGTCTCGCGACGTCAGCCTCGACGGTATCGAGGTGCGCAAGGGTGCCTGGCTCGGTCTCGCCGGCGGCGCCGCGGTCGCGAGCGGCCCGAGCTTCGATGTTGTCGCAGTCGCCGTCATCGATCGTCTCGTCGCGGGCGGGAGGGAGATCCTGACGCTTCTGACCGGCGAGGACGAGCCGGATCTCGACTCGCTTCTCGGTGAGCTCGAGCAGCGCCATCCCCATCTCGACATCGAGATTCACGTGGGCGGTCAACCCCACTACCCGTTGTTGCTGTCGGCCGAGTGAGCACTGTCGTGCGCGTGTTGCTCGTCGAGGACAACGAGGTGTATCGCTCGACGCTCGAGTTGCTGCTCAACGGTCGCGACGGGCTGGAGATCATCGGTTCGATCGCGGCGGGCGACGAAGCCGCGGCCGCTGCGCAAGCACTCGATCCCGACGTCGTCCTGATGGACTTCCGGTTGCCGGGCCTCGATGGGGCGCACGCCACGACCGCGGTCCTCGCTGCCTCGCCGCGTGCCGCCGTCATCTGTCTTACCGCCGAGGCAACCGAAGCGGATCGGGCTGCCGTGCTCGCCGCTGGGGCCGCCACACTCGTCGAGAAGGGAAGCCCGATCGATGATCTTGTTTCTGCGATCACGTCTGCCAGCCACCGAGAGGGGCAAGAACCGTGAATCTGACGGCCGTAAACACCGCCATCGTCCTCGACTCGACCTCCGATCTTCCGGAGGAGAAGGCGCGGGAGCGATTCGACAACATCAGGGTCGTTCCGCTGCACGTTCTCTTCGGCACCGAGGACTATCTCGACCATATCGGGATCTCGTCGCACGACTTCTATGAGCGCCTGAAGTCCGCACCGAAGCCACCCACGACGTCGCAGCCGACGCCGGGCGAGTTCCTGCGGGCCTACGAGGATCTCGCGGGGTACGAACGGATTTACTCGCTTCACCTCTCCCAGAGGCTCTCGGGCACGTACCAGTCCGCGGTGCAGGCGGCCGGCATCTTCGGCGCCGACAGGATCCGGTTGATCGACTCGGAGACGGCGTCGCTCGCGGTCGCCATGCTCGCGCTCGCGATCGAGCGGCGCCTGGCACGCGGCACGACCGACGGCGAGCTCGAGGAGCTGATCGACCGCTTCAAGCGGGACAACACCGTCGTCTTCACGGTTGCGACGCTCGAGTACCTCCAGAAGGGCGGGCGGATCGGCAAGGCGCAGGCACTCGCGGGCTCCCTGCTCCACATCAAGCCCATCCTGTCGTGCGAGGACGGCGTCGTCGTCCCGGTCGGCAAGGTTCGTGGTCGCCAGAAGGCGCTCGCCGAATTCCGCCGCCTCTTCGAGGACGCGACCGAGGATCGTCCCGGGCTGCGAGTCGGAATCGCTCACGCCGACGCCCCGGGCTGGGTCGACGACATCTCGGCCCTCGCGCTCGCCGCCCGGCCGCAGGCCGAGATCGAGCTCGTCGAGAACCTCGGGGCGGTCGTCGGCACCCACGCCGGCCCCGGAGCCGTCGGGTTCTTCTGGTTCCAGGACGACGAGTAGACGCGTCACCGCTCCACCCGCGCCGGTCCCGGTCCTATACTCGGTCCCGGTGGCACGCGCACTCACTGAGCTCCGACTGCCCGTCGGCTTCGCCGGCTTGGAGCCGCCGGCGACCTGGCCTCGCCCGCGCAGCGCGCCACGTCCCGAGGCTCTCGAGGCAGGCGTCGAGACGCTGCCCAGGGTCGGTCCTGCGGTGCGCGGGAGGCTCGCGAAGCTCGGCCTCCGCACGGTTCGCGATCTGCTCTGGCACCGGCCTCGGCGATACGAGCGCCCGATCGAGGAGAAGGCCATCCGCGATCTCTTCGGTGAGGTCGAGGCAGTGATCGAGGGCGTCGTCCTCGACACGACCTCCCGCCGGAGCCGCGGGCGCTTGAAGATCCTGACGGCGCGGGTCAGCGATGGTACGGGCGAGATCAAGGCGACGTGGTTCAACCAGCCGTGGCTCGAGGCCCAGCTCGTTCCCGGGACGAAGGTACGTCTGCGGGGGAAGCCGAATCGCTACGGGTTTCAGGTGGAGACCTACGACCTGGGCGAAACGACGGAGACAGCGGACTACGCGCCCGTGTATCCGGCGAGCGAGGCGCTCGCGCAGAAGCAGCTGCGCGCTCTCGTCGGTGCGGCCCTCGAGCAGGTGCGTGCGGAGGGTGACGCATTGCCGGCTAGCCTCGCCACCTCCGAGCGGCTGCCGCTTCGCGCCGATGCGCTCGTTGCCCTTCACCGGCCGCGCTCACCGGACGAGGCCGAACGGGGCCGGCGGCGTCTCGCGTTCGACGAGCTCCTCGTCCTCCAGCTTGCTCTCGCCCGCCGTGCGGCCGAGCGAGGGAGGCTCGTCGCGGAGTCGCTGCCCGACGCGGGCGCGCTTCTCACGCGCTACCGAGAGGTGCTCCCGTTCAGGCTCACCGAGGCGCAGGATCGCGCGATCGCCGAGATCGACCGGGATCTCGCGAGGACGACGCCGATGCAACGGTTGCTGCAGGGCGACGTCGGCTCGGGCAAGACCGTTGTCGCGCTCTACGCCTTGCTCCGGGCCGTCGAGGCCGATCGACAGGGCGCGATGATGGCGCCGACGGAGGTGCTCGCCGAGCAGCACTTCCTCACCATCGAGGGGATCTGCGCCGAGCTCGGTGTGCGGGTCGCGTTGCTGACGAGCGCGCTCACGGCGAAGGAGCATGCGAACGTCCGCCAGCTGATCGCCTCGGGTGACGTTCAGATCGCGGTCGGTACGCACGCGTTGATCCAGAAGGAGGTCGGCTTCCGCGACCTCGCCGTCGCCGTCGTCGACGAGCAGCACCGCTTCGGCGTCGAGCAGCGCTCCGCACTCGCCGAGGGGCGCAGCCCGCATGTGCTCCACATGACAGCGACGCCGATCCCCCGCACGCTCGCTCTCACGGTCTACGGCGACCTCTCGGTCTCCGAGATCACGGCGCCGCCCGCGAACCGGAAAGCGATCGTGACCGCGTGGGTCACGGACGACCGCAGCTCGGAGGCCTACGAGAGGCTGACGCGGCACCTCCGGGACGGCCGCCAGGCATACGTCGTCTGCGCGCTGATCGAGGCATCGGAGCTGACCGTGGCCCGGGCTGCAGAAGACGAGGCCGAGCGGCTGCGCCGCGCTGAGCTGAAGGACTTCCGCGTCGGCTGCCTCCACGGCCGACTGAAGCCGCCGGAGAGGCGATCGATCATGGCGGATTTCAAGGCGGGCGAGATCGACGTGCTGGTCGCGACGACGGTGATCGAGGTCGGTGTCGACGTCCCGAACGCGACGATCATGATCGTGCAGGAGGCAGACCGCTTCGGCCTCGCGCAGCTCCATCAGTTACGCGGCCGCGTCGGGCGCGGGGCGCAGCAGTCGTACTGTCTACTCGTCTCGGGCCCGAAGGAGGAGCTCACGGACGTCGCGCATGATCGTCTCGAGGCGATGGTTCAGACGAGCGACGGCTTCGAACTGGCCGAGCGCGACCTCGAGATCCGCGGCGAGGGCCAGTTGCTGGGCGCCCGCCAATCGGGCCTCTCCGACCTCCACTTCACCCGGCTGCGCCAGGACACGGCCCTGCTCGAGCGGGCAAGAGACGTGGCGCGATCGCTCGCCGACGAGGGCGAGCTCGCGGTCGCGGTGGAGCGGATCCTCGGCGGTTCAGAGCACATCGGCGACTCCTGAGCTATCGGTTGCACCGCACGGGAGGAGGTCGCTTGCGTAACGCGCGTTCACACCGGATCGTCGCGACTCCGAGGTGGGCGACGTTGTCGTCTCGAAACTGAGCTCCTCGAAGGGCCTTCCACCGACCGTCGTCTCGGTACCGAAACGTCAGGCAGCCCGCGCTGCGTACGCTGCCGCGATGAGGATCATCGCCGGCGACCGCCGCGGCTCGAAGATCGCCGCACCGAGGGGCGACACGACCCGCCCCACGAGCGATCGCGTCCGCGAAGCAGCCTTCAACCTGATCGGCCCGGTCGACGACGCTGCCGTGCTCGACCTCTTCGCAGGCTCGGGCGCGATGGGCCTCGAGGCGCTCTCTCGCGGCGCGCGACGCTGCGTCTTCGTCGAGTCTGATCGCGCTGCGTGCCGAGTGATCGAAGACAATCTCGAGAAGCTCCGGTTCACCGGGGCGCTCGTGCTGCAGAAGGACGCGTTCCAGGCCCTGCGGGAGGAACGCGGCCGCACGTACGACCTCGTTCTCGTCGATCCACCCTACGGCTCCTGGCCCGATTTCGGGCCGCGCCTCGCCGAGGCGCTCCCGGCGGTGCTCGCTCCGGACGGCATGCTGGTCGTCGAGACGTCCTCGAGGGTGGAGCCCGAGCTGCCTCTCGAGCTCGTCACCAGCCGACGCTATGGCTCCGCGCGCATTACCCTGTTCACGCGATGATCACCGCGATCTATCCAGGCACCTACGATCCGGTCACAAACGGCCATATCGACGTGATCCGTCGTGCCGCCTCGATTTTTGACCAGATCGTCGTCGGTGTCGTCCGCGATCCGCACCACAAGGCGACGATGTTCTCGCTGGACGAGCGCGTCGCGTTCCTGGAGGAGGCTCTCGAGCCCCTCGCGAACGTGACCGTCGACGTCTTTCACGAGCTCGTCGTCGACTTCGCGCGTAAGCACGACGCGAAGACGATGGTCAAGGGCCTTCGCGTGATCGCCGACTTCGAGTGGGAAGCGCAGATGAACCACCTCAACCGGCTCCTCGCCCCCGAGATCGAGACGATGTACGTGATGGCGAGCCCGCAATACAGCTTCATCTCGTCGAGCGGCGTGAAGGAGATCGCGTCGTTCGGCGGAAAGGTTGACGAACTCGTGCCCGAGCCCGTGGCGCGCCGCTTCAGGGAGATGTTCCCGAACGGTCGACCCGGCGCCCCTCTGAGTCCACAGGAGTAAGATCCCGCCATGGACGTACTCGTACTCATCGACAAGCTCGACGATCTCGTACACAACTCGAAGGCCGTGCCGCTGACCGACCAGGTGCGGATCGACCGTGAGGAGATCTACGACATCCTCGACCAGATGCGCGCCACGATCCCCGAGGAGATCAAGCAGGCCCGCTGGATCGTCAAGGAGCGGCAGGAGATGCTCGCCGAGGCGAAGCGCGAATGCGACCGCCTGATCGGTGAGGCGCGCGAGCAGGCCGTACGCGAAGCGTCGCAGACGGAGATCGTCAAGATCGCCGAGCGTCAGGCGCAGGACATCGTCGACGACGCCCGTCGGCAGGCGCGCGAGACGCGACTCGAGATGGAAGACTGGGCGGACGGGATTCTCTCGACGCTCGAGGTCAACCTCGACAAGTTTCTCGTCGCGGTCCGTCGCGGCCGGGAGCGGTTGCACGAGCGCTCACAGGAGTCGGTCATGTCCGGGATCGGGCCTATCGACCCGATCAGCCCCGACGCGGACGCCGACTCCTACGTCTAGACCGCAGGGCGTCGCCTGAGATGGCGCAGGCTAGGCTGAACCGATGACCACGTACCCTCTCCGTCGCCTGCGACTGCGGCTCGGCGACGAGCATCGCGAGGCCGTCGCCGTGGCGCTCGAGCCATTCGAGCTCGGCGGCGAGCGCTACCTGCCCGTTCCGGCGCAGGCCGAAGCGACGTTCGAGGTGCAGCGCGCGGTGAGCGGTGACGTGTTCAGGCTCGCGTTCGAGTCGCGGCTTCACGGCCCGTGCATGCGCTGCCTGCAGGACGCTGTCGCCGATGTCAGGATCGACGCCCGCGAGTACCACGAGACGGCCGAGGGAGCGCCGAAGGACATGCTGTCCGAGTACGTCATCGAAGGTGAGCTGCAGCTGTCGCAGTGGGCTCGCGATTCGATCGCGACGGCCCTGCCGGCCCAGATTCTCTGCCGGCCCGGCTGCGCGGGGCTCTGCATGGTGTGCGGCAAGGATCTGAACGTCGAACCGCACACGCATGAGGAGACCGTGTCGGATCCCCGGTGGGCGGCGCTCGAAGCACTGCGCGACGAATGACGGAGCTCACGCCTCGCGCCAGAATCGTGCTCGTTGACCATGGCCGCCTCGCTCTGATCAAGCGCGTGCGCGACGGGCGGACGTACTACCTCTTCCCCGGAGGTGGGGTGGAGGAGGGTGAGACCCCGCAGGACGCTGCCCGCCGCGAGGCCTTCGAGGAGCTCGGGGTAGAGGTCGAGCTCGGGCCACTCGTCCACGAGGAGTCGTTCGGAGGAACGATCTTCTTCTACTACGACGCGTGGATCGTCGGCGGTAGCTTCGGTACGGGGAGCTGGCCCGACCATGCGCTTCTGACCGACCGCGAGCGCGAGAAGAGCGGCACCCACGAGCCGGTCTGGATCGCACTCGAGGAACTGCGCGGCCTGGACATCCGGCCGCGCGCGCTCGGCGACCTTCTTGCGATCTAAGACCGACGCGTGATACCGTCGTCGCGGCGCTCCTGCGCCCTCCGATGACTGACTGAGACCTCATTCACGTCTTCCCGCCGCCCCGCGTCGCACGTTCGCGCCGGGTTTGTGGCCGTCTCGTTCGGAGGTTTTCATGCGTCTTCAGCTTGTCGATGTCGTCCGTCATCACGGCTCCCGCGTCGTGCTCGATGCAATCTCGCTTCAGATCGGCCCGGGGACGAGGCTCGGCGTCGTCGGCCGAAACGGCTCCGGGAAGTCGACCATCCTCCGGATCCTCGCGGGCCTCGAGGAGCCGGATGACGGCACCGTCGTACGTGATCCGCCAACACTCACGGTCGGGTATCTCCCGCAGGAGCAAGGCTTCCCGGCCGGTGAGTCGGTGCGTGCCTTCCTCGCGCGCCGGACGGGTGTAGCTGCTGCCGAACGCTCGCTCTCGGACGCCGCGGAGGAGCTGGCGCAGGGTGTCGCTGCGGCTGATCGCTACACGGTTGCGCTCGACCGCTTTCTCTCGCTCGGCGGGGGTGATCTGGACGTCCGGTCGGCAACGGTGCTGGCCGAGCTCGGGCTTGCGGTGGCGCTCGATCGCCCCGTGGAGCGGCTCTCGGGTGGTGAGGCTGCCCGGCTCGCCCTGGCGGGCGTCCTGCTTTCACGGTTCGACGTGCTGCTCCTGGACGAGCCGACGAATGATCTCGACTTCGACGGCCTCGAGCGGCTCGAGCGATTCGTCGCGATGTCCGAGTCGGCGCTCGTCGTCGTATCGCACGACCGTGCCTTCCTCGACCGAACGGTGCGCCGGATAGCCGAGATCGAGCCGGGCCGCGGCCGCGTGCGTGAATGGGCCGGCGGCTGGGGTGAGTTCGCGGCTGCCCGCGACGTCGCGCGTGAGGGAGCATACAAGCAGTTCTCCGAGGCCCAGGGACGGCGCCGGCATCTCGCAGCCCTTCTTGCCGAACGTCGTAACGAGGCACGTGCGGGAGGGGCTAAGGCGGACAGGCGCGGCACACATGCACTGATGACGAAGGTGCGGCAAGCCGAGAGGCTCCTCGAGCGCAACGTGGCGCCCGAGAAGCCCTTCGAACCGTGGCAGCTCCAGCTCGCTCTCGTTTCCGGCACGAGAACGGCCGGGACCGTGGCACGCCTCGCTGGGGTCGTCGCGTCGCGAGGGAGCTTCACACTCGGCCCCCTCGACCTCGATCTCGTTCACGGAGAGCGACTGGCTGTGACCGGGCGGAACGGCAGTGGCAAGTCGACGCTCATGGCCATTCTCCGCGGCGACCGGGAGCCGACCCGTGGGACGAGGGAGATCGGGCGGAGCGTCGTGCTCGGGTCGCTCGTGCAGGATGGTGACGAGCCACGCGACGACGCCTCGCTGCTCGACGCGTTCTGCGCTTCGACCGGTCTCGTCGCGGTCGACGCGAGGACGTTGCTCGCGAAGTTCGGACTTGGTGCCGACCATATCGGCCGGAGGTGGACGACCCTGTCGCCGGGGGAGCGGACGCGGACGCGGCTGGCGGAGCTCCAGGCACGTCGGGTCAACCTGCTCCTGCTCGACGAGCCCACGAACCATCTCGACCTCGAGGCGGTCGAGCAGCTCGAACAGGCGCTCCGCGGATACGACGGAACGCTCGTCGTCGTCAGCCACGATCGCAGCTTCCTGGACGCGATCGCTCCGACGCGGGAGTTGTCGCTCCCTTTGTCGCCCTCTCTACCGGAACCCACCTGAGGCTGCTTGCGGTTCCGGTACACTTCCAGCCGCTGATGGCAGTCCCCAAGCGAAAGACATCGAAGGCCCGTCGCGACAAGCGTCGCGCGCAGCATGGCATCTCCGCGCCGAGCGTGAACGTCTGCTCCAACTGCGGGTCGCCTACGCGTTCACACCACGCCTGCCCGACGTGTAAGACGTACCGGGGGCGCAACGTGCAGCCGCTCGGAACGCCCGCACCGTAAGTCATGCGCGTCCGCATTGCGGTGGACGCCCTCGGGGGTGATCGTGAACCGGCAGAGATCGTGGCCGGGGCTCTTGCTGCCGTGGCTGCCGAGGTTCGGCCGATCATCTACGGCCCTGCCGATCTCGACACGCACGGCCTCGAGCACGTCGTGACGGACGGAATGGTCGAGATGGACGACAAGCCCGCAGATGCCGTACGCAACAAGCAGGGCTCCTCGCTCGTGCGGGCGGTTCGTGCCGTTGGCGATGGCCACGCCGACGCCGTCGTGTCTGCCGGGAACACGGGCGCCGTGCTCGCGGCCAGCCTGTTGCACGTGAGGCGGCTGCCGGGCGTGTTCCGTCCGGGAATCGCCGTCGTGATTCCTACGGCTCACGGCCCCTGCGTCCTGATCGACGCGGGCGCGACGGCCGATGCGAAGCCGGAGCACCTCCTCCAGTTCGGCCACATGGGCTCGATCTTCGCCCAGGAAGTACTCGGGATCGCACGCCCCAGGGTCTCGCTCCTCTCCATTGGCGAGGAGCCGGAGAAGGGAAATCAGCTGACGCTCGAGGCCCACGCGCTCCTCGCGGCGAGCTCGCTCCGCTTTGCCGGCAACACGGAGGGGCGCGCGCTTCTCGAAGGCGAAACGGACGTGATCGTCTGCGACGGATTCACCGGCAATGTCGCGCTGAAGACGCTCGAGGGTACCGTTCGCAGCCTGCTCATCGCGCTTCGCGCCGAGATCGTGGAAACGACTCGAGGGAAGGTCGGCGGGTTCCTGATCCGGCCGGCGGCGGCTCGCCTCCGGACGCGCCTCGACCCGGAGACGACCGGTGGCGGCTACCTGCTCGGGCTTCGCGGGCTCGTTGTGATCGCCCACGGATCGAGCTCCCGGTTCGCGATCGAGAACGCCGTCAGGATGGCGGCACGGGGGATCGATCACGATGTCGTGGGACGTATGCGCGAGGCCCTTCCGGAGCGCGTGGTAGAGTCGGCGCGCTCATCGAACCCGTCCGGCACAACGAGAGGTTGAAGAACAGTGGCACTGTCCCGTGAAGAAGTATCCGAGCGCGTCAAGGCCGTCCTCACCGAGCAACTCGGTGCAGACGAAGGCGATCTTTCGGAGGAGGCCTCGTTCCAGGAGGACCTCGACGCGGACTCCCTCGATCTCGTCGAGCTGATCATGGAGCTCGAGGATCAGTTCGGGATCAAGATCTCCGACGAGGACGCGCAGAAGATCACGACCGTCGGCCAGGCTGTCGACTACGTCGTCGCGCACCAGTAGCAGCGACCCGCGTGGTGGTCGATTTCGGATTCGCGTGGTCGTCGGGGAGGGCATGAACCGAGCAGCGTGGCCGGCTCGTTCGGCAATCAGGCTGGTGGCCTGGCTGTCGGACGAGACGGGCACGCTGCGACGTGTTCAGGCCCCCAACCGCGAGGGCGAGAGTTCGGAATCGACCACCAAAGGGGAAGGGCGCGTGCTTGCGCGCCTGATCGAAGCCCTTCCCCCCGAGCGACGCGATCACGTTTTCACGCATACGTCCTGGGCGCCCGACCGGGCATCCTCGTACGAGCGCCTCGAGTTCCTCGGCGACTCGGTGCTCGAACTGTCGATCGCAAAGGCCCTGTACGACCGATTCCCCGATGCGTCCGAAGGGCGCCTTGCGAAGATCAGAGCCCATGTCGTCTCCCGGCACAGCTGCGCCGATGTCGCGAAGGAGCTCGATCTCGGACGGTTCCTGCTCGAGCAGGCACAGGACGTTCCGGAGGCCGAGCTCCAGCGCATCGCAAGAAGCCGCAACGTTCTCGCAGCACTCCTCGAGGCTGCGATCGCGGCCGTCTACCTCGAGCACGGCTTCGAGCAGGCTGAGCGCGCGGTTGTCGATGCGTTCGACTCCCGCATCGAGTTTGCGCGCACCGGCCACGTCGACAACAAGACGGAGCTGCAGGAAGCACTCGCCCGCTCGGGCAACCAGGTGCAGTACAGCGTGCTGGGAGTCGAGGGGCCGCCGCACGATCGACGCTTCGTGTGTGTTGCGGTGATCGCCGGAGAACAGGTCGGGATCGGCACCGCGTCGACGAAGAAGGCCGCCGAGCAAGAGGCCGCCCGGCAGGCGCTCGAGTCGCTGGGCCGCTGAGGGCCGCGGTGGAAGAGCGTACCGCGGCCCTCAGCGGCTGATGCTCTTTGCAGGCTTCGCCTGCGAACCGCAGTGACGGTCGCTGAGAGCCCTTTGGTTCTGGTGCGTCGAGTAGAGCCGTGGCCGGGCGCTGCTGTCGGTTGGTGGTGTCGACAGTCGTGTGACTACCGCGGCTCGAGCAGGTAGTGGCTCACGAACCACTCGTTCCCGCTCGAGAACGCGAAGAGCTCGGCGCAGGCGAGGAAGAACGCCCGCCACTCGTGCAGCGCGCGCTCGGAGCCGAGAACCGCGAGCGCCTCGGGCCGTGCTGCATCGAGGTTCTGGAGCCATGCCTCGGCTGTTCTCCCGTAGTGCACGCCGTTGACCCGCCAGTGCTCGGACACGACGAGATCGTCGGCGAATCGAAGCAGAAGGTCGTCTGACGGCATGATCCCGCCCGTGAAGAATCGCCGGCCCATCCAGGACTGCTCGAAGGCGTAGGCATAGCGCACGTGCGCGAAGACGTGGACGAACAGCTTCCCGTCCTCGCGCAGCACGCTACGCACCTTCGCGAGGAGTGCCTGCCAGTTGCGCATGTGCTCGAACATCTCGACGGAGACGACACGGTCGAAGCGTCGCTCGGTCTCGAAGGCGTTGATGTCGACCGTCACCACCTCGACGTTCGCGTGGCCGAGACCGTCGATGTACGCCTTCTGTGGCTGCGAGTTCGACACCGCGAGGACGCGGCAGCTCGGATACCGCTCGGCGATCCACCCCGAAAGTGAGCCCCAGCCGCAGCCGAGATCGAGAATCTCCATGCCGTCGACGATTCCGGCTCGCGCACACGTGAGCGCGAGCATCGTCTCCTCGGCGTCAGCGAGGGTCTCGACCCCCTCCGGCCAGAAGCAGCCCGAGTACTTTCGTCGCGGGCCGAGGACGAGTCCGAAGAACTGCGCGGGCAACTCGTAGTGCTGATCGTTCGCTGCGTCCGTCTCGATCGCGATCGGGCCGCTCGACATCCCGGCGACCGTCTGCTCGAAGGCATCGAGGCCCCTGAGCCGCTCACGGCGCAACCGGAGGCGGCAGCTCTGCGCTATCGCCGTGCGCAGAAGCGGGTCGGGCAGGAGCCCCTTCGCAACGACCTGATCCGCGATCACGCCTCGGCCCTCTTCTTCGGCGGCAGGGGGACAAACACGGAGACCTCCTCCTGGTAGCGGCGATAGTCGTCGCCCCGGCTGCGCAGCGACTGCGCTTCCGTCTCCGGTATGCCCGTCACCTTGAAGAGAAGCGTGAGGAGAAACACCGGAACGAAGATGGCGATCCACCCGTAGGGCGATGAGAAGGCGATGACCGCCCAGCCGACCCAGTGCAGCCACTCGAAGAAGTAGTTCGGGTGGCGAGACCAGCCCCAGAGACCGTTCCGCGCGGTCTTCCCCTTGTTGGCCGGGTTGCCCTTCCAGACGGCGAGCTGCGTGTCGGCCGTCAGCTCGCCGGCGATCGAGCCGAGCGCGACGGCTACGCCGATCCAGGTGAGCCACGTCAGCTCGCCGCCGTCGGCGGCGACGAAAGCAAACGGCAGCGAGAAGATGAGCACGAAACCGGCCTGCGCCTGAAAGAAGACGAAGAACGCCCTGTTCACGTTCGGTGCCCAGCGGCGCCGGAGCTCCTGGTAGCGGCCGTCCTCCTCCTTGCCTGCGAGCCGGCCAAGGAGGTAGGTGCCGAGGCGTACGCCCCACACCGCCCCGAGGCCGCCGACGACGACGCGGTGCAGTGGGGAGCCGTCCGCCAGAAACGCGTAGCCGACGGCCGTGCCGGCGATCCCGAACGCCCAGGCGACGTCCACGTAGCTCGCGTTCGAGATCCGGATCGAGACGAGCCAGACGCCGATCATCATCGCGCTCGCGCCGATCGCACCGACGAGAAGGAGGATCCAGGGTGACGAGATCATGAGCCGACTCTACGTATCGAGGGCGGGGTGACGCGTCGGCCTCTCTTCACTGCGGCCACCCCCGACGTCCGTGGCGGCGGTTAGCGTTGTTCTCTCGTGCACCTCCAATCGATCAAGATTCGCGGCTTCAAGTCGTTCGTGGACCCGCTCGAGCTGAAGCTCGAACCGGGCGTCGCCGTCGTCGTCGGGCCGAACGGATCGGGCAAGTCCAACGTCGCCGACGCGATCGTCTGGGCAGCCGGATCACTGACCCCCTCCGAGATGCGAGCAGAGAAGCCAGACGATGTGCTGTTCGGCGGCTCGGCGACGCGGCCCGCCGCCGATCACTGCGAGGTCGAGCTCATCTTCGACAACGAGGACGGCGGCTTCGGTGAGGAGATCGACTTCAACCAGATCTCGATCACCCGGCGGCTCGTGCGTGGCGGCGAGGGGCAGTACCTCGTCAACAGGGCTGCGGTCCGACGAACCGATCTCGTCGAGCTACTCGCAGACGTCGGCCTCGGTGGCTCGATGCACTCGATCGTCTCGCAGGGCAAGGTCGATGCCGTCCTCGCGTCGAGGCCGGAGGACAGGCGCCACCTCGTCGAGGAGGCCGCCGGGCTCGGTAAGTTCAAGCGACGCAAGCACCGTGCCGAGCTCAAGCTCGCGCGGGTAGGTATCCAGATCGAGCGAGCGCGGGACGTCGAGGATGAGGTCAAGAAGCGTCTGCGCCCACTTGCGCTCCAGGCGACTGCGGCCGAACGGGCGGAGAAGCTCGTCGTCGAGATCGCGGCGCTGCGAGCTCGGATCGCGCAGCTCGACCTCCAAGCGGTCGCCGAGCGGCGCTCCGACGCCGAAGCGCGCCGCGATGCCGTCGCGATCGCGCGCCGCGGCGCACAGGAGCGTCTCACCGCGTTGCTCGAGGAGCGGCGACAGGCCGAGGATGAGCTGTCCGATGCGGCCGGCGGCCGCGAGGCGGCGCTGGGGGCGCTGTATCGTCTCCAGGGTGCGGGCGAGCGCCTCGCTCTTCGCCGCGAATCGGCAGCAGGCCTCGAAGAGCGCCTCCGGGCGGACCTCGCAGAGGCAGAACAGGCAGCTGCCGATCGAAGCGACGAGTCGGTGCGCGCGCTCGAAGACGTCGCGCGTGAGGCCGCGAGCACCGCACGCGACGCGGCAGAAGCACACGGGCAGGCCTCCGAGCGCGCGCGCCTCGCGCACTCGCGCATCGCGGCCTACGAGCGGCGGCTCGCCGCGGCCGCGGAAGAGGCGGTCGCGGGCCTGCGCTCCGAGCGGGGGCGCGTCGAGGCAGCACTCGCCGATGCGACGGGCGGGCAAGAGGGCGCGAACGGGCGCCTCGTCTCCCTCGGCGCCGCACGCGAGCGCCTCGGCCTCCGGCACGAATCGGCAGCCGCGCTCCGCGAGACGCTCGAGACCGACCTCGCAGAGGCGCGCGTACTCGCGAAGCGAGAGGGACTCTCGCCATTCGAGCTAGAGCAACGGGCCAACGAGCTCGCGGCAGCGGCGCGCGCAGCAGCCACCGAGCGCGACGACGTCGCGGAACGCTCCCGGTCGGCCCACGAGCGGCTCCAGGCGCTCGAGCGCGCGCTTGCGGAGCGCGAAGGAATTCCCCCCGCCGCGAGCGCACTCGCAGCCGCCGGCGAGACTCTTGCGCTGTCGGCCCTCTCGGTCGAGCCGGGGGCTGAGCGTGCAGTCGCGGCTGCGCTCACCTGGCGTGCATCTGCGGTTCTCGCCCGCGACCCGCTCCACGCTCTGGCGCTCCTCGAGCAGACGCGGAGTAAGGGGCTCGGCAGCCTGACCGTGGTCGTCGATCGGTATGCGCGAGCGATCACCGCACCTCCCGTGCCCGGTGCGAGGCCACTTGGCTCGCTCGCAACCGGCAACGCTTCTGCGCTTCGCCTGCTCGAGGGGTTCTGGCTCGTCGACTCCGAGGCTCTCCTCGAGACGACGCACGGCACCGTGATCACGATCGAGGGGCATGGGTACGACCCCGAACGGGGCGAGCTCTGGTTCGCAGGCGAGACCGCCGAGTCAGTGCTGCTGGAGATGGACGCACGCCGCCGCGCCCTTGCCGATGAGGCGACGGAGCTCGCCGGGAGGGCAGCAACCGCCGCACACACGGCCGCCGGAGCCGCGACGGCCGCGACAGCTGCCGAGGAGGCATTTTCCGCCGTCGCCCATCTCCGAGAGCGCAACGTCGATCCGGCGCTCCTGGGATCGCTCGTCGAGGTCGTCACCGGCCTCGAGACCGCGCTTCGACGGGCGCGGAGCGTCGCGACGGCGATCGGGGAGCCGATAGCTGCTCGCCTCACGCTGGGCGCGCAGCAGGCCGGCGATCTCGGAACCGAGCTGCGCCGGCTGTCGGGTCTCGAAGCGAACGCTGCCCGCGACGCGGCCGATGCGGTCGCTCGCGCTCAGGCAGCCGAGGTCGTCGTCGTCAGGCTCGGCGGCACCGTCGACCTGAGCCCCACGGATGACACGATGGGACGCGAGGCGCTCGAGGCCGAGGCGTCTTCCCTTCTCGCGCTCGCCGACCAGGCCGCGGAACGCGCACGAGAGGCCGCTGACCGCGCCCGTTCGGCCGATGCGGCCCTGCTCGAACGGCGGCCGCGCAGGTCGGCGCTCGATCCCGACATGCTCGGGCGGCTCTGCGAATCGGTCGCTGCGCTGGGTGCCGGCCTCGATCAGGCGGTACGGCTGGCGGAACGGCTCGAGGCTCCGGTCAAGGCCCGCGTCGATGCGGGAGCCGCGCGTGCAGCGCTCCTCGGCGAGGAGTTGCGACGGCTCGGTGCAGCCGAGGTCGAGGCGCGCAGGCAGGCCGAGGAGGCGAACGAGCGCGCAACGACCGTCCAGGTCGACCTCGCGCGGCTCGAGGCAGAGGCCTCGGAAGCGGCTCGCCGGTTCGAGGCCGCGGGCGCGGACGTGCCGGCCGAAGGCAACGACCGATCGGAGCTCGCAGCCCGCGCCGATCGACTCGACGCGCGGCGTGAGGAGCTCGGAAAGGTCAACCCGCTCGCCAAGGAGGAGTACGAGGCAGAGAAGGAGCGGCTGGACGAGCTGGCACTTCAGAGACAGGATCTCGAGGCTTCGCTCGCCGAGATAGCCAAGCTTCGTGACGAGCTCGCAGAGACGGTGCAGCGCCGCTTCGACGAGACCTTCGAGACGGTCGCGCGGAATTTCGAGGAGGTCGCGGCCACGCTCTTCCCCGGTGGGGAAGGCCGCCTCCAGCTCGTGATGCCCGAGACGGATGGCGACGAGGCACCCGACGCGCTCGAGGCCGGCGTCGAGGTAGAGCTTCGGCCGGCAGGCAAGCGCATCACGCGCCTGAGCCTTCTCTCGGGTGGCGAGAAGGCACTCGGAGCGATCTCGTTCCTCTTCGCGCTCTTCCTTGCCAAGCCGTGCCCGTTCTACCTCCTCGATGAGGTCGAGGCCGCGCTGGACGATGCAAACGTGGTGCGCTTCGTCGAGTTGCTGCGCCGCTACTCGGATCGCGCGCAGTTCATTGTGATCACCCACCAGAAGCGCACGATGGAGGCGGCAGACATCCTCTACGGCGTCACGATGGGCGGGGACGGTGTCTCGCAGGTGATCTCCCGCAGGCTGCCCGAGCACGACAGGGTCGCCCTCACCGCGTAGTGCGGCGAACGATGGGATCCGGAGCAAGAACCGTTCTCGTCACCGGCGGAGCCGGGTTCATCGGCTCTCGACTGTGCGCGCGTCTCGCGGCGCTCGGCGACACGGTCATCTCCCTCGACAACTACTTCGCCGGCACGCGCGGGAACGAGGTTCCGGGCGTCGACTACCGCGAGGCGCACACGTGCGACATTGCCACGAACGTCCCCGAGACGCCGGATCTCGTCTACCACCTCGGCGAGTACTCGCGAGTCGAGTCGAGCCTCGTCGAACCAGACGTCGTCTGGGACCTGAACGTTCATGGAACCTTCCACGTCCTCGAGTACTGGCGCAGCAAGCGACCGAAGCTCGTCTATGCGGGCTCGTCGACGAAGTTCGCCGACGGCGGTCTCGGGCGCGATCAGAGCCCGTACGCCTTCACCAAGGCGACGAACTCCGAGCTCGTCCGGAACTACGGCGAGTGGTACGGGCTCCCGTTCGCGATCACGTACTTCTACAACGTCTTCGGGCCGGGCGAACGGGCCGGCACGTACGGAACCCTGATCGAGATCTTCCGGCAGAAACTGCTCGCAGGCGAGCCGCTCCCCGTCACCTCTCCCGGCACGCAGCACCGCATCTTCACACATGTGGACGACATCGTCGACGGCCTGCTTCTGATCGGCGAGAAGGGTTTTGGCGACGAGTTCGGACTCGGCGCTTCCGACTCGCACTCGATCCTCCAGATCGCCGAGATGTTCGGCGCGCCTGTCGTCATGCAGCCAGAGGCGAAGGGCAACCGGATGACGGCAAAGCTCGACGTCACGAAGTCGAACGCTCTCGGCTGGGCGGCGTCGAAGACCGTGAGCTCCTACGTCGCCAAGATCGTGGCGGAGGCCGGCTGAGCCCCAGCTCGGGTGCGTGCCCTCGGGCGAGCGGCCCGGTAGCGTTGCGCCCATGTCGAGAACCTGGGCAGAGCTGTTTGGCGACGAGCCGATCGCCGCGGACGAGCAGGAGAAGGCCGGTTTCTTCGGACGCCTTCGCGATTCTCTCGCGAAGAGCCGCCGGGCGCTGACTGCGGAGATCGCGGCCGGCGCGTTCGACACGGGCGACGACGAGGCCTGGGAACGGCTCGAAGAGGCGCTGATCTACGGGGACGTCGGCGTCCGGGCGACCGCCGAGATCGTGCGCCGTCTCGAGGCGCGCGGAGAGCTCACCGACCTCGGGGAGGCGCTCGCAGAGGAGATCGAAGTGCTCTTCGGCCCCGCCCCGACGTTCGACCTGACGGCGAAGCCAACCGTGATCCTCGTGGTCGGCGTCAACGGCACCGGCAAGACGACGACCGTCGGCAAGCTCGCTCAGAAGCTCCGTGAGCACGGCCGCAGCGTGCTCGTCGGAGCGGGGGACACGTTTCGGGCCGCAGCGGAAGAGCAGCTCGAGATCTGGGCCGAGCGTGCCGGCGCAGACTTCGTCGGTGCCCCGGCGGGTGGCGATCCGGCGGCGGTCGCATTCGATGCAGTCGAGGCAGGACGCGCACGCGGTCGCGACGTCGTCATCGTCGACACCGCAGGACGCCTGCACACCCAGACGAATCTGATGGAGGAGCTCGCGAAGGTGCGTCGCGTCATCGAGGGCAGGATCGAAGGGGCGCCACACGAGACGTTGCTCGTCGTCGACGCGACGACGGGCCAGAATGGCCTGCAGCAGGCCCGCCTGTTCGGCGACGTCGCGGGGGTCACGGGGGTCGCCCTGACCAAGCTCGACGGCTCGGCGAAGGGTGGTGTCGCTGTCGCGATCGCATACGAGCTGGGTCTGCCGGTCAAGCTGGTCGGCGTAGGGGAGGGCCTCGACGACCTTCGCCCGTTCGATCCTCGTGAGTTCGCCCGCGCCCTCGTGTCTGGATAGTCGATCGATCCGGACGTGGCGTGCTCACACCTGTGCACCCGAAGGCCTTCACAAGATCGCGTGTATGGCGTATCGTTGGCGGAGGTCTTCCAGGGTGCGACCAAGGAGAGGTGTCACATATGGCTGTGGCGTTGTTCATGCGAGTTCCCGAGCTGAGTCTCGGGAAGTACGACGATATGATGGCCTCTCTCGGGCTCGATGCGAATCCGCCCGCGGGGATGATCCTTCACGCCGCATCAGAGGCGGCCGGTGCCGTCAACGTCGTCGAGATCTGGCAGACGCCCCAGGCCGCTGAGAGCTTTGTCGAGGGTCGGCTGAAAGGTGCGCTCGCGGCCCAGCATGTCAGGGATCCCCTCTCGTATCGCATCGAGCCGTTGCACAACCTGTACGCGTGCGACGTGGACATGATCGAACGCATCGGCGCTACGTCGCTGCCTGCGAGAATCGCCAGTTCCGCGCTCGCGTCCTAGCCCCCGAGGCGCGGCGTAACGAGCCGCAACCCGTAGGCGCCCGTACACTTCACGGCCGTGTTCGACGCCCTCTCCGACCGGCTCCAGGCAACCCTCCGTGACCTCGGCCGCGCCACGCGGCTCGAAGAGGCTGCCGTCGACAGGGCAATGCGCGAGATTCGGCTTGCGCTACTCGAGGCGGATGTCAACTTCCGGGTCGTGAAGGATTTCGTTGCCGGCGTGAAGGCCGACGCGCTCGGCGACGACATCCTCAAGGGCCTCAACGCAGGACAGCAGGTCGTCAAGCTCGTTCACGACCGGCTCGCGGAGCTGATGGGCTCGGCCGACTCGCACCTCGCATTCGGACGCCCGCCCACCGTCATCCTCATGACAGGGCTGCAGGGTTCCGGAAAGACGACGACGTCGGCGAAACTTGCACTACACCTGCGGCGCCAGGGCAAGCTGCCGGGCCTCGTTGCCGCCGACCTCCAGCGGCCCGCTGCGATCGACCAGCTCGAGCAGCTCGGGAAGCAGATCTCGATCCCCGTCTATCGCACCGACACGGAAGACCCGGTGCGGGCGGCGGCCGAGGGTCTCGAGCGCGCGAAAGCAGACGGGCTCGACGTCGTGATCGTCGACACTGCCGGGCGGCTGAACGTCGACGACGCCCTGATGGACGAACTCGCGCGTGTCCGTGATGCCGTCAAGCCGCTCAACATCCTGCTCGTGCTCGATGCGATGACGGGGCAGGAGGCGGTGAACGTCGCCGAGGCATTCCAGGAGCGCGTGGCCTTCGACGGCGTCGTCCTGACGAAGCTCGACGGTGACGCGCGGGGTGGTGCCGCGCTCTCCGTCAAGGCGATCACCGGCAAGCCGATCAAGTTCGCTTCCGTCGGCGAGAAGCTCGACCAGCTCGAGGTTTTCCATCCCGATCGTATGGCGTCGCGAATCCTTGGCATGGGCGACGTCCTCACGCTGATCGAAAAGGCCGAGGCGGCGGTCGCCGACGACGATCAGGCGGAGATGGAGCGCCGGATGCGTGCGGGCGAGTTCACGTTCGACGACTTCCTTGCGAGCTACCGGATGCTGCGCAAGATAGGCCCTGTCAAGGGGATTCTCAAGTTGCTCCCCGGCATCGGACAGCAACTCGACGGCGTCGACATCGACGAGGCACAGATGGCACGGGTGGAGGCGATCGTTCTCTCGATGACACCCCACGAGAGGCGCTCGCCCCTGATCATCAACGGCCCCAGGCGGCGGAGGATTGCAGCCGGTAGTGGAACGACGATCGACGACGTGAACAAGCTCCTCACCGCCCGCAAACAAATGCAGAAGATGATGAAACAGATGGGGAAGGGCAAGATGCCAGGGCTGCCCCCCGAGCTGACCGGCGGCAAGCCGCGCCGATGATCGGCACAATCCAGGGGTCAGGTCTTGCACTCCGACCCAATCGGTCGAGTTGTATGGTCTGGCGCCTGCTGGAATGCAAGACCTGACCCCAAGGAGACAGATGGCTGTTCGGATGAGGTTGGCACGTATCGGGTCGAAGAAGAACCCGATCTACCGTGTCGTTGTGGCCGACTCGCGCTCGCCGCGTGACGGTCGTTTTATCGAGATCATCGGTCGCTACAACCCGCAGACGAATCCGTCCACGGTCGAGCTCGACGAGACCAAGGTCAAGGAGTGGCTCGCCAAGGGTGCTCAGCCGAGCGATCCCGTCGCGAAGCTGATCAAGGTCGCCGGTATCGGCGCCTCCGACGCCTGATGCATGTCGCGGGTGTCTAGCTCCGTGGCCGAACTTCTTGCCTGGATTGCGCGTCACCTCGTCGACGACCCGGCTGCCGTCATTGTGGAGTCGGTCGAGCGCGACGACGTCCTCGTCCTGCGCCTTCACGTCGCGCCCGACGACGTCGGGAAGGTGATCGGTCGACAGGGACGCATAGCTCGCGCCCTGCGGACGATCGTGCGGGCAAGCGGCGCACGGGACGACCGTCGAATCGTCCTCGAGATAGCCGACTGAGCGCCGACGGGATGCACGTGCCGGTCGGGCGAGTCGGTCGGCCACACGGGCTGGACGGCGCGTTCGTGGTCGAACAGGGAAGCGACGACCCGTGCCGGTTTGCCGTTGGCGCCGAGCTTCACGTGGACGGTGTGTCCGCAAAGATCGTCGTGTCCCGGCGTGTCGGGCGCGGGCGGCACGCGATCCGCCTCGATCGGGCTGTCGAGCGTGGGACGACGTTGACCGTCTTGCGAGGCGCGTTGCCGCCCCTCCCGGAAGGTGAGTTCTACGCGTTCGAGATCATCGGCCTCCGGGTCGAGGAGGTGGGCGGGAGGCAATGTGGAATCGTGAAAGATCTTCTGCCCGGCCCCGCAAACGACAATCTCGAGCTCGACGACGGCACCCTGGTGCCGATGATCGAGGACGCGATCTCGGCGATCGACCCGGCCGGTGGCGTCGTTCTTCTCAACCCTGGCTTCATCGTCTGACCGATACCCTGCGTCGGTGCGTCTTGATGTCCTCACCCAGGTTCCACATGCCTTCGGCTGGTTGACCGAGCAGAAGCCCGTTGCGACCGTACTCGGGACCGAACTCGAACTGCGGCTCTTCAACTACCGCGACACGACACCGTTGCGCGCGGGGCAGGTCGACGACTCGCCCTATGGAGGCGGCGCCGGAATGGTCTTGCGCGTCGACGTCGTCTCGGCTGCTCTCGATGCAATCTACGGGGACACGCGCCCCGCGCGCGTCATCGCGCTCACACCGCAGGGTCGCCAGCTCGACCAGGCGCTCGTCGAGGAGCTTTCACTCGAGCCGGATATCGCCGTTCTCTCCTCCCGGTTCGAGGGCTTCGACGCACGGATAGTCGAACACCTCTGCACCGACTCGATCTCGATTGGGCCCTACGTCCTCTCGGGAGGCGAGCTGCCGGCCATGGTGCTCGTCGACGCCATCGCACGGAGGCTGCCGGGCGCGCTGGCAGATGGCTCCGGTGAGAACGAGAGCTTCAGCGCGGCGCTCGACGGCGGAATCGAGTACCCGCACTACACCCGCCCTTCCGAGTTCAACGGCTGGGAGGTTCCCGAGGTTCTCCTTTCCGGCAACCACGCGAACATCGACAGTTGGCGGAGCGAGCAGAGCAGATTGCGAAGTCCCGCATGAGTGGCGTGGATGACCCTCCCGACAATCCGAACGCGGACGCGCCGGATCCCCTGGCGCAGCTCCCGGCGGCGGTTCCTGATTCGGCGGTTCCTGATTCGGCGGTTCCTGATTCGGCGGTTCCTGATTCGGCGGCTCCTGGGTCCTCGGTTCCCGGATCCTGGTCAGAGCAACCGGCATCTGCTCCGATAGACGATGCCGTTTACGGAGATCCATTCACGGCTCCTCTGGCGCGGACCGAACCTGCCGCCGAGCCGCTACTGGTCGCAGGTCCTACGCTCGGCGGCACTCCGCCGCCGACACGGCCAGCGGAGGGAGATCCCGTTGGTGGGTACGGTTGGACGATCCCCGAGGACGCGCGTTCCGCGGCTCCTGAGCGGCCGTCTGGTGCCGCCCCACCGGGGAGCGTTCCGCCGCCCGCTTCGCGCCCGGAGCGTCACTCGCGAAACCCCGTCGACCGGCTCACGCGCGGACTGCCGGACCCGCTACGGATCACGATCGACTGGGTCGTCACGATCGTTGGTGCCATAGCAATCGTGCTGCTCGTGAAGGCCTACGTCGTCAATCCCTATCGGATTCCCTCGTCGTCGATGGAGCCGACGCTGCACTGCTCGCAGCCCGCGGTCGGCTGCGAGACGAAGTCCGTCGGCCCCGTCGACCTCTCCGATCGCGTCCTCGCAAATCGGTTCCTCTACAAGATCCGCGACCCGCGGCGAGGTGAGATCATCGTCTTCGAGACGCCGCCCGCAGCCCGTCTCAAGTGCGGCGCGGGAGGCACGTTCGTGAAGCGGCTGATCGGACTTCCAGGAGACACGGTGGAGGTAAAACTCCGCCAGGGAGACGGCTATGTCTACATCAACGGCAAGCCGCTGAAGGAGCCGTACATCGAGAAGGCGCGACGTGGCGCGGTGGGCTCGTTTGGCCCGATGAAGGTCAAGCCGGCGAACTACTTCATGATGGGCGACAACCGATCACAGTCGTGTGACTCGCGCCTCTGGGGGACAGTGCCGCGCGCGAACCTGATCGGCAAGGTCTTCGCCACCTACTGGCCACCCAAGAGGATCTCGTTGCACTGAGGCTTTCGGCGATGGAAGAGCATATCGCCGAAAGCCTCAGTGCATTGTTTTTTTGCGCGCTTCGCTTGCGATCCTGAAGTAGATGTCTTCTGTTGTGCGCTTCGCGCGGTCCTGGCGGGGAGGGTCGCGGTGTGAGAGCCTACCGAGACCCTCCCCGCCTGACCCTCATTGCGCGCTTCGCGCGATCCTGAAGTAGGGGTTGAGCTGAAGGAGGAGTTGAGCAGGAGGCATCTTCGGGTGACGAGGATGTCTCGCCCCTCTGAGGAACGCCACCCGCATGGGCCACGGGCGGGCCCTTCAGGATCAGGCGAAGCCTGCAGAGGGGATGAGCGGGGGAGGTTGCGATACGCTCTTCAACCGCGACCTTCCCCGCTCCGCTACACTCCGCACCCGGCCGACGGCCGATCCTTCCCATGAGCACAATCATCCAGAGCATCGAGCAGGCGCAGTTGCGCGATGTCCCGGTCTTCAAGGCCGGTGACACTGTCCGCGTTCACTTCAAGGTGATCGAGGGCACGCGTCAGCGTATCCAGGTGTTCGAGGGTGTCGTCATCAAGCGGCAGGGCTCGGGCGCACGCGAGACGTTCACCGTCCGCAAGCAGTCGTTCGGAGTCGGTGTCGAGCGCACGTTCCCGCTCCACTCGCCGAAGATCGAGAAGCTCGAGGTCGCAATGATCGGCGACGTCAATCGCGCGAAGCTGTACTACATCCGCGGCCGTGTCGGCAAGAAGGCACGCATCCGCGAGCTTCGCCAGTCGTAGGAGTCGCTCCCGCCCGGTAGCGTGGCGGACGTGCGTTTCTCGGGTCTCCTCGTCGTTCTCGTCTCTGCCGCGGTCCTCGCGGGCTGCGGCTCCGAATCGGCGCGCGAAGCGGGCGCGAGGACGGCTGTGGAGGAGTCTCTCTCGACCGAGTACGACCGCGATTGGACGAAGTGCACCGACAACCCGGCGCCCTGGTTCATCGAGAAGGAGGCAACGGTCTTCATCTGCGCCGCGAAGCGGAACGACGGGCGCTGTGACTGGTTTCGCGCGACCCTGAAGAACGCGGGCTGGGAGGTCGTGCTTGCCCGCCCGAACGCGGGCTGCGTCCTTTCGTTTTGAGTCCCGCGTCGGCACAGAGGCGACGCATGCGCGGTACGAACGCGTTCCGCCTCGCGCGATATCCTCGACACGGATGGCATCTTCGAGCGGACAGAGGCTCCTTCGCTACGACCGTCGGCTGGGGGTCCGCTTCGTTGCGGGCGCAGATGAGGCCGGGAGGGGCTCGCTCGCAGGCCCCCTCGTCGTCGCGGGGGTGCTGTTCGACTACGCGTCGCTGCACGGACATCGTACCCGTCCGCTCGCGCTGCTCAACGATTCCAAGCAGGTCGACCCCGAGATCCGTGAGACGCTCCTTCGCGCTGTGCTTCAGGCCGCCGCTCACGTGTCGGTGCGGGTCATCCCAGCCTGCGACATCGACCGGAACGGTCTTCATCGTTCGAATCTGAGCGGTCTCCGGGATGTCCTCACGGATCTCGCGCCCCGCGCTGAGGTCTCTCTCGTGGACGGTTTCCGGCTCGGGCCGCTGGCGCCGCCACACAGCGCGGTAGTCGACGGCGACACCCGGAGCGCCGCCATCGCAGCAGCATCGATCGTCGCGAAAGTGACCCGGGACCGCATCATGCGCCGGCTCGACGCGCTGCATCCGCGGTACGGGTTCTCGCGACACGTCGGCTACATCACGCCATTTCATTCGGCCGCCGTCCGCGAGCACGGACCCTGCGAGCAGCATCGCCTCTCGTACGCAGCGAAGTGTTACGCGGCGGAAGGACTCGAACCGGCAGCGTGAACGCCGGCGAGCGGCGCGCGCTCTGGCACTACAGGCTCCGCGGCTATCGCATCCTCGGCACGAACGTGCGCGCGGGCCGGAACGAGATCGATCTCATCGTCCGGCGAGGACGGGAGCTGACGTTCGTCGAGGTCAAGGAGCGACGAGCGCCCGGCTTTGGTGGGGCGATCGGTGCGGTCGACGCCGAGAAGCGGCGTCGAGTGCGCCGCGCCGCGCGGATCTGGCTCTCGCGGAACCCGCAGGCAGGCGATATCCGGATCGGATTCGACGTCGTAGCCGTCGACGAGGGAAGGCTGACCCGGGTCGCGAGCTCGCTGTCGGAGGACTGAGCGAGGAGTCGAAGGCGGCGTGGCGAACCGAGAATCGTGGCTGCGACCCAGGAAGCGCTCTACCAGGCGCACGATCTCGAGCTGTCGTGGTCAGAAGCTTCGCTCCCGGAACGAGAGCGGACGAAGCACGTTCACCGCCTGCATCCGTACCTCGGGAAATTCATTCCCCAGCTCGTCGAGACGCTGCTCGAACGGCACGTTCCCGTGGGAGGGCGCGTGTTGGACCCGTTCGCGGGATCGGGCACGACACTCGTTCAGTCGCTCGAGTCGGGATATGACGCCACGGGTGTGGACATTGCCGGGTTCAACGCGCTCCTCGCCCGCGTGAAGACGCGTCCCTACAACCTCGCTGCTGTTCGTCACGATCTGCTCTGGGCGCACGGAGAGGTCGAATCGTTCCGGCCCCGAGGTCGCTACCCGCGCGCGGCCACGGCGTATCTACGCAGCTGGTACGCCCCGACCGCTGCCGAGGAGCTTCTCCACTTCCGCGGGCTCATCGATCAGGTCGGGTCGGCGGATGTTCTTCGCGTCGTTCTGGCCCGCTCTGCCCGATCCGCGCGCCGCACCGCTCATTTCGACCTGGAGTTCCCGCGCGAGCCGCAGCTCGAACCATACTGGTGCTTCAAGCACCGACGCGAGTGCCGCCCGGTCGACGCGGCGCGACGCTTCCTGTTGCGCTACACCCTCGACACCCTTGATCGCATCGAGATGTTCGCCGCGGCACGCGCCCCGGGATTCGTCGCCCGAATGCTCCATGGCGACGCCCGTGTGATCGCCCTGGAGGGGCCGTACGACGGCGTCATCACGTCTCCGCCGTACCCGGGGCTGATCGACTACCACGAGCAGCATCGCTACGCGTACGAGCTCTTGGGCATCGACCAGCGCCACGATCTCGAGCTCGGACGACCCGCGCGCGGGACGGGACGGGCGGCGATCGAGGAGTACGTGGAGGGTGTCTCCGGTGTCCTCGAGAACGCGCGCTCCTCGCTCGTGTTCGGCGGCCGGATCTGCATCGTCGTCAACGACCGGCGCGACCTTTACCCGGAGATTCTCGAGCGCGCAGGCCTGAAGATCGTCGACCGGCACGAGCGCCACGTCAACCGGCGTACCGGTCGTCGCTCCGGCGAGTACTACGAGTCGATTCTCGTCGCCGTCGCCCGCTGACCGGGGAGAGCTAGACCCGGTTTCGGTGCAGTTCGTGCACTGACACGGCACGCCTTCATCCGTACTGTCGGAGGCGTGGTCTCCCGCGCCATCACCTCCACCGTCGTCGGGCTAGAGCCGCGGCGCGTCGATGTCGAGGCGCATCTCGTCTCGGCCGACCTGCCGGGGTTCTCGATCGTCGGTCTCGCCGATCGCGCGTGCCAGGAGGCGAAGCACCGGGTGCAGAGCGGGATCGTCAACGCGATGCTTCCCTGGCCAGCGCGAAACCGGATCACCGTCAACCTGGCTCCTGCCGCGCTGCGCAAGGAGGGCTCAGGCTTCGACCTGCCCATCGCCCTCGCCGTCCTCGCTGGTTCGCACCAGCTTCCGGCCCATCGCCTGCTCGAGCACGCGAGTTTCGGAGAGCTCTCGCTCGACGGTCGTGTGCGACCGGTGGCGGGCACGATCGCCGTCGCGGAGGGAGTCCGGCGAGCAGGCATGAAACTTCTGATCTGCGCCGCCGAGTCGGCGCCCGAGGCGGCCCTCGCCGGCATCGACGTCGTGCCGGTGCATCACCTCGCCGAGGCTGTCGCCTACCTTCGTGGCGAGGAGGACATCCGGTTCGCGTCTCCGCCCGGGAGTGACGACCTCGAGGAGCCGTTCGTGCCGGATCTCGCGGAGGTGCGAGGGCAGGAGCGAGGCCGCCGTGCGCTCGAGCTCGCCGCTGCGGGCGAGCACAACGTCCTCCTCGCAGGGCCTCCTGGGACGGGCAAGACGATGTTGGGCCGACGCCTCCCGGGCATCCTGCCGCCGCTGACGCGCGACGAGGCGCTCGAGGTGACTCGCATCCACTCCGTCGCCGGCACGTTGCCCGCAGGCCGCCCGATCATGCTGATGCCACCGTTTCGGGCGCCGCACCACGGAGCGTCGGCCGCCGCGATCGTTGGGGGAGGGGCCGTCCCACGCCCCGGCGAGGCGAGCCTCGCGCACCGCGGAGTTCTCCTGCTCGACGAGCTTCCCGAGTTCCCGCGCCCCGTACTCGAGTCGCTCAGGCAGCCGCTCGAGGACGGCGTCGTCTCGGTGGCGCGCGTCGGAGGCCACGCACTCTTTCCGGCCCGGTTCCGCCTCGTCGCGACGATGAACCTTTGCCCGTGCGGTGGGCGCGGCGATCCTACGGCGGACTGCGGGTGCAGCCCTCAACGTATCTCCGCGTATCGCGAGAAGGTGTCGAGAGCGCTTCTCGACCGGTTCGACCTCGTCGTCGCGATGCCGAGACCACGCGCGGAGGAGCTCGCAGCGCCGCCGGCCGAGCCGTCGGCGGCGGTCAGGGCGCGCGTTATCGCCGGGAGGGCACGGCTGCGGGACGGCGATGTCCTCCGCAGGACGGAGGCAGCGTCCGCGCTGCTCGATCGCGCCGTCGAGCACGTACCGCTGTCTGGCCGCGGACGAGCACGCGTCGCCCGCGTTGCTCGCACGATTGCCGCGCTCGCTGGTGCGGAGTCGGTGCTGCCGGAGCACCTCGCCGAGGCGCTCTCGTATCGATCGCCGGTCGGGGTGCCGTCGGCATGAACGTTCGCCGCCTTCGTCGAGGAGTCACGCCCTATCCTCCGCTCCTCCGAGCGATCCCGGATCCTCCTCTGGCGCTCTGGGTTCGCGGTGACGCAGACCCGGAGTTACTCGCACGACGCTCGGTTGCCATCGTCGGTGCGCGAGCATGCTCCTCGTACGGTCGGTCGGTCGCGAGAACGCTCGGACGCGAGCTGGCGGGAGCCGGGCTCGTCGTCGTCAGCGGGATGGCCCGCGGAATCGACGCAGAGGCGCACCGTGGAGCGCTCGACGTCGGTGGCATCACGATTGCCGTTCTCGGATGCGGGATCGACCGCGACTACCCCGCAGCGCACCGTGACCTCGCCGGGCGCATCGTCGAGGACGGCCTGATCGTCTCCGAGTACGAGGCGGGGGTCGAGCCCGCACCGTGGCGCTTTCCGGCTCGGAATCGAATCATCGCCGGCCTCTGCGCCGCGACCGTTGTGGTCGAGGCGCGGGAGCGCTCCGGCGCCCTGATCACCGCGGACTTTGCGCTCGAGGACGGGCGCGAGGTGATGGTCGTCCCGGGGGAGATCACCTCGGCGGTCTCCGCTGGCTCGAATGCGCTCCTGCGGCTCGGGGCGACGCCGGTGACCGCAGCTGCGGACGTGCTCGAGGCGTACGGGATTGAGCTCATCGGCGAGCCTGTGGCGGCCCTCGAGGGACTCGTGGGGACGGTGCTCGCGAAGGTCTCGGAGCAGCCGGCGAGCATTGATGAGCTCGCTCGCACCCTCGCCGTTGCTCCCGGTGAGGTCGCGGCAGCGCTGATCGAGCTCGAGCTCGTGGGCCGGGTCAGCGAGGGGGACGGCGTGTACCGGGCGAGCATGACGCGGTGACGCCGCGCGGGCCTCCGGTGCGGTCGTCGGCTCTGCCAACAACTACGATCCGCGCGTGCAAGTGGCTCCTCGTGGCTCCCGAACACCTTCCTTCCGACGGTGGGCAGTCGCCCTCGGCGCGCTAGGCGCATGCATCGGGGTCGCGGCCGCGTTCGCGCCATCCGCTTCGGCCGCGCCGAGCGGATCGGTGGCGGTCATCGTCGTCCCACGGTTCGATCCGCGCGTATACGCCGATCGAGGCGCTGTGGGACTCCTCGTTCCCGGCGCGGGATCGACGGTTTCGCGCGAACGAGCGCTCGCATCGCTCGTCAGCGGCCGCGTCGTATCGTCGCTCGTCGACCTCGACAGGAAGCCGAGCCTGGAGCTCGCGACAGCGCCCGCGGAGACAACGATCTACGTGGCGCTACCGCCGCCGGGGTCGAGCCAAAACGTTGTTCGATACCCGGTCGCGATCGTTGGCCCGGCCTACAACGGCCTCCTGACCTCCGGTTCGACGCGCATCGACGGCCTCGTTTCGCTCGCCGATATCGCGCCGACAGCTGCTGCAATCGCAGCGGGCGCGGCGCCGAGGATCCAGGCCCGGGTCGAGCCGCAGGCGGCCGCCACGTTAGCGCGGCTCGACATCGACCTCACGCGCGCTCACGATGCGCGCAAGGGAGCCACCATCGTTCTCGTCGCCTGGATCGTCGTGCTCGCGGCGCTCGGGATCCTCCACGGCTCAGCCGTCGCCGGGCGCGCAGCGGTGCTCGTCGCTCCGGCTGCGTTCGCCACCGCACTGCTCCTGCGGGCTGTCGGGGTCGACGACCCGACGACCGTCGTCGTAGCACTCGGCCTCTCAACGGGGACTGTCGCGTTCCTTCTCGGGCTTCGAGCTGGGGCGCTCGTTCCCGCCGTCGTCGCCTTTCTCTCCCTGTTCCTCCTGACCCTGGCCGTCTGGCCCGAGATCAACGCGCTCGCCGCGATCGGCCCACATCCGGACGGTGGCGGGCGCTTCTTCGGTATGACGAACCAGGTTGGGACGCTGCTTCTCGCACCATCACTCGCCGCCGCGACGCTTGTGGGCGTCGTGGGAGCGGTGGCGATCGGCCTTCTGCTCCTCGTCACGGTGGGGTGGAGCCGGGCCGGAGCGGACGGAGGAGGGGTGCTCGTCACAGCGACTGCTCTCGCCGTGCTTCTGGCAGGAACGACCCGGGCGCGCCTCACGGCCGCCCGTGTCGTCCTCGGAGTTCTCGGCATCGTCGTCTTCGGACTCGCGCTCGTGGGGCTCGATGCGCTTCTCGGCGGCTCGAGCCATGTCACCAATGCTGTCGGCGGTGGCCCCGGATCGCTGTTCGACGACCTCGACCGGCGTCTCCGGATCTCGTGGGCAGGTGCCACGTCGGCGTGGCACACGGTGCTCCTGTGCCTCCTGGCTCTCGCAGGGCTCGGCTGGCTCGGCTGGAGAGGACGACGGAGCCCCGTGGTCGTGGCGATGCTCGCTGGTCTCGGCGTCTCACTGATCGTCAACGACACGCCCGTGGACGTGCTCGGCTACGGTGCTCTTGGCCTGCTCGCGCTGACCGCCTGGGACGAGACGCGGGCTCTTGAGCGGAGCAGCGAGGCTTCCCACCGCAACCGAGCGTCACACGAGTCCGCGGTCGGTTCCTCGATTCGGCCAAGCGCATGAGTCGCGGCGCGAGCGGCGCTCGACCCCGCGCGTGCTCGATTCTCGGCAAAGGAGCGATCTCTTGGCGGACGGCGATATTCATCGTCGCGGACTCTCGGTCGTCACGTACCGTCGGGCGGCGGTCAACCGAGACGGTTAGACACCGTAGGATCTCGAAATGACAACGTCGTACTGGCTCAGCGAGCAAACACAGCCGTTTCGCTCCGTGACCGTCGACAACCCCGACGTGGTCGTCGTCGGCGCCGGTGTCACCGGCTGCGCAGCAGCGCTCCGGCTCGCGCAGATGGGTAAGGGAGTGCGACTCGTCGACGGGCGCGAGGTCGCGGGTGGTGCGAGCGGGCGTAACGGCGGTTTCGCCCTCCGTGGCATGCCCGCAGCCTTCGACGTCACCGCTGAGTCCGTAGGCGAGGGCACTGCGAGCGAGTTGATGGCATGGACAGAGCGGGCGATCGACACGATCGAAAGTCTCGCCGGCGACGCCTTTCGGCGCGTCGGCTCGCTCCGGATCGCCGTCGACGAAGAGGAGCGGGACGAGCTGCGCGTCGAGTACGAGGCGCTCGTGGGCGCTGGGTTCAGGGCGGAGTGGCTCGAAGGTTCCGAGCTCCACGATCCGGGTCGATTCGCGGCGGCGTTGCGCCACGTGCCGGACGGCGCGCTTCAGCCGGCGCGCTGGGTTCGTCGACTCGCCGGACTCGCTGCCGACGCAGGCGTCGAGATCCGTGAGCATACGCGCATTGGGTCACTCGACGAGCTCGGCGATGCCACAGTCGTCGTCTGCGTTGACGGCTATCCGAGCGGACTCCTCGGCCCGATCGAAGGGCTTGTCATCCCGACGCGTGGCCAGGTGATCGCGACGGAGCCAATCCCGGAGCGCTACTTCGAGGTGCCGCACTACGGGCGTCACGGCTACGACTACTGGCACCAGGATGAGGCCGGAAGGATCGTTGCGGGCGGCTTCCGGGACGTCTCCCTGGACTCGGAGTTCACCGCTGACGAGCGACTGACCGACAACGTCCAGCACGCACTCCGCTCTTTCGTCGACAGCCTGGTCGGCCGGGAGCTACGGGTCGACTACGCGTGGGCGGGCATCTTCGGGATGGTGATGGACTTCCTCCCGATCGTCGGTCGAGCCCCCGGCCTCGAGAATGTCTGGGTCGCCGGCGGGTACTCCGGTCACGGCAACGTTCTCGGGTTCGCGTGCGGTGAGCTCGTCGCTAGGGCTGTGGCGGGAGACGAGGCGCCGTTTCTCGACGTGTTCGACCCGGCGCGCCTCCTGAATGACCGCGACTGACCGGACGAGCGACAGATTCCGGCACGCCGCGCTCGGCCTGGCGTGGGAAGGCTGCCGCGCCGGAACGATCATCGTCGGCGCACGGCGCGAATGGTAGGGGCGATCCGTCTGCCCGTCGCCTACAGCAGCTTTTCGTAGAACACGGAGTAGCCGGTATCCGGGTAGTCGAGCACCGGCCCGCAGCGGGTGAAACCGGCGCGTTCGTAGACGTGCCACGCGGGCTCGTGCGCGTGACCCGTCTCGAGGACGAGCCGCACGAATCCCTCCTCGCGCGCGAGAGCTTCGATCTCGGCGAGGATCCGTCCTCCGATTCCCTGCCCCTGGGACGAGGGAACCGTGTACATCCGCTTCACTTCGCCGACGCCCCGGGCGTCACGGCGAAGCGCCCCGCATGCAACCGCGCGGCCCTCGTCGCGCCCGACGAGCACGGTCGTGTCGGACCCGGCCATCTGCTCGACCGTCATGTGCGAGCAGAACTCGGGCGGCGTGATCGAGAGCAGGAAGGCGTTGAGCTCCGCGATCAGGCTTCGGACATCGTCCTGCAGGGGGCTCTCGGCGGCGATCGTGACGGCCACGACGCAGATGCTACTGCAGTTCAGGGCCAGGTCTTGCGTTGCCCATCACCCGTGCATGATTGCGAGACCTAACCTAGGAGCAGCCTGATCCGGTGACGGTGATCGCTCCGGAGGGGCCGGTAACGCTCGCGGTGCAGGGGCCGTTGACCTGGCTGAGTCTGTAACTCGTCGCCGTGAGCGAGGAAAGCGTCACCGTGGTCGGGATGGCCCTGTTGTAGGTCGATCTGAGGATCGCGTTCGTCATCCCCACATACGTCCTGTTGTCGACGTAGTACGCGTGTACGGCCGGTCTCGCCATGCGAACGTTCGCCTTTGCCGTGGCGCTCTGTGCACGCTTCCTGAAACCAACGTAGGAGGGGACGGCGACGGTGAGCATGATGCCGATGATCACGAGCACAATCAGGAGTTCGAAGAGTGTGAACCCCGCCTCGCCCTTCCGAAGCCTCGTCTGGCGTTTGCCTGCAAACATTCGTACTCCTCGGTGGGGGTGGCAACGATTCGGCGCGTTCTGACACCGAAATTCGCCGCGACCCCGCCCTTCCCTCGAAGGGTGACGAGGTGTATTCCAACATCAGGTGCGTGATCGCGAGATCTGACCCAGTCCCGCGGCAGCAGCCTTCGCAGTGGCCAGACCCTGGATCGGGAGTTCAGGGTCAGGTCCTGCATTCCACCATCACCCGTGCGTGATTGCAAGACCTGGCCCCGTCCAGATCTGCTCTGTTGACAACGGCCGGAGCGCTGTCATCATCGGCTTACCTGACGAAGGAGGGACACGAATGAAACGGCTCAGGACGTTGGTCGCCGTCGCCGCTTTCTCGCTTGTCGTCGCGACGATGACCTCGGCCGCAATCTTGCCGCCGAACGACCGGGGGCACGATGATCTCGCGAAGTGGGCGAAGAAGTTCTTTGTCTTCGACGCCGCAATCCCGGTCGTCGAGGACTCCCATCCAGCGCTCGACGTGGGAGACGTCGACTGTAGCCTCGGGCAACACGGCAAGACATGGTTCCTGGAGACGGCGCCGGATCTCGACGGCCACTTCGTACGTCGCTGCTCCGTGCCCGAAGGGACGCGGCTCTACGTGCCCGTGTTCCAGTGGCTGTGCTCGTCGGATCTCGACGGACAGGAGGTGAGTGACTGCCTCCTCGACGCCAACGACACGTTCGGGGTAATCGACCTCGAG
>NZ_JBDSNT010000108.1:0-7475 GCF_039915195.1 Gaiella sp.
GATCGACGCGCTTGTAGCCCAGGGCAACGATGTCAGCGGCTACGACAGCTCGACCGATGTCGATGTTTCGGGCATCGGCGTCGACGTGCGGCTCGGCCCCTGGGATGACGTCGCGCTCGCGGGTGTCGACCTCGTGGTCAAGAGCCCCGGCGTGCCGAACGACCGCCCGCCTGTCGTCGCGGCACGCGCTCGGGGCATCGAGGTCATCTCGGAGATCGAGCTCGGCACGCGGCTGCTCTCGAACCCGATCCTTGGCGTCACTGGCACAAACGGCAAGACCACGACAACGGCGCTCCTCGGCGCGATGTTCGTCGCCGCGGGGATACCCGCGGCGACGGCCGGCAATATCGGCCGACCGCTGACAAGCCTCGTGGGGGTTGCCGACCCCGAGGCGTGGATCGTCTGCGAGCTCTCGTCCTTTCAGCTCGAGGACATCGACACGCTGCACCCGCAGATCGCGATCCTGCTCAATCTCGAGCCCGACCACCTCGACCGCCACGGCAGCTTCGAGGCGTACAGCAATGCGAAGCTGCGCATCTTCGAGAACCAGGGTGCTGACGATGTCGCGATTCTCCCCCGGGGCTTCGGCTCGGTACCGGGGGCCGGGCAGCGTCTCGAGTTCGATGGGAGAGACGAGCTGCCAGCCGAGCCGCTGATCCCGGGCGCGCACAATCGCGAAAACTCGGCTGCGGCGGTCGCGGCAGCTCGCGCGGCCGGAATCCCGGATGACGCGATCGCCGAAGCACTGCGCACGTTCCCCGGCGTCGAGCATCGGATCGAGGAGGTCGCGACGATCGACGGCGTGCGCTACGTGAACGACTCGAAAGCGACGAACGTGTCCGCGACGCTGCGGGCGCTGGCGTCGTTCCCGGGCACCCGCAAGCTCGTGATTCTCGGTGGTCGTGGCAAGGCGGAGCCGTACGCGCCGCTCGCCGCGGCGTTCGCTCGTGGTGATCGGGCGTATCTGATCGGCGAGGCGACTGAGGACCTGGCGGCTGCTCTCGAGGCGACCGACGTCGAGTACGAGCGCAGCGGCGACCTCTCGACGGCCGTCGCGGCCGCGGCACGGGAGGCGCGGGAAGGAGACGTCGTCCTGCTTTCACCTGCCTGTGCGAGCTTCGACCAGTTCACGAGTTACGAGCAGCGTGGGGAGGAGTTCGGGAAGTTGGCGCAGAAGCTCACGGGGTGACGAAAGAGACGGTGAAGTCGCGGGCCGACGGCCAACTCGAACAACGTCTCCTTGTTCTGGTCACCCTCGGACTCGTCGCGTTCGGGCTCGTGATGGTGTTCAGCGCTACGTCGGCATCGGCCGCCCTCGGGGCTGGCGACCCGATGACGTTCCTCGTCAAGCAGGGGGCGTATGCCCTCGTCGGGCTCCTCGTTCTCGCGCTCGCCTCGAAGTTCGACTATCACCGTCTGAGGGCGGTTGCTCCAGTGCTGCTCGTCGGGGCACTCGTCCTGTGCATCGCCGTAATCGCGATCGCGCCCCCGATCAACGGCGCCCGCCGCTGGTTTCTCCTCGGGCCGATCAGCGTGCAGCCCTCCGAATTCGCGAAGATCGCCGTCTGCGTCTGGGCATGTGCGCTTCTCGCTCGCCGTCCCACCCCGCGCACCGTGGGCGAGCTGATGAAGCCGCTCGGGTTCGTCGTCCTGCTCTTCTCCGGCCTCATCCTGCTCCAACCCGACCTCGGGACGACGATCTCCCTCAGCGTCATGGTCGCCGGCATCCTTCTCGTCTCGGAGGTACCGCTGCGCCTTCTCGCGCTCGTCGGCTCCGTCGCCCTCGCGTTCGGAGCGGTCGCGATCTACGCCGCCCCCTACCGCCGCGAGCGCTTCCTCAGCTTCCTCGACCCCTGGCAGGATCCGCAGGGAGCGGGGTTTCAGACCGTGCAGGCGATCATCGGCATGGGCTCCGGCGGCATCACGGGCGAGGGGCTCGGCCACGGCGTCTCCAAGGTCTTCTACCTTCCCGAGGCGCACACCGACATGATCTTCGCAATTGTCGGCGAGGAGCTCGGCCTCATCGGCTCGACGGCTGTGATCGTCGCGTTCGGTGTCTTCGCATGGGCGGGCTTCCGGGTTGCCCTGCATTGTCGCGATCCGTTCGGAAAACGACTCGCCGCTGGGCTGACGACGCTCATCTTCGGCCAGGCAGCGATCAACCTGTGTGCCGTCCTTGGGATCGCACCGTTGACCGGAATTCCGCTCCCGTTCGTCTCCTACGGAGGCTCTTCGCTGATCGTGCTGCTCACTGCCGTCGGAGTTCTCCTTAACATCGCTGTGAATGACAGAGTCGTCGACGCTCGTAGTCGTGATCGCAGCGGGAGGAACCGCGGGTCACATCAGGCCCGCCCTCGCAGTCGGGGAAGCGCTACGCGCACGCGGAGCGACCGTGACGTTCGCCGGGAGTCCCGACCGCGTCGAGTCGCAGCTGGTTCCTGAAGCCGGCTTCGAGTTCGACCCGTTCGCGATCAGCGGCTTCCCCCGGAAGCCGTCCGTCGCTCTCCTGCAAGCACTCTGGCGCGCGGGGAAGGCGCCGTTTGCCTGCAGGGCGATTCTGAAGCACCGACAGCCTGATGTCGTCCTCGGCGGCGGCGGGTACGTCGCCGGGCCGATGGTGCTCGCGGCACGGCTCTCGCGGATTCCTGCCGCGCTCACGGAGGCCGACGCCCATCTCGGCCTCGCAAATCGGCTGGCGGCCCCGTTCGCGTCGAAGCTCTTTCTGGCCTACGAGATCCCGGGGCACGCTGGCAAGAAGGTCGAGATCGTCGGACGGCCCGTGCCGGTCGCACACCTCGCGGGATCACGCGCGACCGGGCGGGAGCGGTTCGGCCTGCCGACCGACAGGCCGGTTCTCGCGATCTTCGGCGCGTACGCCGGCGCACGATCGATCAACGAGATGGCCGTCGCTGCATGGGGCACTGGCACGCTCGCGCTCGTCCACCAGACCGGTGAGCGTGACTTCGAGGCCTTCCGTCCGCGAGTCGATCGCGAGGGATACGTGATGATCCCTTCGACCGATCACTTCGGCGAGCTACTCCATGCCGCAGACCTCGCGGTTTCACGAGCAGGTGGAACGGTGTGGGAGCTTGCGGCCGCAGGAACGCCGTCGATCCTCGTGCCCTACCCGCATGCCACCGCTGATCATCAGACGCTCAACGCCCGCCACTTTGAACGTGGGGGCGGCGCCATCGTCGTGCCCGACTCGGAGATCCAATCCGTGCCGGCCCTCGTGGACGAGCTGCTTGCCGATCCCGAGCGACTCGCACGCATGAGGGCAGCGATGCTCTCGATGGCGAGGGTCGACGCCGCCGACAGGATCGCCGAGGGGTTGATCGAGCTTGCCGCCCGCTGACAAGGAGTTTGTGTTGAATCAACACAAAGACGACGTTCCGGTCGGAGATGGGCAGCAGTGCAGGCTTTTGTGTTGAATCAACACAAGAGCCTTGCGGGGCGTCGGCTCTACTTCGTCGGCATCGGCGGCTCCGGGATCTCCGCATACGCGAACATGGCGCGCGCCCTTGGTGCCGAGGTTCGCGGTTGGGACCTGCGTGACACCATCTTCATGGGCTCGCTCGAGGGGATCGAGGTCGACATCGGCGGTGAGCCGACGCCGCCCGAGGGGTGGGAGGTGGTCGTCTCGACCGCGCACGCCCATCGCATCGAGGGAACGCCGCGTGCGACGTTCCTCGCCGAGCTCGTAGCGGCGCAGCCGTCGATCGTCGTTGGCGGTGCCCACGGCAAGACGACGACGGCTGCAATGATCGCGTTCGTCCTTCTGGAGACCGGGCGGGACCCCGCCTGGATCATCGGCGGCCTCGTTCCGCAGCTCGGAGGCAACGCTGGCACGGGTGCAGGCTGGCTCGTCGTGGAGGGGGACGAATCCGACCGTTCGATCGGCTCCCTGGCCCCGGACATCGCTGTTGTCACGAACATCGAGCTCGACCACCACGCGTCCTACGCTTCGGAGGCGGAGCTCGTGGAGTTCTTCGACAGGTGGCTCGACGGCATCCCACACATCGTCCGAAGCTGGGAGCTGGAGCCAGTCCAATTCGAGTTGTCGGTGCCCGGCGACCACAACCGCCAGAACGCGGCTGCTGCGCTCAGGGCTCTCGAGATTGCGGGTGTGGATCGTGCCGACGCCGAGGCGGCGATCGTCCGGTTCACCGGCGTCGGCCGCCGGTTCGAACTCGTCGGCACGCAAGGTGGTGTCACCGTGTACGACGACTACGGGCACAACCCGACGGAGCTCGAGGTGACGCTACGGACGGCGCGATCGTTGACGGACGGTCGCATCGTCGCCGTCTACCAACCACACGTTGTCGAGCGCACGCGTCAGCTCCACGCCGAGCTCGGTGCAGCCCTCGGGCTCGCGGACATCGCGATCGTGACCGACATCGTCGGCGCACGGGATGCGCCCCGCGAGGGCGTCACGGGAAAGCTCGTCGTCGACTCCCTGCCGCCTCACGTTCGTGCGGGATGGGCGCCGGGTCACGCGGATGCGGTCGCGCTCGCGGTTGCCTGGGCGCGCCCGGGCGATCTCGTGATCACGTTCGGGGTCGGGGAGCCGTGGAAGATCGCGCGAGCAATCGTGGACGGGCTTGGGCAATGAGCACAGCCCCTCCCTTCCGGGAGCACGTGCTGCTCTCGCGACTGACCACGATCGGCACCGGTGGTCCGGCACGGGCGTACGCCGAGCCAGGAACGCTCGCGGAGCTCGAGGAGACGTTGGTCGCGGCGCGCCAGCGTGGCCTCGAGGTCGCGACCGTGGGGCTCGGCTCGAACGCGCTCGCCGCGGACGCGGGTATCGACCGCCTCGTGCTGCGCCTGACGGGCGACCTTGCGTCGGCGCGGGCCCAGGGAACGCTCGTCGTCGCCGGCGGCGGCGCGACGAACGCTGTCTGCCTGCACCGCGCCCGCGACGCGGGCCTCGGTGGCTTCGAGTTCGCCTGCGCGATCCCGGGGACGGCAGGGGGCGGCGTCTGGATGAACGCCGGAGCGTACGGGCGTGACTGGAGTGCGATCCTCGTACGAGCGCTCGTGGCGACGGCGGACGGAACGGGTTGGCTGACCGCGAGCGAGCTCGGCTTCTCGTACCGCCACTCGAACCTCGAGCACGGCCACGTCGTCGCGACGGTCGAGTATCAACTCGTCGAACGCGATCCGCACGACATCCGTGCGGAGGTGAAGGACCTCGTCGCGCGTCGCAAGGCGACGCAGCCGACGACGAAGCGAACATTCGGCTCCGTCTTCAAGAACCCCGCCGGGGAGATCGGTGCGGGGAGGATGCTCGAGCTGTGCGGCCTCAAGGGCTATCGGCAGGGAGGTGCGCTGATCTCGCCGATGCACGCGAACTTCATCGAGAACGCCGGCGGCGCGACCACGGCCGACTGCCTCGTACTGATGGCGGAGGCGCGGCGTCGAGCCCACGAGGCGTATGGGGTCGAACTCGAGCACGAGGTCGTCTTCCTGGGCGATCTCGCGCTCCCCTCGACGTAGGAGCCTGCCGACGCGCGGCGAACACGGTTCCGTGGCCGACGGGGGACCAGACCAGCGAGGAGCACGCGCGCGGCCGCGCTCCCGCGCCGTTGCTGCTCCCGCTCCGAGTCGGCTCGCGACCGACGGGTTCGACCTGGCGCGCTTCATTCCGACGGGCCGCTCGCTCGTAACGGCGCTCCTGATTGTCGTCGGTGCCGGAATTGCGTGGTTCGTGGCGCGCGAGACTCCCGTGTTCTCCGTTGAGAAGATCGAGGTTCTGGGTGCGTCCGCCGGAGTGAGCGCGCAGGTCGAGCGGTCGCTCCGCGCGACCGAGGGAGCCAGCCTGCTCAAATTCGACACCGACGCTGCCCGACTGTCGGTGCTGGCGCTCCCGACCGTCGCGGGCGTTCGCTTCGATCGCGCGTTCCCGCACACGCTCGAGGTCGTCGTCGCACCCGAGCGCGCCGTCGCTGTTGTGCGTCAGGGAGCCGACTCGTACCTCGTCGCCGAGAGCGGCCGCGTCATGGCGACGGTCGAGCGCCGTGACCGCCCGGCGCTTGCCCGGATCTGGATCAAGCGCGACATTCGACTGCAGGAGGGTGCGCGTGCGGAGGGCGATCTCCTTGCAGCAGTCACCGCTGTCGCCCCTCTTGTCGGAACCGGCTTCCCCGGACGCGTGAGCTCGGTTGCCGCGTCGCCGGAGAGCCTCACCCTACGCCTTCGCTCCGGCCTCGAGCTTCGCCTGGGTGACCCGGTCGACGTGGCGCTGAAGCTCGCGGTCGCGGCCCGCGTGATTCCCCTCCTCACGTCCGATACGACCTATCTCGATGTCGCGGTACCGGAGCGACCGGTCTCCGGAACACTCAACTCTCAGGTCGAGCCTGAGGGTATGACCTCGACTCAACCTTGAGGTTTCCGTTGACAATGCCGACAAGGAGTCCGTACCCTGGCTCCGAAAGCCAATACTGACATACTCCGTAGCTCGATCAGAGCTTGACGTCCAGGCAGGTTGAGGTGAGACATTCATGAGCACACAAGGTGGGAACTACCTCGCAGTGATCAAGGTCGTCGGCGTCGGCGGCGGCGGCACGAACGCGGTCAACCGCATGGTCGAGTCGGGCCTTAGTGGGGTCGAGTTCATTGCCGTGAACACGGACGCCCAGGCGCTCCTGATGACCGATGCCGACGTGAAGATCCATATCGGATCGAAGGCGACACGCGGCCTCGGGGCAGGCGCGGATCCGGCCGTTGGTCTCGCCGCGGCGCAGGAGACGCGTGACGAATTGAAGGAAGCACTGAAGGGCGCAGACATGATCTTCGTCACCGCCGGCGAGGGCGGGGGCACGGGCACGGGCGCTGCACCGGTAGTCGCGGAGCTCGGGCGTGAGCTCGAAGCACTCACCGTCGGCGTCGTCACGCGACCGTTCGGATTCGAGGGTCGACGCCGCGCCGAGCAGGCCGAGCAGGGAATCCAGAGCCTTCGCGATCGCGTCGACACGCTCATCGTGATCGAGAACGATCGGCTGCTCCAGGTCGTGGACAAGAAGACGCCCGTCACGGAGGCCTTCCGCATCGCGGACGACATCCTCCGCCAGGGCGTGCAGGGCATCACCGATCTGATCACCGTTCCAGGGCTCGTCAACCTCGACTTCGCCGACGTGCGGACGATCATGCGCGACGCCGGCTCGGCGCTCATGGGCATCGGTACGGCCTCGGGCGACACGCGCGCCGCCGATGCGGCAAACGCTGCCGTCTCGTCGCCGCTCCTCGAGACGACGCTCGACGGAGCCACGGGTGTGCTCCTCAACATCACGGGCAGCTCGAACGTCGGGCTCTTCGAGGTCAACGAGGCAGCAGAGGTCGTCACGGGCCACGCAGATCCGAACGCGAACGTGATCTTCGGTGCCGTGATCGACGAGTCGATGGGCGACGAGGTGCGCGTCACGGTGATCGCGACCGGCTTCGGCGGCAGGCCCCGTCGTCGCCGCGTCGAGGCA
>NZ_JBDSNT010000003.1:0-8133 GCF_039915195.1 Gaiella sp.
GCACGCCCGAGACCTGATCGATCTCGGGGTGTGTCGCGCAGCTCGAGCAGCCGACGATGGAGGGCGGCATCGGGGGCGAGCCAGCAAGTACGATTCCGGCATGAGCAGCCTCGAGCAAGTCTCCCAGCCGTCGGTCGTACTCACACGCGACCGCTCCCGCGCCATCTTCGGCCAGACGATGGGCCTCGTCGCCCTCACGTGTCTCGTTGCAGCCCTCGGCGCCTACCTCGGCCGCGACGTCTCGCGTGGCTTCGGCATCGTCGCCTTCATCGGCGCGATCGGATGCATCATCGGTCTCAACTTCGCCATTCGTCGCTCCGAGCAGCTCGCGGTTGGTCTTCTGTTCGGCATGGGCGCCCTCCTCGGGGTCGCGGTTGCGCCGACGCTCGCGTACTACGCCGAACTGCAGCCTCAGGCGCTCTGGCAGGCGGCCGCACTGACGGGCCTCTTCATCGGCGGCTGCGGAACCTACGGATACGCCACGCGCCGTGATCTCTCGAAGATCGCACGCGTCGCCTTCTTTGCACTGCTCGGGCTGATCGGCTTCGGGATCCTTCTGATGTTCGTCTCGATCCCGGGCGGCGACGTGATCTACGCCGTGCTTGGTCTCGTCATCTTCGCCGGTTACACGATGTACGACTTCCAGCGGTTGCGCCGCGCCGACTCGATCCAGGCTGCGCCACTGCTTGCAGCGTCGATCTTTCTCGACGTCTTCAACGTCTTCCTGCTGCTGCTCTCGCTCCTCGGCGGCGGTCGCAGCTAACGCACGGTCAGCGTCGCGCGCATCCCGCGGGTGCGGTGATCGGCGAGCGTGCACCAGAGCGTGAAGCGGCCGGGGCGGAAGCGTGCCGCGAGCGAGCCGGTCTGTCCCGGCTCGACGACACCGACGCGATACGTGCGCGCGCCTCCAATTCGGCGGAGCGCAAGATCGTGATCGTCCTCGCCATAGTTGACGAGCTCGATGATCGCCTGGCCCTTCCGGATCGAGGCGCGTGAGAGGGCGAGGCTGAACTCGTCGCCCGAGACCTGGAGGCGGGCCGGTGTGGGTGCGGCTGCCGTAGCCGCTGGTACGAGTGCGAAAGCGAGGATTGTCGCGGTAGCAAGTCGTGTTTTCATCGAAGGATCCTGGGGCGGGCGAACTTCTGTGCGCCGGGAATGATCGCCGCGGCGTCCGTTCCAAGCCAGTCTTCGAGGATTGCACGATAGAGCCCGCGGAAATCGCTCGTGGCGCGGAGATTGCCCTGCTCATCGAGCTTTCCGAGGCCCGGGAACTCGCCGATCATCTGCCCCGAGACCTGCGAGCCGATCAGGAACCCCGCTCCGGCGGCTCCATGGTCCGTTCCGCCCGATCCATTCTCCTTCGCGCGTCGTCCGAACTCCGTCCAGACGTGAACGAGGACGCGATCGGCGAGCCCGCGAGCTTCGAGGTCGCGTTGAAACGCGAGCAACGAGTCGGCGGTGAGCTTGAGATCGTCGGACAGGCCCTGTGCCTGGTTGTCGTGCGTGTCGTAGCCGCCGGGCGCTGACAGAGCGACGACCCGAAGAGGTAGACCGGCAGCGAGCATCGCCGCAAGTCCCGCGAGGCGTCGCGGAAACCGGTCGTCGCCAGCGGGATACGCGACAGGGCTGACGATCGACTTGCGATCGTCCTTCGGCCGGAACGGCGCCAGCTGCTCGTAGAGGCGTGCCGACTGCTTCGCCGCTTCGCTCGCCTGCTTCAGGCCTGGATCACCATGGGTGGGGAGCTCTCCGAGCTTCGCGATCGTCTCGACCATTCGCGTCCCGACGTCGCCCCAGACGCCGCGCGCCCAGAAGTCGTACCGATCGGGGGCATCGACGGCGGCCACGGGCATCCTCGCCGTCGCCAGGGATGGCTGAAGGCTCCAGTCGAGGGACAACCCCTGCAGCGGGTTGTCGTGCCTGCCGACACGGTCGAGATACCGCCCGAGCCACCCGGTCGCGAGGCGCTCGTCCGCCGCCCCGACCTCCCAGTAGTGCCGTGACGTGAAGTGAGATTGGTTTGGATCGTCGTACCCGATGCCCGGGATGACGTTGACCTTGCCCTCGCCGTGGAGCTGCGCGAGAGGGGCCAACGACGGATGCCACGTCAGCCGTGGGTCCTCGGTGAACGCCGACCCGGATCCCTCCGCCAGAGCGAGACGCGGTCGGAGCTGGCGATAGAGGGGATCGCCCGTCGGAGCGAGGAGCGAGAGCGAGTCGGCTCCACCGTCCAGGAAAACCGATACGAGAACCTTCTGTTGTGGGCCGGCCGCGGCAGCGGCCGCAATTCCTTCATCGAATACCTGTGGGCGGAGCGCTGCACCGCCATAGACCGCGAGCGCGAGTCCGACGCCGCGCGCGACGAACGTTCGTCGGTCGAGCCCCGTCCCGGCCGGCATCGGCATTCCCGGTTCTATAGCCGGCAGCCCTTTGCCCGCCTCGGCGAGTCCGCGCCGCAGGAGCTCCGATCGGGAATGTTCGTTGCAGCAACCCATCAGCAGGTCTGGAGGTCGGGGGACACGGCGAGGAGCTGGCGTACAGCGTTCGCGACGAGCGGTGGATACGACTCGGCCTTCCAGCCGGTCGTGCCCTGCAACGATCCTCGGGCAAAGGTGAGTAGCTCACGACGCGTCTCGGGCCGGATCGTCGGGTTCCCGAGGACGGCGAGCGCGCCCTTGACGATCGCCTCCGGGTCGTTCGGAATCTTTGGGCCTTTCTTGCCCTTCTTGTCCCCGAGCGACACCTTCTCGAGGGCGGTGTTCGCGATGTACCACCGGCCGCGGAATGCATTGGTATCGAGCCAGCGCGAGTCGTCCCAGCCGGCGACGTTCGGTGGATTGAAGAGCCGCTGCCCGGCACCGTCGGAGAGCCAGACCCACGCCGTCGTGTCGACGCCGCGGTTGAGCCCTCGCAGGAGACCTGCGATGTAGACGACCGGGGGCTTCACCATGCGCGGGCCGGTGTAGAGCGCGGGATGGCGGAGGATCGCGTCGAGAACGGGGCGTACCTCGAACCCCTCGCGGTAGAGCGCCTCGAGCCCCGCTCGTGTCCTCGGGTCCGGGGGTTCGGGGATGAAGTAGCTCCAGAGCTTCTGCACGAAGAACGGTGCGTGCTTCGGATGGTGGACGCAGAGAGACGCGGAATCCCGCCACGCGTAGGTGCCCTTCTTCCCGAATACGGTCTTCACCCCGGTGTCGTGGCGCTTCGAGTCGAAGCGGAAGTCGGTCTGACCTTTGCCTCGCTTCCACGTGCTCGTCCACCCGGTCAGTGCTCGGGCCTGCTCGCGCACGTCGCGCTCCGTGTAGCCGTTCCCCTCGCCGAGCGTGAACAGCTCCATTAGCTCTCGGCCGTAGTTCTCGTTCGGCGCGTCCTTCCGGTTGTCCGTGCCGGAGAGCCAGATCAGCATCGCCGGGTTGGCTGTGATCGACACGAGTAGCCGGTCGAAGCTCCCGAGCGCGTAGCGGCGCAGGAGCCTGTTCTGCGCGAGCATCAGCTTCTGCGATCCGACGCCTGCATTCGAGGTGGCAAACCAGTCGTGCCAGACGAGGGTCATGCGCTCGACGAGCGGACGGCTCGTTCTGACCATCCGATCGAGCCACCAGAGGTGATCGTGCCCCCAGGCGTCGGCGGGTGCGAGCGGGCGTCCCTTTTCGTCGCGCGGCCGTGGCCCAACCCAGCGCTCCCCGGGGGGATGCGTGAGCGAGCGAACTGCCCCGTTGAGGCCAAGGTTGGCGAGGGTCGCCGCCTGTCCCCTCCGCGGGCCGAATCCGGCGCGCCAGAGCAGACGCTCCGCCTCAGCGTGCCCGAACGTGCCCTCGTAGGTCGGTATCTCGGCCATCGCTGCTCTATCGTCCGGACGCCTGCGGCGCTTGAATCCCTACTCCCGAACGGCGAGCGTTGATTTCATGCCGCGCGCCTTGTGGTCACCGAGTGAGCACCCCACCAATCGATCGAGCCACCAGTGAGTCTGTCAGGCCCCGTCGTTAGGAGGTGGACAGCAGCCCCGTCGAGGCCACGCGCTGCGAGCACGCGCTTCTCACCCGGAGCCGGGTCAAAACCGGCCCGCCACAGAAGTCGTTCGGCCTGAGCGGGATCAGTGGGATTCGTGTTGACGGGCAGCGGCATTGATCTATCGTCGGCACGCTGGTGGGCGAGCGTGTATCGCTCGCACGAGTGAACCTGGCTTCCGCGTCGCGTCTATCCTGGGAGCGTGCACGTTCTCCTCCCCGATGGAACCGAGCTCGAGCTCGCCGACGGTGCGAGCGGCCTCGATGCGGCGCGCGCGATCGGCCCGAAGCTCGCCGAACAGGCCGTGCTGGTCAAGGCCGACGGTGTTGCACAGGACCTCCGATTACCGTTGCCGGACGGTGCGAAGCTCCAGATCCTGACGACGCGAGACACGCAGGATCCCGACGCGCTCGCGGTCCTTCGCCACTCCGCCGCGCACCTCCTCGCCGAGGCCGTGCGACGGCTGCACCCGGGCGTGAAGGTCGCGATTGGCCCGCCGATCGACAACGGCTTCTACTACGACTTCGACTTTCCGACCCCGATCAACGACGCAGACCTCGAGGCGATCGAGGCAGAAGTGCAGCGGGAGCTTGCCGAGGGCCGGGCGTGGGAGCGCGAGGAGATCACGGCCGAGCAGGCGCGCGAGCGATTCGCGGCGGAGGGCGAGCCGTACAAGGTCGAGCTCGTCGAAACCGCGGAGGGTGCGATCTCGCTCTACACGCAGGGCGACTTTACCGACCTGTGTCGCGGCCCTCACCTGCAGACCTCGGCGCCGATCAAGGCCTTCAAGCTCACCTCGTTAGCGGGCGCGTACTGGCGCGGCGACTCGGACAACGCGCAGCTGACGCGGATCTACGGCACGGCGTTCTTCGGTCAGAAGGATCTCGACGCCCACCTCGAGCGGCTCGATCAGGCTCGGGCGCGGGATCACCGACGCCTCGGCGCCGAGCTCGACCTCTTCCACTTCGACGAGCACTCGCCCGGATCGCCTTTCTGGCATCCGAAGGGGATGGCGATCTTCAACGCACTCGAAGATCTCCGGCGGCGCGAGAACGCACGACGTGGGTACTCCGAGGTGAAGACCCCACTGATCTACGACAAGGCGCTCTGGGTCACGTCGGGTCACTGGGACAAGTTCCGCGAGAACATGTTCTTGATTCCGATCGACGACGAGCACACGTACGCGATCAAGCCCATGAATTGCCCCGGGCACATGCTCCTCTTCGGGAGCCAGCTCCGGAGCTACCGCGAGCTGCCGCTGCGGTTCGCCGAGGCTGCACCCCTGCACCGAAACGAGCTCGCGGGCGCGCTCCACGGGCTCACTCGCGTCCGCTATGTGACCCAGGACGACGCGCACATCTTCTGCTCGCGCGAGCAGATCGACAGCGAGCTCGACCAGTGCCTCGAGTATCTCCGGTACCTCTACGGCCTTTTCGGGATCGAACCGCGCGCAGAGCTGTCGACGCGGCCCGAGAACAAGCTCGGCGCCGACGAGGAATGGGATTTCACCGAGGGCAAGCTGATCGAGGCGCTCGACCGACACGAGATCGAGTACTTCGTCGGAGCGGGTGAGGGGTCGTTCTACGGGCCCAAGATCGACCTGCACATCACCGACGCGCTCGACCGTTCGTGGCAACTTGGCACCATTCAGCTGGACGCCCAGATGCCCGCCCGGTTCGGTCTCACCTACATGGGGTCGGACAACCGGGAGCACCCCGTCTTCGTCGTGCATCGCGCCTTCTTCGGGTCGCTCGAGCGGTTCATCGGGATCATCATCGAGCACTTCGGCGGAGCGTTCCCGCTCTGGCTCGCGCCCGTCCAGGTGCGGCTGCTCGCCGTGAGCGAGCAGCACCGTGAGGGCGCACATGCCATTGCCGACGGCCTTCGAGACGCCGGCTACCGCGTTGACGTCGATGAGCGCGACGAGACGCTCGGCAAGCGGATCCGCGACAGCGAGCTCGAGAAGATCCCGGTCGTCGTCGTCTTCGGCGAGCGAGAGTCGGAGGCGGCGCTCGCCGTGCGCACGCGTGGGGAAGGGCAGTCGATCCGATCGCTCGACGAGCTGCTCGGCGATCTTGCGGCGGCAACTACGTCGGCGTAGGGGCGAGGCGGAGCCTCGTCCTCGTCCTCGTCCTCGTGTGCGGGGCGGCTGTTGCGTCGTGGAGGGCGACCTGCGCCTCGTTTCACTCGGCTCCGCATAGGCCCTACATGCAGGGTCTAGGCCCTGCTACGCTTTCCACCTGCAAAGTAGGGGCCGTTACCCTCACCTCCGGAGCCGTGCGTGTTACAGCCACGAGCTGCGCGGGTTCAACCGAGTCGAACGACGAGGGAAACGGTGCCGCTGCCTGCCAGCGGCTTTTGACGTTTACCGGAAGGAACTTCACGGTTTTGAAGAGAGACATAGCTTGATGAGAAGCCTTTGAGACCCCGGCGCCGTCCTGAAGACAGGACCCGGCCCGTCGTCCAGACGGAAAGGATCAACGACCAGATCCGCGTGCCGAACGTACGGCTCGTGGGCGAGGACGGGGAGCAGATCGGGATCAAGTCGACCGATGAGGCGCGCGAGTACGCCTACAGCAAGAATCTCGACCTCGTCGAGGTGGCAGCGCAGGCAGATCCGCCCGTCGCCCGGGTGATGGATTACGGGAAGTACCGCTACGAACAGGAACAGAAGGCGAAGGTCGCGCGAAAGCACCAGTCGCAGATCAACGTCAAGGAGATCAAGCTCAGACCAAAGATTGGAATCCACGACTACGAGACCAAGAGGGGCCACGTCGTTCGCTTTCTCAACACGCGGGCGAAGGTCAAGGTCACGATCATGTTCCGGGGCAGAGAGAACCTGCATCCCGAGCGTGGGCGCGACCTTCTGATGCGACTCGCCGAGGACATCAAGGATGTCGGGCAGATCGAGCAGCCGCCTCTGATCGACGGACGCAACATGATCATGGTCTTCGGGCCGACAAAGAACGCAGGAGTGAACCCAGATGCCAAAAGTGAAGACGGGAAGCGGAGCGAAGAAGCGCTTCAAGGTGACCGGAACGGGGAAGTTGATGCGGCGCCACGGGATGAAGAGCCACAACCTGGAGCACAAGAGCTCGAAGCGTAAGCGCGGCTTCCGCAAGGATCAGCCGGTTGCGGCGAACGACGTGCCGCGCGTCAAGCGACTACTGGGGTTGAGGTAACCGATGCCCAGGGTGAAGCGATCTGTTGCTGCACGCAAGAAGCGCCGCAAGGTTCTGAGCCAGGCAAAGGGCTACTGGGGTCTCAAGAACTCGCACTACACGTACGCCAAGGAGCAGGTCGAGCATTCGCTCACCTACGCCTATCGCGACAGGAAGAACAAGAAGCGCACGTTCCGGCGGCTCTGGATCGTTCGCATCAACGCGGCGGCACGGCTCCACGGACTGTCGTACAACCAGTTCATGTCCGGCCTGAGCAAGGCGGGAATCGAGCTCGACCGGAAGTCGCTCGCCGACATCGCGGTCTCCGATCCGGCAGCGTTCGCCGCGGTCGCCGAGCAGGCGAAAGCCGCGCTCGCCCAGGCCGAGGCGGCCTGACCTCAGCAGAACTGCAGAGCGACGTGCTCCGCCGACAGGCGGAGCACTTCGCTCTGCTCGGCTCACCGGTGTACGCGCGACTCGCCGCGCAGCTCGCCGAGGACACCACGCCCGCACGACGCATCGTCGGTGACGACGTGTCGTGGGATCTCGGACTTCGCCTCTTCGGAGCCGTCCATCACCACGTCCTGCTCGGCATCGCGCCGAACGCGCTCTCTGGTGGGTGGGACGATTTCAGCGCTGCGCTCGAAGCGCATCCCGTTTCGCTGCGCCGCTTCGTCGAGGAGCAGGGCGTCCAGACGAACGAGACGCAGCGCTGCGTGGCGCTCGTTCCCGCCTTTCTGACGATCGCCCGCGCGACGGGGCTGCCACTCGACCTGATCGAGCTCGGGCCGAGCGCAGGTCTCAACCTCGTCTTCGATCGGTACGGGTACCGCTATGCGGAGGGAGCATTCGGTGATCGGAGCGCGCGCCTCACGTTCGATGCGATCGAGCGCGGGCGCGTGCCCGCGGGGCTGCTGCGGGCTCCGCTCGAGATCCGCGGCCGCCGGGGAATCGACCTCGCCCC
>NZ_JBDSNT010000094.1:0-34384 GCF_039915195.1 Gaiella sp.
CCCGGGATCTTCCCGGCGGCGTACATCCGCTCCTCGACGTCGATCGTGAGCGGGAAGAAGTCCGCGTCAGGGCGGGCCTCCTGCCGGCCGACGGCCGTCGCGAGGATCATCGTGTCGCCGGAGCGGACGACGACTGCGCCGTCGGCCTGCTTGGCGAGCTTGCCGGTCTCGAAGGTGATCTCCTGACCACCGATCTCGATCGACACCGTGGCTTGACGCCCGGTTGCGATGCTCATATGTGTGTTCCTTCCTTCTTTCTCTTTTCGGAAGGTGGAAGTTTGAGCCAACCGTGCTTCTGTACACGGCTCGATCAAACACCCACCTCCCGCCGGTGGGACGTGCGCCGAGATCCTTCGATCTAGCGGCGCAGGCCCAGTTCCTTGATGAGGGCGCGATAGCCCTCGAGGTCGTTCTTCTGCATGTACGTGAGGAACCGACGACGGCGCCCGACGAGCTTCAACAGACCGCGACGCGAGTGGTGATCCTTCGAGTGCGTCCGAAGGTGCTCGGTGAGGTCGTTGATGCGCTTTGTCAGCATCGCGACCTGTACCTCGGGCGAACCCGTATCGGTCGACGTGCGGCCATGCTTGCCGATCAGTTCCTGCTTGACTTCCTTGGTGAGGGGCATACGTCCTCCTTGCGTTGAGATTCCACACTCCAAGCGCGGCGTGAAGGAAGACACGGCCAGCCGAGAGAGGGTCCGGCGGGATCGTAGCATCCATGCGGGATTCATGGCTTTGCACGCCTGATTCCTCCCGTCCCGCGATCCACTACTGTCCGATGATGCGCGTGGTCGTAATGGAGGACTACCAGCGGGCTGTCGAGCGCCTACGGTGTTTCTCTGACGTCACGGACCACGAGATCGTCGTCCATGCGGCACGACCGACGACGGTCGCAGAGCGAGCTGCGCAAATCGGCGACGCAGAGGCGCTCGTGCTCATCCGTGAGCGAACACCAATCGATTCGTCCCTGCTCGACCGGGTGCCGGATCTGCGCCTCATCTGCCAGACGGGTCGCGGCATGCCGCACATCGATCTCACGGCATGCACCGAGCGCGGAATCGTCGTCTGCAGCGGAGGCGGGTCGTCGTACGCGCCCGCAGAACTGACGTTGGCCCTCATCCTCGCCTCCTCCCGCCGGATCGTCGAAGACGCGGTCGCACTCCGTTCGGGGACGTGGCAATCCACCATCGGCGTCGAGCTCAACGGCAAGACGCTCGGGATCGTCGGGTACGGGGCGATCGGCGCGCTCGTGGCCCGATACGGGGTGGCTCTCGGGATGCACGTGCTCGCCTGGGGTCGCGAAGGGTCGCTCGCGCGGGCGCGAGCAGATGGTCACGAGCCCGAGCGGGAGCTCGGGTCGCTCTTCACACGCGCCGACGTCGTCAGCCTGCAACTCAAGCTTTCTCCCGAGACGCGCGGGATCGTGACCCGACCGCACCTCGCTGCAATGAAGCCCGATGCGTTGCTCGTCAACACAGCTCGGGCAGGCCTGATCGAGCCAGGGGCGCTCGATGCCGCGCTGCGCGCTGGCCGCCCAGGTCGCGCGGCGATCGACGTCTTCGACGATGAGCCTGCGATCGAGGATCCGATCCTGCACCATCCCTCGGTGCTCGCGACGCCGCACCTTGGTTATGTCACGTGGGAGACGTACGAGAGCTACTTCGCGGAAGCCTTCGCGCAGCTCGACGCGTTCGCCGCAGGCGCGCCGATAGGCGTCGCCAACCCGGAGCCTCGGACGAGACCGTAGGCCGGAGCCCGGTCAGCCCATCTTCTCGGGTCGGATGGCCGCGCGTGTCGCCTCGACGTCGCGACCGATCTGAGCCACGAGATGCTCCTCCGAGTCGAACGCCATCTCGTCTCTGAGGCGCTCCCACATCTCGACGACGAGCCGTTTGCCGTAGAGGTCGCCCTCGAAGTCGAGCAGGTACGGCTCGATCCGCCGTTCGGTACCTCCGTAGTGCGGGTTCGTCCCGATGGAGACCGCCGCGCGGTGATCCAGTGCCGCACCCGCGTAGATGCCGTACAACGGGCAGACAGCGTGCGGATCGAGAGCGAGGTTCGCCGTCGGGTACCCAAGTGTGCCGCCACGCTGGTCGCCTGCCACCACGATGCCGTCGAGTTCGAAGGGCCGGCCGAGCATCGCAGCGGCTCCACGAACGTCGCCGTCCTGCAGCGCCCTCCGAATCGCGGACGACGAGACACCCGCGACCATCTCGACGGCGAGGATCTCGAACCCGAGCCGATCCAGCATCGTGAGGTCGCCACGGCGACGTGCCCCGAATCGGAAGTCCTCACCGGCCGCGACCGCCTCGGCGCCGATTCCCCTGAGATACCGCTCGGCGAACACCTCGGGCTCGAGCGACATCAGCTCGGGCGTGAAGGATGCGATGAGCGTCGCCTCCACCCCGGCCTCGCCGAGGAGCTCCAGCCGTCGTTCCAGCGTCGAGATCAGCTCGACATGATTCCCGAGCGCGATGCGCGGATGCGGATCGAACGTGATTACCGTCGGCGCGAGGCCGGTGTTGATCGCGGCCTGGATGACGCTCCGGTGTCCTCGGTGGACTCCGTCGAAGGTGCCGATCGCGACGGCTCGCGGCTGACGGTCGAGCTGCGCGGGTGCGTGCGCGATGCGCATCAGTGAGCTTCGCCCGGACGCGCATTACCCTGGCTCGGGCCTTGGCGTTGGCCCTGGCCCTGCGGTTGGCCCTGACCGTGGCCCAGAGGTTCACCCACAGACAGCACGCCTGCCGGTTCCGCCACAGACCCCGAGGCCTCCAGCACTGCCTGCGCTGCCGCCCGACTACGATCGCCGTCTGCCCGGCTCCGGCGGTCAGCGTCGGCTTCGGCGAGTGTGAGCCCGACGCGCCCGAGCGCGTCCTCGATCGGGATCACCCGCTCGGCGTCCGCCTCTGCGACCGTGAACGGCCCGACTTCCGTTCGTCGCAGGGCGCTGCAATGCCCGCCGAGCGCGTCCGCGATCGAGCGGACATACGTCCCCGAGCTGACGGCCACGTCCAGCGTCGCGATGCCGGCCGTATACGCAATGACCTCGAGCGCGTCGACGCGCGAGCGACGCATGGGCATCTCGACCGCAATCCCCTTGCGGTGCAGGCGATAGGCGCGCTCACCACCGATCTTTACGGCTGAGGCCGTAGGAATCGGTAGTTCGACGTCACCACGGAGGGCCGCGAGCGACGCCTCGAGCTCCGCGAGACTCGGCGGCTCGTGCGCGTCGAGCGGATCGCCCTCGGGATCGCCGGTCGTCGTCCGACAGGAGAGGTCGACGTCCGTGAGGTAGCGCTTGGGAAGCCCGACGAAGCATGACGCCAGTCTAGTTGCCCGACCGGACAACAGAAGCAAGAGACCTGTTGCGAACGGATCGAGCGTCCCCGCGTGACCGGTCTTCGCACGTGTGCGAGAGCGCACTCCCGCGAGCACCGCAAACGACGATGGTCCGGCCGGCTTGTCGACGAGAATGACGCCGGTCGGATCGAGTGCCTTCGGGATCGCCATGCCTCAGCTCGACCTCAGGCCGTGAACACGGGGAGTGCGGTGAACTCGGCCACGATAAACGCGATCACCTCGTCGAGCGGGAGATCGCTCGAGAATCCGGCGGCCTGGCGATGACCTCCACCGTCGCACTTGCGCGCAATCGCGGACACGTCGACCCTTTCGGTCGAGGAGCGGAGAGAGGCCTTCCGGGTTGGGCCGTCGTCGCGCGTCTGCTCGCGAATCAGCGCCGCAAGCTCCACGCCCTCCACTGCGCGCAGCACGTCGATGATGCCCTCGGAGTACGACTCGAGCGCGCCCACGTCAGCGAAGTCGTCCCTGACGAGGTAGGCGATCACGACGCGACCGTCGACATGGAGCGACGTGCGCTCGAGAGCGCGCGCGAGGAGCTTCAGTTTCGGGAAGGGCATGGACTCGTAGACCGCCTGAAAGACACGCTGAGGGTCTGCTCGCGCCTCGACGAGCTCCGCAGCGAGGTGGAGTGCCCTGGAGGTCGTGTTGGAGTACTGGAATCGTCCGGTATCAGTGACGAGCCCCGTGTACAACGCCTCGGCGATAGCCGGTGTCAGCGCTAGCCCTAGCTCGCCGAAGACATCGGCCAGTACCTCGGCCGTCGACGATGCGTCGGCGACGACGAGGTTCACGGCACCAAAGCGGGTGTTGTCGTGGTGATGGTCGATGTTGATGACCACGGCGGCATCGAGCAGTCGCTCGTCGGTCAATCGTGTCGCCTGGGCGCAGTCCACCGCAACGAGCACGCGGCTGGACTGATCGCCCGGAATCGCTCGGATCAACCCCGCGCCGGCGACACCGAGGAACCCGTACTCCGCAGGGAGCGGCGTCTCGCCGACGAGCACCATGACGCTATCCTTCCCGAGTTCGACGAGGGCGAGGTGCATCGCGAGCAACGACCCGAGCGCGTCACCATCAGGGTTCTCGTGCGAGGTAACGAGGAAGCGGTCGTGCGTGCGCAGTACGTCGGCGACTGCGGCGAGATCAGTTTTTGTCGTCATCCGCCATCACCTCTTCGGGGCCTGGATCGAGCTCGTCGATCAGCTTCGACATCCGAACGCCGTCCTCGACCGACGGGTCGTATTGGAACACGAGATGAGGCGTTCGTCGCAGGCGAAGGTCGTGATTGACCCGCGACTGGAGGATCCCGGCGGCTCCTTCGAGGGCCGTCAGCGTCGCCTGACGACGCTTCTCGCCGCCATAGACGCTGAGCCACACGGTTGCCTGAGCCAGGTCGGAGGTCGTGACGACACCCGTCACGGTGACAAAGCCGATGCGCGGATCCTTCAGGGTCGGAATCGTCTCGGAGACGACCGCCTTGATCGCCTCGTCGACCCGGCGCATTCTCGGCGAACGGGACGGATTCCTAGTCATCGAGCGACACCAGTTCGCGCTCGTGGGAGATGAGCTCGAAGTCCTGCGCCGCCAGCCATCGCTCCGCCGTATCCACCAGACGGTCGGCCTCCCCCACCTCACGCGCAACGCACGCGAGCGTAAGTCGTGAGCGCTGCCAGACGTCGTGGTGATCGACCTCGGCGATCGAGCAGGCAACCCGGTTTGTGAGCTGCGCCTTGACCGAGCGAATGACCATGCGCTTCTCCTTCAGTGAGTGGCTCTCCGGAATGAGGAGCTCGAAGCTGTAGATGCCGATGAACCCCGTCGCCATGGACCTATTGAAGCGGTCGTGGCGGTCGCCCATCGCTCGACGACCTGATCGCGGGGTGCGGGTGCACCGAGACACTGCGACGCACCTCTCTGAACTGGCCGGACGAGGGACGGCCGAAGCGGCCGACCGGGTCACGCTTCTTCAGCGTCCTCGTCGGCAGGCGGCTCCGCCGTCTCAGCCACGGCCGCCGGCGCTCGAACCGCCTCGGCAAGGTCGGTTCGCTCGATCTGCTTCGTCTCGTAGGCCTCGAGGATGTCGCCCTCCTTGAGGTCGTTGTACCCCTCGAGAAGGATTCCGCACTAGAAACCCTCGGTGACCTCGCGCGCATCGTCCTTGAACCGCTTCAGCTGCGAAATCGACGTGTCGTAGATCTCGGTGCCGTCACGCACGACGCGCACTTGTGCGTTCCGCCTGATCGTGCCGGTCGTGACCATGCAGCCCGCGATTGTGCCGAGCCGCGAGACCTTGAAGAGCGCACGGACCTCGGCCTCGCCCATCGTCTCCTCGGTCTGAACCGGCGTCAGCATGCCCACGAGCGCCTGCTGAATCTCATCGGTGAGCTGGTAGATGACGCGGTATGTGCGGATGTCGACGCCCTCCCGATCAGCGAGGGCACGCGCCTCTGCGCTCGGACGCACGTTGAAGCCGATCACGAGGGCGTTCGAGGCAGACGCAAGATTGATGTCGTTCTCGGTGATACCGCCAACACCCGTATGGATCACGTTGACGCGCACCTCGGAGTGCTGGATCTTCCCGAGCTCGCCGAGCAACGCCTCTACGGATCCCTGGACATCTCCCTTGAGGACGATGTTCAGGTCCTGGACGACACCCTCCTGCAGCTGCGAGAACAGACTCTCGAGCGAGACGCCGCGCTTCGATCGCTGCGCGAGCTGCTCGCGACGGAGGCGCCCTGCCCGCTTCTGGGCGATGTCCTTGGCGAGACGCTCGTGTTCCACGACGCGCGCGAGCTCCCCTGCCGGCGGCGGGCGATCGAAGCCGAGAATCTCGACCGGCTCACCGGGACGGGCTTCCTTGACCTTCTCGCCCTTGTAGTCGTAGAGCGCCCTGACCTTGCCCGAGGCGTCACCTGCGACGATCGCGTCGCCGACGCGCAAGGTGCCGCGATGAACGAGCATCGTTGCGACCGGGCCGCGTCCGACGTCGAGGCGTGATTCGATGATGGGGCCTGATGCTTCGGCAGATGGATTGGCGCGGAGATCGAGCTCGGCGTCGGCGACGAGCAGGAGCTTCTCCAGCAGCTCGTCGAGGTTGAGTCGCTGCTTCGCGGAGACCTCGGCAAACTGTGTCGTGCCGCCCCACTCCTCGGGCTGCAGGCCCTCTGTCGCAAGCTCCGAGCGGACGCGGTCGAGATTTGCGTTCGGAACGTCGATCTTGTTGACGGCAACGACAATCGGCACTCCGGCGGCTCGAGCGTGCGAAATCGACTCGCGCGTCTGTGGCATCACGCCGTCGTCCGCAGCGACGACCAGGATCGCAATGTCCGTGATCTTGGCGCCGCGGGCGCGCATTGCCGTGAAAGCCTCATGCCCGGGCGTGTCGAGGAACGTGATCCGGCGCCCGTCGAGAACGGCCTGGTACGCACCGATGTGCTGCGTGATTCCACCGGCCTCGGTGTCGACGACCGACGTCTCGCGGATCGCGTCGAGCAGTGTGGTCTTGCCGTGGTCTACGTGACCCATGATCGTCACGACCGGCGGACGCGCAGCAAGATCGTCGTCTGCATCCTCGAAGACTTCCGGCTCCGAGTCGTCGTCGGCCGCGTGCTTGATCACGACCTCGCGATCGACCTCGGTGGCGATCAGCAGAACAGACTCATCGCTCAGCGACTGCGTGATGGTAGCCATCTCGCCGAGGCCCATCATGATCTTGATGATCTGGGCGACGGTGATGCCGAGGGCGGCGGAGAGATCCTTGACGCTGACGCCCGACGGCACCGTGACCGGACCGGTGGGAGCCGCAACGGGCTGCTGCCTCGACTGCGTCTCCTGTGAGGCACTGCGATCGCGTGCCTGACGGCCGTCTCGCCCGCGGGAGTTGCCGCCGTCGATGACGACGCGGCGCTTCCGCCCAGAGGGGCCTCCGCGGGGCCGAATCGGGCGACTTGGCTTGTTGGGTTCGTCTGCCATCAGCTGTCAGTGTAGTGGCGCGCGAGTTCCCGCTCGACGAGCACCGTGCGGCGAAGCACCCGGTTGAAGCCGCGCGCCGCGGTTGCCCGCTCGAAGCACACGAGCCGCCTGCACGTGTAGGCACCCCTTCCGGGGAGCGTGCGACCGACCGTCAGCCGTCCGTCGACGGTGCCGAAGCGCAGCAAATCCGACTGTGGAGCCTTGCGCCCGCAGCCCACGCACGTCCTCTCCGGCGAAGCGGTCATGCGTCAGGAGACTCTTCCTCCTCGGCAACTGCGGCAGCGATCTCCTCGTCGGCCACCTCAGCGGCTGCGTGCTCGATCGCCTCCTCCAGCGCCACGCCCTCCTCCACGGAGAGTTGTCCGGCTGCGACGGCATCCTCGACGATCGCATCGAGAACCGCCTCTGCCTCGGCAACCTCCGTGATCACCTCGGCGACGGCCTCGTCGATCTCGTCAGCCGCGTCGTCCTCCGGAAGCTCAGCGGGAGGCGCAGTGCCGTGGAGCTCCTGATGCGCCGGGACACCGCAGTAGTGCGAGCCCGGAAGTGCCGCGTTCGGGCAGCGCTTCCCGTTCGTGAGCATCGCTGCACAACGCCCCGAGAACTCCTGCGTGTCGTCCTCGCCCGCGTACGCGGCTTCGGCCTCGGCCTTGGCGAACTCCGTATCGGACTGGATGTCGACCTTCCAGCCAGTGAGCCGCGCGGCAAGTCGGGCGTTGAGACCCTCCTTGCCGATCGCAAGTGCAAGCTGGTCGTCGGGGACGACCACGGTTGCCTCTCGGGTGTCGTCGTCGATATAGACCTCTCGGACACGGGCCGGAGAGAGCGCCTTGGCGACGAACCGAGCTGGCTCCGAGTTCCACGGGATGATGTCGATCTTCTCGCCCCGCAACTCCGAGACGACCATGCGGACGCGCGAGCCGCGCGGCCCAACGCACGCTCCGACGGGGTCGACGCCCTGCGTATGCGATTCGACAGCGATCTTCGAGCGATAGCCCGGCTCGCGAGCGACACCTCGGATCTCGACCAGGCCATCCGCGATCTCGGGAACCTCGAGCTCGAAGAGGGTCTTGATCAACTCGGGGTCACGGCGCGACAGGATGACCTGCGGGCCCTTCGTCCCCGATCTGACCTCGGTGATCACGGCCTTGATGCGCGAGCCCTGTTCGTACCGCTCGCCATCGACCTGCTCGGACCGGGGAAGCAGCGCTTCGACGCGGCCGAGGTCGACGAGCACGTTGTTGCGGTCGCCGGCCTGCTGCACGATGCCGGTGACGACCTCGCCCTGCCGGTCGATGTACTCGTCGTACATCATCATGCGCTCCGCCTCGCGGATGCGCTGCTGGATGACCTGCTTGGCCGTCATCGCAGCGATCCGGCCGAAGCCCTCGGGCGTCGCGTCGGCGCGCACCATCAGCTCCTCCGGGACCTGCGCCCAATCGAGTTCGAGGTCGGCGTCGCTGATCAGCGTGTGCTGTCGCTCGCCCGTCTCCTCTTCGATGCGCTCGAGCTCGTCGATCGCAGCCTCTCGTGCCTCGTCGACGAGGCGTTCTTCGAGGTCGGCGGGGATCTCGATCGAGAACACCCTGAAGTCGCCCTCCTCGTCGAGAATCACTTCGGCATGGCAAGAAGCGCCCGGCGTCTTCTTGTATGCGGCAAGCAGCGCGTCCTCGAGCGCCGCCACGAGCGTGCCGGCCTCGATGCCTTTCTCGCGCTCGATCGTGCGAATGCCTTCCATGATTTCAGCGGTCATGACGTCACCTATCCCTCATCGATCAGATTGCCCCGGACGATTGCGTCGTACGGGATGTCGAGCTCCGCATCGCCGTCGGCGATCCGGAGGCTCCGTTCCGACGCGGCCACAACAGGGCCGCGAAACTTCTTTTTGCCGGAGATCTCACCGGCCGTGCGAATCTGAACGTCCTGGCCGATCGCGGCCCGGAAATGCTCTGGCCTGCGTAACGGCCGATCGAGACCCGGCGAGGACACGTCGATCGTGTACGCGCCGCGGTAGTCCGAGAGGATCTCCGTCACCCGGGAGCACAACGCATGGTCGACGCCTCCTGCGTGGTCGACGTAGACGCAGAACCTGCTCGGCGAGAGGAGTTCGACCGCGAGAACCTCCACCCCCGGCACGGCGCGCTCGACCGCCGGGACGATGTCCCGGGCGAGCTTCCGTTCCGTCGCGAGCATGTCTGCCACCGGTCTCCTCGTTCTGCGGGACGACGTTTCCTCAACAAAAATGGGCGCTCTTGCGCCCATTTCGTCAAGCCTGAAATGCGGTCTCCGAAGGATAGCACCGTCGTGTCGAAGGCGGGTCGTCCGCACGGCCCGATCAACCGAGAACGATCGTGACCGGGCCGTCGTTCACGAGCTCGACGCTCATCCGGGCGCCGAAGACGCCCGTTGCGACCGAGACGCCCTCTTTTGCGAGAGCTACAGAGAGTCTCACCGATCTCACGCCCCTCGGAGCGGAATCCCTCAACTCAGGGAACCACGCTGCCGATACGACGACCATGGAAGCAGCCAGGAACCCGTGGCCGGCCCTTGGGACGCTCCTCGTCCGCGACGGCGCGGTCACACCGGAGCAGCTCGAGGTTGCACTGCAAGAGAAGCGGCTGAAACCGGAGCTTCGTCTGGGCGAGATCCTCGTCAGCAACGGTTTCGCAACCCGATTGCAGGTCACCCGCGTTCTTGCCGAGCAGCATGACCTCGATTTCGTGGAGCTCGATTTCGCGTCCATCGAGATCGACGCGGCGATGCTCCTCCCGGAGATCCTGGCCCGCCGCTACGGGGCGATACCGATCAAGATCATGGACGACGGCTATGTCCTCGTCGCTGTCTCCGACCCGACGAATGTGATGTTCTCGGACGACCTTCGGCTCGCGCTCGGTATGCCCGTGCGCGTGTGCGTGGCAGCTCCCGACGCGATCGAGCTTGCGATCACGAAACTGAACGACGAAGCCACGATCGACATCGAGGACGTCGTAACGAGCGCGGCCGAGACGGAGGACGACGCGACCGTCCTCGACCTGAACCACGATACGCCCGCGGTCGTCTTCATCAACAGAGCGATCTCCAAAGCGCTCGACGTCGGCGCATCCGACATTCACTTCACGCCGCAGCAACGACGCCTCTTCGTTCGCGTTCGCGTCGACGGCGTCATGCGGGAACTAACGTCCATCGCCGGCACCCAAGGCGCCGCCGTGGCGAGCCGCCTCAAGATTATGGGAGGCCTCGACATCGCCGAGAGGCGTGCCCCCCAGGACGGGCGCGTCTCGATCAAGCGTGGCGGACAATCGATCGACGTGCGCATCGCAATCCTCCCGACGACACATGGCGAAAAGGTCACGCTGCGAATCCTCTCTCAGGGGGAGGCGCCCGAGTCGCTCGATGCACTCGGCATGTGGCCACGCAGCCGCGCCGCCCTCGAACATGCGATCTCGCAACCGTTCGGAGCAATCGTCGTCGTCGGCCCGACCGGGTCGGGCAAGACGACGACGCTCTACACATGTCTTCAGGTGCTCAACACGCCCGATCGCCAGTTGACGACGATCGAGGACCCGGTCGAGTACCGCGCGGCCGGCCTCGATCAGATCGAGGTCAACCCGAGGGCCGGGCTGAGCTTCGCGAACGGGCTCAGAACGATCTTGCGCTCCGATCCCGACGTGTTGCTCGTCGGCGAGGTCCGCGACGAGGAAACCGCCCAGATTGCATTCCGGGCAGCGATGACAGGGCACCTCGTGCTCACGACCTTGCACGCCCAGACTGCGGCTGCGGCAATTCAGCGTCTGCGGGACATGAACATCGAGCCCAGTATTCTCGCTACGTCGATCAACTGCATCATCGGCCAGCGCCTCGCGCGGCGTGTGTGCCAGGCGTGTTGCGAACCGACGATCCCCGACCCCTCCAGCCTTCGAGCACTCCGGATCCCGGAGAACTACGGAGAGCTGAACATCTACAAGGCCGTCGGCTGCGAGGAGTGCGGTGGGATCGGATACCGCGGTCGTGTACCGCTCTTCGAGGTTCTCGCCATGACCGACGAGATCTCGCAACTCATCGGTGCTCCGACACGTGAGATCGAGGCAATGGCGATCTCACAGGGAATGATGACCCTCCGCGAGGACGGTGTACGCCTCGCCGTCGCGGGCATCACAACTCTCGAGGAGATTCGCAGGATCGCCGGCGACGCCACAGACTGACACTCGTTTCGCGACCCGAGCACGAGTACGCTCCCCCGATGCCGGCCGTCGCCCTGGATGACCGCGAGCAGATCGCAGGGTTCCTCCGGCGGAACCCACGCGCCCACGCCTACGAGCTCGGCGACCTCGACGACTTCGAATGGCCGCACACCGTCTGGTTCGGCTGGGAGTCCGCCGGCCGCCTGGAGCAGGTCACACTCCTCTACACCGAGCCGCGGATCCCGGTACTGATCGCCATCGCCGAGCCGCCGCAGAGGTCGATGGGCGAGCTGCTCGCCGCAATCACTTGGTCTCTTCCCTCGGTGCTCTACACGCACGCAACGCCCGGGCTGCTCGACACGCTTGCCGAGCGCTATGTCATCGAGGATGCCGAGCCCCACCTCAGGTTCGCGCTCGAGCGCACGGACCTCCTCGATCGGCACGCTCTCGAGACAGAGATTCTCACGCCCGAAGAGCTCGACGAGGTGCGCGCGTTCTACACCAAGGCCTACCCGGGCACGTGGTTCGTTCCGCGGATGCTTACGACGGGCCGGTACGTCGGCGTGAGGGAAAACGGTCTGCTCGCCTGCATAGCCGGAGTGCATGTTCACTCCCCCACGTGGCGCGTGGCCGCTCTCGGCAACGTCGCCACGCTCCCGGAGCTCCGCGGCAGAGGTCTCGCACGCGGTGCGTGCGCCTCGCTCTGCAGGCTGCTCCTCGACGACGGGATCGAGACGATCGCTCTCAACGTCAGGGCGAACAATGAGGCCGCAATCGCATCGTACGCGCGACTCGGATTCGCACCGGTTGCCGAGTACGTGGAGGCCAGCCTGCTCGCCCGTACCGTCGGCGGCTAGTACGGGCGGTGGCGCCCCGCTACATCTCCATGTCGATGCGCTCGTAGACGTCCACCGCTCCGCCGCCTGCGAGGACCGGGCATCCAGACGCCATCTCGGTCGCGGCTTCAAGGTTGTCAGCCGTCAGGATCGTGTACCCGGAGAGGCCGCTTGGGGCGTTCGGTGCGCGTCCGCCGTCGGCGGAGATGCTCAGAGACGGGCCAAACGGTGCGCCGCCGTCGGAAACGGCCTCCCCCAACGCGCCGTACCAGGTCATCCACGCCGCCATGATCTTCTTGCCCTCTTCGGGGGTTTCGGGCATTCCTCCGCCACCGCGATAGAGCAGCGCATACTTCGCCATCACTCGCCTCCCAATCCGTGCTCGTTGTGGGCGATCGGGCTGACCGATCCGAGCGTGCAACCGTAGACGTGAATCGACATCAACGCGACTGAGGGGGCCAGAGATCAGCGACCCCCGAAGTGGTGTGCCCGGGGAAGTGCGGCCCCGACATCGAGATCGGCGATCTGCCGGGCCAACGCGACCAGGGTCTCGATCGACGAGACGAGGATGTTCCTGTTCTCCCCCACCCGCTCGTAGCGACCGTGGGCGAGGAGCAACGACTCGTTGCGGACGATCGCACGGTATCGCTCGTAGACGTCTTTCGGGACGATCAGGTTGACCTGGCCGCATTCATCCTCGAGCAACATGAACACGATGCCGTTGGCCGTGGAGGGCCGCTGCCTGGCGATCGCGAGACCTGCATAGGAGACGTTCGAGCGATGGCCCGCACGGTGGAGATCGTCACTTCGAAGCGTTCCGTCCGGAAGATACGGACGCAGGAGCAGGAGCGGGTGCACGCCAACCGAAAGCCCGGTGAGACGGTAATCGGATGCCATGCGCTCCCAACGCGTGAGATCACGAAGCGCCGGGGTCGCCGCCGTCGGGTCGAGCGAGAGCGTGAGTTGCTTCGCCGCACCCTGCGTTCCCGGGACGGAGGTCGGCCGTGTAGCAAGGCCGAGCTCCCAGAGGAGATCACGTCGCTTTGACCCGAAGCCGTCACACGCTCCTCCCTCGACGAGCGCCACCAGGCCGTCCTTCGAGAGCGGCACACGTCGCGCCAGGTCTCCGACGTCCCGGTAGGGCCCGTTCGTGACCCGCTCCCCCACGAGAGCCGAAGCGTCGTCCTTGCTCACCGACTGGACGTACGCGAGACCGATTCGTACCGTCTGCGGAGCCTGTGCCGAGGCAACATACTGCTCGTCGGAGGGCGTGAGCGAGCAGAGAGACTCGCTCAGGTTCACGTCGGGAGAGCACACCTCCACCCCGCGCCGCTGAGCGTCACGAACGAGACTGGCGGGCGGGTAGAAGCCCATTGGCTGGGCGTTCAGCAACGAGCACAGGAACTCGGCCGGATAGTGGTGGCGCAGCCACTGTGACTGATAGGCGAGCAGTCCGAAGGCGGCGGCATGAGACTTCGGGAAGCCGAAGCCCGAGAAGCCGACGAGCTTGTCGTAGACGAGATCCGCGACCTTCTCGGCCACGCCGTTACGAACCGCACCCTCGATGAACCGCACCCGGTGGGATTCGAGCGCCGCCCTACTGCGCTTGCGGCTCATTGCGCGTCGCAATCCCTCGGCCTCGCCGACCGTGAAGCCGGCAAGCGCGATCGCAACATCGAGCACCTGATCCTGAAAGACGACGACGCCGAGCGTCGAGCGGAGCGGCTCTCGCAACGCCTCGTGGTCGACCGGATAAACGAACGACGGATCCTCGCGCAACCGGCGCCGGTTCTCGATGTACGGGTGAACGGCCTTGCCCTGAATCGGACCGGGTCGCACGAGTGCGACCTGCACGGTGAGGTCGTCGATCGTCTCGGGCTTCGTGCGCAGGAGGCTCTGCATCTGGGCGCGGCTCTCGATCTGGAAGGTGCCGACTGTGTCCGCCTTCTGGATCTCGGCGAACACCGCTTTGTCGTCGAGTGGGATGCGCGAGAGGTCGATCGGCGAGCCGTAGGCCTCCGCGATGCTGTCCACACACTCCTCGACGGCGGAGAGCATCCCAAGCCCGAGCAGGTCGATCTTGAGGAAGCCGGCATCGGCGCAGGAGTCCTTGTCCCACTGGCAGAGCTGGCGGCCGGCCATCGCAGCGGGTTGCACCGGGACGAGATCGATCAGCGGCCGCGTCGAGATGACCATACCGCCCGGATGCTGGGAGATGTGTCGCGGCAGACCCGCGATCTCGGTCGTGAGGAACTGGAACGCCCGCCACCGCTTCGAGACGAGCTTACGCTCGGCGTCCGGGAGCCCAGCGACCTCCTCGGCGATACGTGAGGCATCCCAGCCGTCGGTCAGCCGGGCGAGACGCTCGAGCTCTGCCTGCGGCAGGCCGAGGGCCTTGCCCACATCACGGATTGCCCCGCGCGAGCGATAGGTGGCGAAGCTCGCGACGAGAGCGGCATGCTCGTTGCCGTAGCGCTTCGTGACGGCGACGATGAGTTTCTCGCGGATGTCCCGCGGGAAGTCGAGATCGATATCGGGGACCGACGCCAGCTCACGGTTGAGAAAGCGCCCGAGCGAGAGCTCGTTGGCGACTGGATCGACGTGCGAGAGACCTGTCAGGTAACAGACGATCGAACCGACCGAGCTGCCGCGTCCTCGACCGGGCGGCAGGAAGCGACGGGGCGAGCCGCGCCCTCGCACCTGGAGGGCGCATTCCCGCGCCAACTCGAGCACCTCCCAGTGGAGGAGGAAGAAGCCGGCGAGCCCGAGCTCGTCGATGAGCTCGATCTCCTTCTCCAGGCGGATGCGTGCTCGTCGGAGCAGCTTCTGGTCGCTCGGCGGATACCGGTCGACGAACGCGTCGTTGCAGATCTCCGCGAGCTGGCGGATCGCCGGCTCGTCGCCGTCCGAGAAATCCGGGTAGCGATAGCCGAGCTCCTGAGTGAGGTCGAACTGGAGGCGCTCGGCGACCTCGACGGTACGGGAAGCTGCGGCAGGATCGATGCCCGCAAATTGCTCGGCAACCTCTGCGGGATCCCGCAGGAAGCTCTCGCGGTTGCCACGCCGCTCCTGCTCGCAGCCGTCCAGGGACGTGCGACAGCGGATCGCGACGAGCGTGTCCTGGAGCAGCGTTCGCCTGGGTGCGTGGGCGTGGACGTTGCCGGTGGCGATCGTGTCGACACCGAGATGCTCGGCGAGATCACGCAGGGCGGTGTTGCGACGGACGTCGCCGCGCTCGTACGGCCGCTGGAGCTCGACGAGGAAGTTTTTGCGACCGAATGCGCGCTGGAGGCCGGCAGCGGCATTCGGGTGACGCATGGCAAGACCTGCACGGGCGCAACCCGAAAGACAGATGAGGCCCTCGTTGTGCTCCTCGACGAACCTCTGGCCCACGGATGGGGCAAGTGGCTCACGATCCTCACGGCCTTCTCGGCGGGTACCCGCGTGTGCCTCGGTAAGGATGCGGCACAGATTCGCGTAGCCCCGACTCGTCTCGACGAGCAGTGTTATGTGCGAACCGTCGGTGAGCGTCATCTCTGCTCCGGTGATCGGCCGCACGTCGAGGGCTTTTGCAGCATGCGCGAACTCGAGCGAGCCGTAGACACCGTCGTGGTCGGTGAGCGCGAGCGCCGGGTAGCCGAGCTCGGCAGCCCGGGCGGCCAGCTCCTCCGGCAACGAGGCACCGTCGAGGAACGAGTATGACGAGTGGCAGTGGAGCTCGACGTACGTCATGATTTACACATGGACTGGGACATGCTCGTTGCCGAGATCACCGGTCGCCATCCCGAGATTCGCCTGTCGGCGATGTTCGGAATGCCCTGCCTCAAGCGCGACACCGGCAAGGTGCTCGCCGGCTCCTGGAAGGACGGCGGGATCACCGTGAAGCTCACGGATGTGGCGCAGCGCGAGGCGGCGCTCGCCCTCCCGGGCGTCGCGCTGTTCGACCCCGGCATGGGACGGGTGATGAAGGAGTGGGTGCACGTACCGACATCGCAGAGCGAGCGCTGGGTCGGCCTCGTGGAGCAGTCGATCTGAGGGGGAGATGTCGTTGATCTCTCCCGGCCGATAGGCAGCACCCTGGATCCGCTCGAACGCTACGAGGACATCGTCGACGCGATCTGCGCCTGGCACGACGACGCACGCGCCGGGAAGGTGTTCGGGATGCCGTGCGTGAAGCGCGCCGGCAAGGTCGTGTTCGGCCTCTCCCGCACCGGGATGGTGTTCAAGTTGACCGACCCGAATGTGCATGTGCGCGCCCTGGCGCTGCCCGGCGCGCACCTCTTCGATCCGTCGGGTCGCGGCGAGGTGTTCCGGCAGTGGGTGGTCGTGCCTCCCGCCCAGGGCGGCGAGTGGGAGGCGCTTGCCTATGAGGCGCTCGGGCAGGATCACGGTGTGCCACCGGGTTGAGCACCGCACCGAAACGACCAAGCCGTAGCGACGACCGACTGAAGCTGGCCACCGGCGTGAGGAGCATCCCGAGGTGCTATTTGCAGGAACTGAAGGTTCCCAGCTTCAGGATCCGCGCGAAGCGCGGCAGCAAGCATCGGCAGCGGGCATTAGGGGACTGCTGCGATACAGTTTTTCATCGCAGCAAGTCCCCTCATGCACGCTGCGTGAACCAGCAGCCACGCTCTCGGTCGCGGTAGACGCACACGTTCTCACCCGACTCGAGCACGACCTCGTAGTAGCGACGGTCGATCGGCTCCTCCGTCCACCAGCGGTCGACGACGCGCCACTCTTCACGCACGAAGGCGACCTGCTGGCGATTGACGATGCAAGGAGTTCCATCGACGCCGTTCTCGACGAGCGCCGGACGAGGCGTGTTCAGACGCCCCGCAATTGCGCGCGACAACGCATGCGGACGGCTGGCCCAGGAGCCGCCGATGGTACTCACGGGCCTTCTCCACCCGAGGGCGACGCTCCGCGTCGTGAGACGACGCTTCGCATCGCCCCTACAAGCCGGCCGCAGCGCGTCACATGTCGCGGGGTACGACGAGTGCACGCGTTTCCGGAATACGCGACCACGGCGCCACCTCCACGACGGCGCACACCGAGCCGGAGCCGGTGCTTGCCCGCACCTGCCGCAACCCCTCACTCAGCCGTCCGTCCATCTCCTCTCCCTCGGGAGGAACGAGTGCGAGCTGCTGCCCGACATGGTCGGCCAATTCGACCGCCTCCAGCCGCAGCTCCAGTACCGGCCCCGGAATCTCGAGCAGCTTGGGTCCGAGCGCCGCCCGCAATCGACCTCGCTCCGCGGTCGCCTCCCGCAAGGTCGTCGCCCGCCGCCAGGATCCGCCGCCCACGAGCCGGGCCGACACCGCCACCTTGCGCAGGGGCCGCCCCGCCCTCTCCGGCCGTGCGAGCAAACGGTCGAGTAACGCCCCGAATGCCCGGCGTAAGGTCAGCTCGTTCGCAACCGCCTCGGGGAAGGAGAGGGCCTCCGCCAGCTCTGCCGCAGGCGATCGCCCGCGCACACGGGGTTGCGCATCCTGACGCCCCCCGCCTGCGAGACTCCACGCCCGCTTCCCCTCCGGCCCCAACCGCTCCTCGACAGCGCCGCCGGGAAGCGACGCCAGCTCGCCGAGCCGACGCACCCCGAGCCCTTCGAGCTCGGCGTACCGGTTCGACGGAAGCGGCAGGAGTGAGAGGGGGAGTGGCTCCAGGAAGCCCTGCTCCTCCTTCCCCTCGACGATCACTGCCTGTCCGGGACGGGCCACGCTTGCCGCCGCGAGTGCGACGAAACGCCGCGCCCCCACGCCTGCGCGCGGATCCCAGGCAGATCCAGCAGCGGCGAGTGCTTTCGCAAGCGCCGCCTCGACACCGCCGTAGAGCCGCTCGACGCCGTCGGTCTGAAACGTGACGAGGCCCGGCTCGGTAGATTCGACGGCAAAGCCTGCACCCTCGAGCCGACGCAGCACCCCCTCCCACTCCTGCTCGACTGCGGCCGGATCCTGCTCGATCAGCACGAGCTCGGGGCAGGTTGCGAGTGCCTCTCCCATCCGCATGCCCGCCTGCACACCGGCGGCCTCGGCCGCTGCCGTGACAGGGCCGATGAGCGCCTCCTTGCCCGGCTCCGGCGTGAGTGCCGCGGGCAGAAGCGCCAGCCTGGGCCGGGAGCGCAACGCGGCTCGTAACGCAAATCCGGGGATGAGGAGGCAGGCGATCATTGGATCTGTAGTTCTACACGAACAGGTGTTCGTGTGTCAAGATGACCGAAACGGACAAGAGAGAGACGGACGGAATCAGCGAGAACGCCCGTGGTGCTACACGCATTTCCGCGCACCCGACGGAAAGCTGTACGAGCTCGTGGAGGAGCGGTTCGCCTAGCTCTCGTCGAGACGGAAACGCAGCTCGGCGAACGTGCGGAGCTCCGGCCCGTCGTCGACGAGCTTCGCCGAAACAGGCCGAAAGCCGGCCTTCTCCAGCACGCGGCGCGAGCCCGCATTGTGCTCGGCGACGGTCGCGAACAGAGGCCGCTGCCGCTCCTCCTCGAGGAAGAGCCGCAGCGCCACGCTCGCGATCCCTCGTCCCCAGTACGCCTTTCCGAGCCAGTATCCGACCATCCGGTCGTCGGCTCCCGTCCAGCTCAGGGCGTTCCCGACCACGATCGCGTCCGCGACGATCGTCCGCAGGGTCGTGTCTGGCTCGCCCCTGAGCCGCGCCCAGTGTGCTGCGAATGCCTTCTCATCGCGCGTGGCCACAGCAGCCATGCGAGAGCTCTCCTCGTCTGCCTGCCACTCGAAGAAGAACGGCAGATCGTCGTCCTCGACCGCGCGCAGGAGTACCACGGACATTCCGCGCCCTATCGCCGAGGAGCGCGGAAACACTGCGTCACATACGGCAACTCGACGATGCCGGCGATCTCGTGCTCCTCGAAGATCCGCTGGACATGATCGAGAACCGGTGCTCGCTCCTCCGGGCTCAGTACGGCGCAGTAGCTGCGTGACAGGACGAGATCGACGAGCTCTTCGCGATCGAGCCGTTGGGTATGCGGGAACTCGGTGCGCTCCACCTCCTGGAACAGGCCGCTCTGGTTCACGGGCGTGGCCGCATCGCGCTTCACAAAGCCCTCGCTCGCGAGCGCCTCCTTCCTCAACTGCGCGACCCACGGCTCACGCTCGTCGCGGATGTTCCAGACCAGCGCGATCCGTCCACCCGGCCGCAGCACCCGTGCAATCTCGCTCAGTGCCGGGCCATGGTCGAACCAGTGAAACGCCTGCGCCGCAACGACGACGTCAGCGCTCTCATCGGCAAGCGGGATCGCCTCGGCTCCACCCTGCACGACGAGCAGTCCGGGGGCAGCGTCCCGAAGATGCGCGATCATCTCGGGCAAGGGCTCGACAGCGGTTACCCGGTGCCCTAGCGCGACGAGGGAGCGCGTCAGCTTGCCCGTGCCGGCACCGAGGTCGACGACGTCGAGCGGCTCCGCGCCCACGAGCCAGCGCACCGCATCGTCGGGGTAGCCAGGTCGGGAGCGCTCGTACGCATCGGCCACGTCCCCAAATGACGTCGCTCGACTGCGACGCTCTTCTCGACCGAGTGACATCTCGGGAGGCTAGTCGAGGCCGCGCCGGCGCCGAAACGCTTCCGTAGCCGTCCCGTGATCGACGATCGGCCCAGGGTACGACGGCGCGAGCAACCCGGGCTCGGCGATCGCCCGCGAGGGCACGTCAGCGAGCTCGGGCACGTACCGCCTCACGTACTCGCCTTCGGGGTCGAGCTTCTTCAGCTGGGCGGTCGGGTTGTAGATGCGGTTCGGGCGCGTGTCGACGCCCGTGCCGGCGACCCACTGCCAGTTGCCGATGTTCTGCGCCACGTCGCCGTCGAGCAGGAGGTCGAAGAAGTGCCGTGCGCCTTCTCGCCAGTCGATCCCGAGATCCTTGACGAGGAACGACGCAGCAACCATGCGCGCCCGGTTGTGCATCCAGCCTTCCTGGCGCAACTGTCGCATCCCCGCGTCGACGAGCGGGTAGCCCGTCATCCCTTCCTTCCACGCAGAGAGCGCCTCGGGGTCGTCGAGCCAGAGGTCGCCGCGCGGGCGCATGTCCTCGACCTGCGTGCGAGGCTGCGCGAACAGGATCTGCGCGTAGAAGTCCCGCCAGCAGAGCTGACGCACGAACGCCTCGCCGCCGCGCTCGCGGGCACGCACGGCGAGCGCGCGTGCCGAGACGCAGCCGAAGTGCACATAGGGAGAGAGGCGCGACGTGGCGTCGGCCGCGACGGCGTCGTGCCCACCGGAGCCGTAGCCGTCGAGACATGACCGCAACCATGCTCCTGCCCGCTCGACTCCGGCAGTCTCGCCGCCCAGCATCGGCGGGACGAACGCAGGCGCGGGAGCCCGGCCCGCAACCACACCTGTCGGAAGGCGGAGCGCGGTCGGAGTAGCCTCGGGTGCCCCGAACGACACCTGCGACCACGCACGGTGGTACGGGGAGAAGACCTGGTAGTGGTCATTCCCGGTCGGCGTCACCTCACCCGCGGGGACGACGAACGTGCCGTCGACGAGGCGGAGATCGAGCTCGGCAGCGAGTCTTCTCTCCCGCCCGACCGCGTACGGGCTGACATCTGCGCTCGCGAAAACGGTCGTCGCCCCCACCTCACGCGCGGCTCGCACCGTCTCGGCGACGACCTCACCGACCCGTACGTCGAGCGCGGCACCAAGCGATCGCAGCGAGCTGTCGAGATCGGCAAGCGCCTCGAGAAGAAAGGCATTCCGATACGCCGCCGTGCCGTAGCGCGTGCGCCCGATCCCCTCGTCGAGCACGAAGAGGGGCAGAACGGTCTCCGCCTCCGCCACCGCTCTCGCGAGTGCTGGGTTGTCGTGGACACGGAGGTCGCGCGTGAAGAGAACGACCGCTGCGCGCACCGAAACAACGCGCCTAGGCGCGTATCTCCGCCGCGACGCCCTGCATCCCGGTCAGCCGTGGAACGACGTCGAGAACGCTTTCGCGCGCGCAGTACGGGATGTCGGCTTCGAGCTCCGAACCGTGGTTGATCAAGTTGCGGCCGCTGCGCGAGGCCCGGAACGCCTCGAGTGCCGTCGGATACGACGCGGCGAGTCGCGCCGCTGCCTCCGCGGCGTCACTCCGGTCGTCACCCAGCTCGGCGACGATCCGGCCCGCGACGTAGCTGTCGTCGAGCGCGAACGAGCCCTTCACTCCCGCGCAGAAGATCGCGACGTCGTCCCCGTGGTCACGCGCTGCCTCGATCACGGCTGCGAGATTGAGTAGAGATGCGATCACGACGCGCTCGCAGCGCTCGGCCGCCGTGACGATCGCCCGTGTGCCGTTCGTCGTCGACATGGCGAGCGTCGGCGTACGCACCGAGAGGTACTCGCGCGGCGAGTTCCCGAGGTCGAATCCCTCGATCCGCAAGCCGAGGCGCTCGCCTCCGAGCGTCACCCCTCCGAGCCCGGAAAGCGCGCGCGCATCCTCCACCTCCGCCGCACAGAGAACGCGCTCGTACCCGGCTGCGAGGGCCTGGCAAATGGTGGACGTTGCCCGGATGACGTCGATCACGACGCCCGTCGGGGCCGCCGCGAGCTCGTCCGGAGTAAATGCGACATGAACGTGCACGCCGCTACGCTAGCCGTCCATGTCGGACACGCCTCATTGCTACCGCCATCCGGGCCGTGAGACCCTGGTCTCCTGCTCGGATTGCGGCCGCCCGATCTGCGCCGACTGCATGACGTACGCGCCCGTCGGGATCCGCTGCCCCGATCACGCGAACGTGGGTGGCGTCAAGCCGACGCCCGCGCGCACGGTTCAGAGCATGCAGCGCCGGACGCGGTCCATCGCCGCTCCGGCGACGATGGTGTTGATCGCGGTCAACGTCGTCGTCTACGTGATCACCGCTGCGCAGGGTGGCGGGCTGAACGTTCCCGGAGGGCAGCTCTTCGCGGACTGGGCGTTGCAGGGAGCGATCATCTCGACGGGCGAATGGTGGCGGCTCGTGACAGCGATGTTCCTCCACGGCAGCCTGCTCCACCTGGCGTTCAACATGTTCGCGCTCTACTGGCTCGGGAACATCATCGAGGACGCGCTCGGGACGCCGCGATTCATTCTGGTCTACATCGTGTCGGGCCTTGCCGGTTCGGCGGGGGCGCTCTGGTTCAGCTCGGCCTTCGCCGTCACCGTCGGTGCCTCGGGGGCGATCTTCGGCCTCATCGGTGCCCTGCTGATCCTCGAATATCTCGCCACCGGGTCGTTCATGGGGCAGGCGATGATCCTCATCCTCGTCAACTTCGCGTTCACGTTCGCGGTACCCGGGATCTCGAAGGGTGGGCACATCGGTGGCCTGATCGGCGGAATCGTCGCGACGTACGCCCTCATGCGATATCGGCACAGGCCCCAGCAGAAGCTCGGCATCCTCGTCGCAGTCGCAGTCGGCGTTCTCAGCCTCGCGCTCGCCTACATGCGCGTGGAGAGCTACGTCCTGTAAGTCGAGCGTGTCTCGGCGTCAGCCGACCGGGCGCACGACCAGGGCGACCCCGTCGATCCGCACGACCTCGACCGTCATGCCTTCGGCAATCGGCCGCTCGTCCTCCGAGCGGGCACTCCAGTGCTCCGTCCCGACGCGCACCTGTCCGCGTTGACCTGGTCCTTCCTCGACTGCCACGATCACCACGGCGCGCTTTCCGAGCACGATGTCCGCATTGGAAGCGACAAGCGGCGTATTGCGCATCATCCGACGCAACGGCTTCCGGGTCAGGAGGAGCGTCGCGACGGAGACGACTGCAAACACGGCGAACTGAACGCCGATGCTCGCACCGAGCAAGGCTGCGACGCCCGCTAGCAGACCGCCCAGTGCCGGGTAGAGCGCGACGAACGCGAGAGTCGCGACCTCCAGCCCGATGAGCACGAGAGCGACGACCAGCCAGATGACGGCAGCGGTCATCGACTAGACGTTTCCGGCTGCCGGCCCCTGCGACGCGGCTGCTTCCTTGCCCGTCTGGAACCCCCCGCCGAGTGCGGCGACGGCACCCATGCTTGCCATCGCATCCGACGGGATCAGCATCAGCTTCATCGCCTGTCCGTCGGCCACGAGCGGCAAGTTCTGGATGTACTGGTACGTCAGGAGGTCTGGAGTCGGGTCGCCCTCGTGGATTGCCTTGAAGACCTGGAGCGTCGCTGTCGCCTCGCCTTCGGCGTTGAGGATGGCCGCCTCCTTTGCGGCTTCGGCCGTGAGAATGGTCGCCTGCCGGGCACCCTCTGCCGTGAGGATCGCCGCCTGCTTCTCACCCTCGGCCGTCGTGATCTGCGCCTGCTTCACTCCCTCGGCGTTGATGATCACAGCACGCCGCTCGCGTTCAGCGCGCATTTGCTTCTCCATTGCCTCCTGAATCGACGACGGCGGGTCGATCGACTTCAACTCGATCCGGTTCACACGCAGTCCCCAGCGCTCGGTCGCCTCGTCGAGGACGATGCGGAGATCGGCGTTGATCTTGTCGCGCGAGGTGAGCGCCTCCTCGAGCGAGAGCGATCCGATCACGTTACGGAGCGTCGTCACTGTGAGTTGCTCGATCGCGAAGAGGAGGTTCGCGACCTGGTACGTCGCACGAAACGCGTCGGTCACGGTGAAGTAGAACACGGTGTCGATCGAGATCGTCACGTTGTCCTGCGTGATCACGGGCTGCGGCGGGAACGCGACGACCTGCTCACGCATGTCGACGAGCGGCCGTAGGCGGTCGAAGAACGGGATGAGGAAATGGAGTCCCGGGTCGAGCGTGCGCGAGTAGCGGCCCAGGCGCTCCACGAGGCCCGTGCTTGCCTGCGGCACGATCCTGACCGTGCGCGCGAGCGCAATCAGCACAATAAGGCCGAGGCCAATCCCGACCACGAGGGTGGCTGCAGTCGCAACGCTCATGCAACAGAGGCTAGGGCGTCTGGCGGATGGAGCGAGGCGAGTCAGCCGCCGATGACGAGTGCGGTGACGCCGGCGTCGACAAGAGCGGCCTGCGCGGCGGCAAGACGGGCGAGCGGCACACGGTACGGAGAGCAGCTGACGTAGTCGAGCCCGAGACGATGGCAGAAGGCGACCGAACGTGGCTCGCCGCCGTGCTCCCCGCAGATACCCATCTTGAGGTCGGGCTTGACGCCCCGCCCACGCTCGACGGCGATCCGCATCAGATCGCCGACACCGTCCTGGTCGAGGACCTCGAACGGATTGTGCTCGAGGATGCCGTGCTCGAGGTAATACGTGAGGAACTTTCCCTCCGCGTCGTCGCGAGAGAATCCGAGAGCGGTCTGCGTGAGGTCGTTCGTGCCGAAGGAGCAGAAGTCGGCGACCTCGGCGATCTCGCCGGCCCGGATGCACGCTCGGGGAAGCTCGATCATCGTGCCGCAGAGATACGCAACAGAGGGCTCTTCGGCCGCCACGCGCTCGGTCAGCTCGCGGAGCCGCGCGAGCTCCTCGCGGAAGCCGACCAGGGGGTGCATGATCTCGACGAGTGGCGCTTCGCCCGCTCGGGCCTCGACGGCCGCGGCCGCTCGCACGATCGCGCGCACCTGCATCTCGTAGATCTCGGGGAACTGGAGACCGAGGCGACACCCTCGCGTCCCGAGCATCGGGTTCGCCTCGTGCAGCTCGAAGATGCGCTGCCGCATCGCGTCGCTCGTAGCCTCCCCCGGTGCCGGCAGGAACTCGTGGAGCGGTGGGTCGAGGAGGCGAATCGTGACCGGATAGCCTGCCATCGCCTCGAAGATCCCTTCGAAATCGGATTGCTGCACCGGCAGGAGCCGATCGAGCGCCGCCCGCCGTTCGACCTCCGTCGACGCCATGATCATCTCCTGCACAATCGGTAGGCGATCGGGAGCCATGAACATGTGCTCGGTGCGACAGAGCCCGATCCCCGTCGCCCCGAACTCGCGTGCCTTCGCCGCGTCCTCGGGCGTATCGGCATTGGCGCGCACGCGAAGGCGGCTGAACTCGTCCGCCCAGCTGAGGATCGTGCCGAAGTTCTCGTCGATCGCAGGCGCGACGAGACGAACAGGCCCGACGATCACGCGGCCCGTGCCCCCGTCGATGGTGATCACGTCGCCAACGTTGAGTGTCCGGTCGCCGAGCGTCACGGTGCCCGCGCGCTCGTCGATCGCAAGGCCCTCACATGCGGTCACGCACGGCTTGCCCATCCCGCGCGCCACGACCGCGGCGTGAGACGTCAGGCCACCGTGCGCCGTGAGCACCCCGCGCGCCTCGATCAGCCCGTGGATGTCGTCGGGCGAGGTCTCCCAGAGCACGAGGATCACGTCGTCGCCCGCCTTCCCGCGTTCGGCAGCCGAGTCGGCGTCGAGGACGATCTGCCCGGACGCCGCGCCGGGCGAAGCGTTCAGGCCTTTCGCTGCCACCTCGACCTCGACCGTCGGGTCGAGCATCGGGTGCAGCAGCTGCTCGAGCTGACTGATGTCGGTTCGCGCCACTGCCTCTCCCCGTGAGATCAGCCCCTCCTCCGCCATCTCGACTGCGATCCGCAGCGCGGCGGTGGCCGTACGCTTGCCGGTTCGGGTCTGCAGAAGGTAGAGCTTGCCTTCCTCGACCGTGAACTCGATGTCCTGCATATCGCGGTAGTGCGCCTCGAGGAGCTCGAACGCAGCGGTCAGCTGGACGTAGGCCTCGGGGAGTCGCTCGTGCATCGCGGAGATCGGCTCCGGGGTGCGGGTGCCGGCGACGACGTCCTCACCCTGCGCGTTGACGAGGAACTCGCCGTAGTATGTCGCCTCGCCCGTCGCGGGATTCCGCGTAAAGCAGACACCGGTGCCGGAGCCCTCTCCCTTGTTGCCGAACACCATCTGCACGACGTTCACCGCCGTCCCGATGTCGTCGGGAATGCCGTAGAGGCCGCGATAGACGTTCGCGCGAGGTGCGTCCCACGAGTCGAACACGGCACGGTATGCCCGACGCAACTGCTCGCGTGGATCTTGCGGGAAGCCTTCGCCGACCTCCTCCTCGTAGATGCGCTGGAAGGTGCCGATCAGCTCGCGCAGGTCATCCGCACCCAGATCGAGGTCTCCGGTAACGCCGCGGGCCGTTTTGAGGTCGGCGATCGCGCTCTCGAAGCGATGACCCGCGACACCGTCGACGACCTCCCCGTACATCTGGATCAGACGACGATACGAGTCGTACGCGAATCGGGGGTTCCCGGTCGTCCGGGCCTGGCCTTCGACGGCGATGTCGTTCAGCCCGAGATTGAGGATCGTGTCCATCATCCCCGGCATCGACACTGCTGCGCCGGAGCGGACCGAGACGAGTAGCGGATCCGCCGGGTCGCCAAACTTCTTCCCAGCCCGTTGCTCGAGGCCTGCGATGGACTCGCCAACCTGCTCGTCGAGCCCCTCGGGAACGACCTTGCCACCGGACATATATGCGCGGCACGCATCCGTGGTGATCGTGAACCCGGCCGGGACCGGCACTCCGAGCGCGGTCATCTCGGCGAGCCCGATCCCCTTCCCGCCCAGTAGCTCGCGACCCCCCGGGGCGTCTTCGGCGTAGTCGTAGACGTAGCGCACGCCGCGATCCTCGCACAAGCTGGCCCATCCGCGAAGGGCGAGCCGTCACGAACCACTCGACGAAAACCCCGAACACCGATCTGCGACAATCGGTGTGTGGCAGGACACGTCGTTGCGATGGGTGGTGGAGGCTTTCTGACCGGCGACATCCGGTCGCCCCTCGACGATTTGCTTCTCTCGCTCTCACCGCGTCCCCGGCCGCGCGTGATCTTCCTCGCGACGGCCGCCGGTGACTCCGAGCGCGCGATCGACGCGTTTCACCAAGCGTTCGCGCACCGTGCGTGCGACGCCGAGGCGGTGAGACTCTTCGGGATCCCGGACCACCCTGCCGAGCGCGTCTCGTCCGCGGACGTGGTCGTCGTCGCGGGTGGGAACACCGCGAACATGCTCGCATTGTGGCGCCTCCACGGCATCGACGCAGCGGTGCGGACAGCCTGGGAAGGCGGAGCCGCACTGGGCGGTGTGTCGGCGGGCGCGAACTGCTGGTTCGAAGCATGCGTCACCGACTCGTTCTCGCTCGAGCTCGACGGGCTCGACGACGGCCTGGGGCTGCTTGCGGGCAGCTACTGCCCGCACTTCGACGGCGAGGAGCGGCGGCGCCCCGTCTACACGAGGCTCGTCTCGGAGGGATTCCCCGAGGGGATCGCGTGCGACGACGGCGCTGCAGCCGTGTACGACGGCACGGACCTTCGCGAGATCGTGGCGGACCGCCCGCAGGCACTCGGGTATCGAGTCGCCGCGCAGGGCGTCGAGTCTCTCGGCGCTCGCCTGCTCAGGTGAGGAAGGTCGCGGTCATCTCGTCGGCCAGCGGGAACGGGAAGACGACCGTCGGTCGCATGCTCGCCAGCAGGCTCGAGGTGCCGTTCGTCGAGCTCGACGCGCTCGTCCACGGTTCGAACTGGAACGAGACGCCGAACGATGACCTCCGTCTCGCACTCGAACCGACGCTCTCGGGAGACGGTTGGGTCATCGACGGGAACTACAGCTCGAAGCTCGGAGACGTCGTCCTCCGCGAGGCCGATACGGTCGTCTGGCTCGACCTTCCGGTTCATGTGTGGTTGCCCCGGCTGCTGCTACGGACACTGCGACGGATCGCTCTGCGTGAGGAACTCTGGAACGGCAATCGCGAATCCCTGAAGGGTGCCCTCTGGGGACGTGATGCTTTGATCCCGTTCGCACTCCGAATGCACCGCGTTCGCCGGACCACCTATCCCGAACGCCTGGCACCGTTCCCGACCGTGCGCCTCCGCACGCAGCCCGAGGTCGACGCCTTCGTCAGCGGCGTCGCGCCCTGAACTCCGCCATCCACGCGGCAACACGAAGCCCGATCCACACCGGAGTCAGGATGACGAAGAACAGCATCAACGCGACGGCCAAGCCGAAGCTCCAGAGTGCCCAGTAGCGGAGCGGCACCCAGGCCTTCTCCTCGATCGAACGGCCCTCCGACCGCCACACGCTGCGATTGCTCACGCCGGTTTCGGCTTGTGTTTGCGCTCACGCTGGCGGTCGGCGACGAGCTTGATGACGCGCATGGCAGTTTCCTCGACACTGAGATCCGAGACGTCGAGGACAGGACAGGCGAGACGCCGATGAATCGCGGTCGCCTCGTCGAGCTCCTCGTAGACGTCGAGGAGGCCGGCATAGCGCTTCTTCGGACCACCCATCGCCGCGACCCGGTTGGAGCGAATCTCCGAAAGCCGCTGCGCCTCGATCGTCAACCCGACGATCTTGGCGGGGTCGATCTCGAACAACGCGGGCGGCGGCTTGATCCCCTTCACGATCGGCACGTTGGCCGCCTTATGGCCGAGGTAGCCCAGATAGATCGAGAGTGGCGTCTTGGACGTGCGCGAGACCCCGACGAGCACCACATCGGCCTCGTCGAGGCCGCTGCCGACGCCGTCGTCGTACTTGACCGCGAACTCGATCGCCTCGATCCGCTTGAAGTACGTCTGGTCGAGCGGCGGCCTGGCCCCGGGCGTCATTCGCGCCGCAACGCCGGAGACGCGCGCGATCGAGTCGATCGGATGGCCAAGCAGGTCGCAGTAGTGGACGCGAGCTCGTCGGCAGAGCTGTCGCATCGCCTCTCGCAAGCCGGGCTCGACGAGCGTGTAGACCATCACGGCCGGCCGGCCGCGAGCCGTCGCCACAGCGAGCTGTAGATCGTCGACCGATTCGACACGTGGATGTCTGACCTCGTTGAAGACCTGCTCGGGGAACTGCGCCTCGAGCGCGAGGACGAGACGTGCCGCGGTCTCGCCCGTCGAGTCCGAGACGATGTGCAGCTCGACCGGGGTCGGTTCTTCCGTCGCCACGCGCAGGAGGGTATCCGGTGTGGCTGCCCGCCGGGATACGATCGCCAGCGTGACCGGAGCGAAGCTTCCCGTTTCCCTCGCCGACGTCGAGGCCGCTGCGGAACGACTCGAAGGCGTCGCCGTTCGAACGCCGCTCCTGCGACTGCCTCTCGACGACGACGTCTACATCAAGCCCGAGAGCCTGCAGCGCACCGGCTCGTTCAAGTTTCGGGGTGCCTACAACGCGCTCGCCTCGATGCCGTTCCGCTCGATCGAGCGTGGCGTCGTCGCAGACTCGAGCGGCAACCACGCGCAGGGCGTTGCCGCCGCCGCGGCGCTCCACGGTGTGCCTGCGACGATCGTGATGCCGGAGAACGCCGCTCCCGTCAAGGTGCTGCGAACAGCGGCCTGGGGTGCGGAGATCGTCCGCTGCGGCAACTCGACCGACGAGCGGAAGCGCGTGGCAGCGGCGATCCGCGACACTCGCGGGCTCGAGTACATCCCACCGTTCGACGACGCGCGCATCATCGCGGGGCAAGGTACCGTCGGGCTCGAGATCGCTCAGGCGCTCCCACAGGTGACCACCGTCGTCGTCTGTATCGGCGGCGGCGGTCTCGTCTCCGGCGTCGCGACCTCGGTGAAAGCGCTCTGTCCGAACGCCCGCATCGTCGGTGTCGAGCCGGAGCTCGCGGCCGATGCGCAGCAGTCGCTTCGGGAAGGCCGGATCGTGAGCTGGCCTGCGGCGAAGGTGACGCGCACGATCTGCGACGGAGTACGTACGCAGGAGGTCGGAGTGCTGAACTTCGCGACCATTTCCGTCCTTGTCGACCAGATCGTCACCGTGTCGGAGGACGCAGTGCTGGATGCGATGCGGTGGCTTGCCCTCGAGGCGAAGGTGCTCGTCGAGCCCACCGGTGCACTGACGCTCGCCGCGCTGCAGAGCCAGGCGATCGCGGTCGATGGGCCAACCGTGCTCGTGATCTCCGGAGGCAACGTCGATCCGGTGTTTGCCGCCGCGGTGATCGCAGGCCCGTGAGCACTGCTCCGGGGCCCCGACCCTGACGGACGTCAGCGGCGCGTTGCGATCGAAAGGGCGCGGCCGCCGGTGAGCGCGAGGAGATCCCTCGGCGCCAGCTCGATCTCGAGCCCACGCCTGCCGGCACTGACATGGATCGTCTCGAGCGCGAGGGCTGATTCGTCGAGCACGGTAGGAAGTAGCTTCCGCTGGCCGAGCGGGCTGATTCCCCCGGTGACGTAGCCGGTTGTGCGTTCGGCGAGCTTCGCGTCGGCCAGCGAGACGCGCTTACCGAGCGCCTTCAGGTCGAGCTGCGCCTCCACGGGGACGATCGCGACGGTGAGCGTGCCGTCGACATCGGCAACGAGCGTCTTGAAGACGCGTGCCGGATCCAGCCCGAGCTTCTCGGCCGCTTCCGCGCCGTACGACGCGGCCTTCGGGTCATGAAGGTACTCGTGCACCACGAACGGTATCCCGGCCCGCTCCGCCGCGACGATGGCCGGCGTACCCTTCCCCGCCACGGCGCGCCTAGCGGAGGGCGTCGAGCGCCGTGCGCACAAACACCGCAATCCCGTCGCGCAGCGCAGCCTCGTCGATATCGAACCGCGGGTGGTGGTGTGGGAACGTCGTCTCGAGCTCCTCGTTCCCCGCACCAACCCAGAAGAACGCCGCCGGGGCGACCTCGCCGTAGGCCGAGAAATCCTCGCCGCCCATCACGGGGGGAAACTCGACAAGAGCGCTCTCGCCGAGCTCGATGATCGCTGCCTGACGGACGGCGGCCGAGGCACCGTGATCGTTGACAACCGGGTCGTACCCGACCTCGAAGGAGAATTCGTAGGTCGCTCGATGTGCCGAGGTGATGCCGGCAATGACGCGCTCCATCGCGTCGCGCACTTCGCCTCGACGGGACGCCGAGAGCGTCCGCACGGTTCCGCCGAGTCGCACGGATCCGGGAATGACGTTGCGGGCGATTCCGGCCGCGAGCGTCGTCACCGAGATGACGACTGAGTCGAACGGATCCGTCTCCCGTGCGACAATCTGCTGGAGGTTGGTGACCACCTGTGCTGCGATTACCACCGGGTCGACGGTCTCGTGCGGGTTCGCTCCATGGCCGCCACGCCCGATGATGTCGAGCGTGAACAGATCGGCTGCCGCCATCACCGGCCCAGCGACCGACGAGACCTTTCCCGTCTCGAGGCCGGAGAGAAGGTGGACGCCGGCTATCAGGCTGGCGCCTTCGATCGCCCCCGAGTCGACGACGCCGCGAGCTCCACCCGGCGGCAGCTCCTCGGCGTGCTGGAAGACGAATCGGACATCGCCGGCCAATTCGTCACGGCGCTCGCACAGGAGTTGCGCGGCGCCAAGGAGCATCGCCGTGTGGCCGTCATGCCCGCAAGCGTGCATCACACCGGGGCGGGTCGAGACGTACGGGAGGTCGTTCTCCTCCGTGATCGGCAGCGCATCCATGTCGGCGCGGAGGACGACGACTCTGCCCGGGCGTGCGCCCTCGAGCCGCGCGACGACGGCTGTCCCGGCGGGGCGCGAGATCTCGAAATCGCCGAACGAGCGCAGGGTGTGCTCGACGAAGGCCGACGTCTCGTGCTCCTCGAACGATAGCTCTGGATTGGCGTGCAGGTGCCTGCGCCAGGCGATGGCGCGGGCCTCGAGATCGTCCGAGACGAGGCGCGGAGTCGATGTCGTCGTCGTCATCCGAGAGGCAAGCTACCGGGAACATCGGCCGTCGCGCGTGGGTAGGCTCGGAACATGGCCGACGCCGTCACGATGGACAAGATCGTCTCGCTCTGCAAGCGGCGCGGGTTCGTCTTCCCGTCGTCCGAGATCTACGGCGGCCTCGGCTCGTCGTACGACTACGGGCACTACGGCGTGCTGCTGAAGGACAACATCAAGCAGCGCTGGATGTCCTCGATGGTGCAGGAACGGGACGACATCGTCGCCCTCGACTCCTCGATCATCCTCCATCCGGAGGTGTGGAAGGCCTCGGGTCACGTCGGTGGCTTCTCCGATCCACTCGTCGACTGCAAGTTCTGCAAGAAGCGCTATCGCGCCGACCATCTCGAGGACTCGCAATGCGGGCAGCGGCCGAGCAAGAAGCCGGGCGAGACGTCCGACTGCGACCTCACCGGGGCGCGCCAGTTCAACCTCATGTTCGAGACGCGTGTCGGCGCGCTGGAGGAGACAGGCGTTCCGGTCTACCTTCGGCCCGAGACCGCCCAGGGCATCTTCATCAACTTCAAGAACGTCGCGGCGATCGCTCGCCGGAAGCCGCCGTTCGGGATCGCCCAGGTCGGCAAGTCGTTCCGCAACGAGATCACGCCCGGGAACTTCATCTTCCGCACCCTCGAGTTCGAGCAGATGGAGATGGAGTTCTTCGTGCCGCCGTCCGAGGCCGACGAGTGGTACCGCTACTGGGTCGACGAGCGCTACGCCTGGCATCGTCGTTACGGCATCCGCGAGAGCCATCTGCGGATTCGCCCGCACGACGCCGACGAGCTGTCGCATTACTCGAGCGGTACGAGCGATCTCGAGTACCTCTTTCCGATCGGGTGGTCGGAACTAGAGGGGATCGCGAATCGGGGCGACTTCGACCTCTCGGCGCACACCGCCGCATCGGGGACGAAGCTCGAGTGGGTCGAGCAGGACGGCAGCCGCTACACGCCGCACGTGATCGAACCCGCCCTCGGCGTAAACCGCTCGATGCTCGCGTTCCTCGTCGACGCCTACGACGAGGAGATCGTGGCCGAGCGCGAGCGCACCGTGCTCCGTCTCCACCCGCAGCTTGCACCTGTGAAGGCCGCCGTGCTGCCGCTGATCGGCAAGAGCGAGGACATGTCGGGCCGCGCACGGAAGCTCTACGAGGAGCTGCGCCAGGTGATCTCGGTCGAGTATGACGATGGCGGTCAGATCGGCCGTCGGTATCGGCGCCACGACGAGATCGGAACGCCGTATGCGCTCACGATCGACGACCAGACGCTCGAGGACGACACGGTCACGATCCGCGAGAGGGACTCGCTCGCGCAGGAACGAATCTCGATCGCACGCGCCCGGGAGCACGTGCTCGATCGCCTCGTGGCGCCATGGAGCTCGCCGAAGGTCGACAGCCCGTAAGGAGCCGAGTCACGCCGGTCAGCGAGTCGGCCAGCGCTCCATCGCGCGCCCATCTGGAATCGCGAAGCCGACCTTTGCGTACAGGCGGTGCATGTCGCGCGTGTGCAGAAGCCACTTGGTCTGCGCCAGCGCGCCCTCATCCACCGTGAACCGGACGAGCTCGACCCCGAGGCGTCGACCGCGGAACTCCTCGCGGACATACACGTCGGCAAGGTACGAGACGGTGTGGCCGTCAGAGACGACGCGCGCGAAGCCCACCTGCCCGCCGTCAGGGGTGTAGAGGCCGACAACGCGGGCAGCTGTCGCAATGAGCTCGTCGATCAGCTCTCGGCTCCGGCCGGCGGCCCAGTACGAGGTCGAGAGGAACGCGTGTACGGCCGCCCCGTCGATGCGGCGCCGATCGTCATCGAGCACGAATCCGCAGTCGAGGTGGCGCTCCATGGGCCTATCCTGCCGGCCGGCTGCCACATCCGCTCCGGTACCGTCGTGAGCGTGGGAAGGGTCGGGATCATGCTCTGCGTGGCGCTGCCGCTTGCTGCGGCGGACCTGCTCGTGAAGGCGAGCATTCCGACCGAGCCGTGGGCCTATCACGAGCGCTCGCTCGGATGGCTCGCACTGTCCCTCGGATTGTTCGCCGCGCTGATCGCGATCTCCCGGATCCCATCGGCACTCGTCGCGCCGGCTGCCGGTCTTCTCGCCGCAGGACTTCTCGGAAACAGCTCCTCCGCGGCCTGGAACAGCATGGAGGTTCCAAACCCGCTCATCGCCGGTGTCGATCGTGGCCTGATCGCTTTCAATCCAGCCGATGTCTTCGTGCTCGCCGGCATCCTCGCACTCACGATCGTGATCGGGATCTGGCTGATCCGCAACCGCGAGCTGATCCCGCCTCGAGACGAGTGCGGTCGAGCCGTGGCCGGGCATTCCGACGCCTCTTCGCGCAGAGGGACGGTGTTCGACGAGAGGTAGAATACTGGACACTTTCTCGACACACGCCGCCCAGTGCGGTACAATAGGGGGATGACCCTGCCGACGGAGTCGTTGTTCGTTCCCGCTCTCGCGTCGCTCGAAGGGCTCGTCCCCCACGAGGGGCTGCT
>NZ_JBDSNT010000100.1:0-7052 GCF_039915195.1 Gaiella sp.
CCCGAGTTCGCAGTGGCTCGGGCCGCTCCCGGACGAGGCATGCGCCTCGCCCCTACGGGGGTTCCGGTGGAAATCAGGACGCAGTGCACTAAAAGCCGTAATCGATCGTGATGCGCTCGCCGGCGCGGGGGAGACGGTACTCCTGCCCGAGTCGTGAGCATTCTGCGACGAATCGCCGCGTGTTGTCCGTGTCGCTGCGGAACATCTCATAGTGGCACGGGATCGCGATGATCGCGCCTGATTCGTACGCAAGACGGGCCGCGTCCGTGCCGTTCATGGTTCCGTGCTTGCCGCTGATCGGGACGAATGCGACATCGGCGCCGTGGGGCTGAACCGCCTCGGCGACTCCCTGCACGCGCCGCGTGTCTCCGGCGTGGTAGAGCACGTAGGCGCCGTTCCGCGCGACGTAGCCCACCGCCTCGGGGGAATCCTCGTGATACGCGGGAACTGCCCTGACCGTGAAGCCGCCGAACTCCGCCTCGTCGTCGATCGCGAGCGCAGCGTCGGGCAGTCGGCCGGCGCGCTCCGCGGCGATCTGCTCGCTCCCGACCGCGCAGACGAACGCCGCATCTCCCGCGAGCACGTGGGGCAGCGTCTCGGGATCGAGGTGGTCGATATGGGCGTGGCTCGAGGTGACGATGTCGACGAAGGAGAGAAGCGACGGCTCGACGACGAGTCCGGTGATGCGTTCGTACGGGGTGTCCGTGCCCACGAACCTCGAGGTCAGCGAGTCCGAGAGATACGGATCGAGGAGGATGTGCTCCCCGGCGACCTGCACGAGGAATCCGCTCTGACCGAGCCACCAGATGTGCATCCCGGTTTCCTCCTTCGATGCCTCGATCTCGGCGATCAAATCCGCACCTGAGAGGATCGGGTCGATCCAATCCGGGATCGGCTCGTCGAAGTGATCGACGGGCGCCCGCGGCGTGAGCACATCCGGGACAGGGACGGCCTCCGCGGCTCGCCTGCTGAAGGCGGACAGGAGGCCTCGCCGCGTCGTCGGGCCGGAGGGAAAGAGTGATTCTGAGTCGTTTGCCATGATCCGGTAGCGCTCGAGGAGCCCCGAGCGAGCGGGCGCTGATCGTAGCAATGTGTTCGATTCGGGCCGCTTGCACCGACTCGAAGTTGTAGGTTCCACGGCATGAACACTCATGTCCTTCGGGCCTCGAAGGAGCTCTCGCAGCCGAGCCCGCCTGCGAACTTCCAGGGCGCCGTGCGAAATCACAACCTCACGGGCGGCTCGACGGAGATCGAAGTGCTGTCGGTGTGGTTCCCTGCCGGGGCACGAACGAATTGTCACACCCACGCAGTCGACCAGGTCATCCTCGTCACCGAGGGCGAGATCGCCGTGGGGGTCGGTACCGAGCGCAGGTTACTCAGGTTGGGGGAGCTGATCATGATTCCTGCGGGCGTCTGGCACTGGCATGGCGCGACGCCGCACCTCGATGCCTGTCATCTGTCGATCAAGGCACCCTCCGAAAGCGACTGGGGTGAGCCGCCGCCAGCCGACCGCGCCGAGTTCAGCGCCTACGACGACTGGGAGCTCTGGGTGCAGGCAGTCAGCGAGTAGGGAGAGCTGGGCTGCCGATCAGGCGCCCGCCGCGATTGCCACGAGCGCAGCGGCGTCGTCCGTTCCCAGGCGGTCGGTGTTGAGAACGATGTCGTACTGGGTGGGGAGCTCTTCCTTGATCCCGTAGAAACGCTTCAGGTAGTCGGCCCTCGCGGCGTCGGACTCTTCGACGGCGCGCATTGCATCCCCCTCGCTCACACCGCTCGACTCGACGATGCGCGCGGAACGCGTCTCGGGAGACGCGTTGACGAGTACGCGAAGCACGTCCGTCTTCTTCGCAAGGGCATGGGAGGCGGCGTGCGAGACGATGACGACGTGCCCGCGCTCCGACGTCTCCTCGATCGCGGCCCGGATCAGGCCTCGCAGATCTTCCGTCATCGGCACATCGGCAGGTGAGTAGACGCTGACACCCCCGGAGAAAGCATGTCCGCTGGCGTCGGAGCTCGACGAAAGCGCGTCCAGCAAGCGTGCCATGAATGTCTGCCGCTTCTCCACGTCGGCGACGACGTGCGGATCAACGCCCGCTTCGCTTGCAGCACGCGTGATGATGGCTTCGTCGACCAGGGTGAATCCGAGCCGCGCGGCGACGAGCGCGGCGATCTGGCGCATGTGGGTGCCGTCGGGGCCGGAGAAACAGACGACGCGGTAGCTCATGGCCGGACGCTACGGGAGAGGCCGTGAGCCGTCAAGCGGGATCCGATTTCCGGGCTGTCCTGCTCGGGCCGGGCGCCTTTTGCCGGTTCCGAAACGGCGGGTTCCGCGTTGCCCGACCGGCCCGGGCGATGCAGTCGTCTTGGTCGCGTCTCTGGAGGTTACGGACGACTGTGGCTCGAGGCGAATCGGGGGACCGTCTGTCGCTTCGCGGACGGTGGCGGCGAGGCCACGTGGCCTCCGCTACCGTTTCCGGTCTTGCCCGGCCGGACCTGCCGACGACAATGTTGGGGGTGCTAGCGGTCTTCGCGGCTGCAGTTCCGGTCTGGGTGGCTAGGGAGTACCAGGCGGCGGGCAGACGGCAGGCTGCGTGGCGGAATCGCCGGGCGGAGATCGGCGCGTCCGTGCGGGACGCTGGCTGGAAGCCTCGTCGGCGGTAGCCGGTCGGCGAGGCCGAGTGATCTCAACGGCGTAAGCAGTTTGTTCGGATTTCGAGAACGGCGTTGACGTCATCCCCTTTTCGGGGTATCCCGTGTGAGGACGCGGATCCGAACGGGGGAACCAGGAATGGTGATTTGGGGGATCGTGGCGCTGGTCGCAGTGGCCGTGTGCGCGGTGTGGTTCGCGAGGGAGTGCCGGGCGGCGTCGGCGAGGCAGGCCGAGTGGCGCGAAGTCGGTCGGCCGCCGAGTGTGGAGCGTGAGGCTTCATCGGCGCTCGTGCCGGCCGGAGAGGTCAACGTGGCTGAACTGAAGAGCGCGTCGCCGGTAGAGGTCAGACTCTGAGTCGGCTCCGGCTTCAGGCCGAGCCGCCTGAAAAGCTCGTCGTATGGATCGCATCGTGCGCGGTGTCCGTCAGCGTGCCACGCTCGGAGTCGAGCGGGGCAGCGTAGTAGTCAAGCTCGGCACGCTCGACGAGCGTTGCGTGCGCATACGTCCTCAGATGCTCGGTCGGAGAGTGGCCGAGCCACGTTGCAGCCTCGACGATCGGGACGCCGCTCAGGTGCCACAGAGTCGCCCTGCGGCGCCTCAAGTCGTGCGGCGGAACGCCGGCTCCCCTGCGGCCTTACAGGCCCTCGTGATCGCCGTCCGGAACCTGTCTGCTCCGAATCCGGCGAACACCTGAGCCTCGAGGTTCCGATCCTCCCGCGGCACGGTGTCCGTGACGGCCTGTAGGACGTTCTCCGGGACAGGTACCTAGCGGCTCGGCTCGTCTTCGCCGATGTGGGGGCCGAACGTCTCGACGGGCTGCTGCGGGGCGCCTTCCGCATTTCAGGGGACGGTTTCACGCCGCCTCTCCGCGACCGAGCCGCTCGATCGCCTCGAAAGGGATCAGCCATCGGCCTCGTGCTCCGATCCGGAAGGCAGGGATCTTGCCTTCGCGGATGTCTTCGGCGATCTTCTGACGGGTCTTTGGAGCGCAGCCGCGGCCTCCGCGCTCGTCAGGTACTGAGGTAGCTCTTGTGTAGTCATCGGTACGCCTATCGGCGCTAGTGTTGGTGGGTGTCCGGGTTTCAGAGCACGGTGTCGGAAACCGCCAGTGCCGTCGCGCGCGACTCCGCTCCGTCTCCAGCACCGTGAAGCCCGATTGCAGTCCGACCGAGAGCGGCCGGAGGCGATCCCAGTAGTTGGTCTCGTACCTGTCGGGGACGATGTAGGAGCCCGAACCGGAACCCTCGACCATCGCGCGGAGGATCAGGTGCGTGAGCGGGTTCCGCTCGATGAACGAGTCGGCTTCCGAGAGCCGCAGGCGCGCCTGCGAAGCACGAACCTCCGCGCTATCGAACTTGACCATCTCGCCGCGTGTCAGCTCGCGCTTTGCCCTCTCGGTCTCTTCGACGATCTGCTGCATCTCCCTCGAAGCGGTTTCGAGGTCTGAGTTGGCAGACCGTCGCTCCGCCTTCGGGTCGTAGTCACCTTGAAAAAGTCTCATTTCTTCTTCCCTTTCGGTCACTCCGCTGCGTCCCGCGTGGCACGCGCGGTGGATCGTTGAGTGACCGCCTGAATCGGGGAAGGGCCGGCAGGCCGGGAGTCCACACGGTTCCTGCCATTCGAAACGCAACCGGAGCGATCACGGCGACGTCTCCCGGGCTCTTGCGATCGGCAACGCCTATCGGCGCGAAGTCTCGAGAACGCACACAGTAAGATGGTTATGCCCCGCCGTCCGCGGGAACAAGAAGGCGTGTCCGGTAAACGAGGGGGAGAGACTATGGACGAGGCGGAGGCATCAGAACGCGCGGCCGAGCTTGCCGCCCAGCACCGCGACGTGAAAGCAAGGCTCGCGGACCTCGAGTCGGTGCTCACCGGAGTAGCAAACGTGCGCCCATCTGCGGAGCCCCTGTTCGAGAAATACCGGCAGAACCAACAACGTCTTCGGTTTGAGCTCGCACAGATCGAGCAGGAACTCAGCGAGCTAAATCGTCACTCGAGCGACGACTTGATGATCGCCGCGCTACCCGACGAGCTAACGCAGGTCGTTTCGTAACGGCCGTTCCGTAAGGCGCCATACGTTCTGAAACACGCCCGGGATCGGACGTCTTTCGGGGGTAGCACGGGGGGTAGCACGCGGTGCTCAATCTGGCCGTTTCCGGCCACGCCCGTACACGTTCGGAGAAGGGCCGCAAACGCCCTGCACAAGCCACAAACCCGCCTATTCAGCGGGTTTGCGGTTCTTCCAGGATGTACCGTCCTATAGCCCATACGGGATTCGAACCCGTGCCGCCGCCGTGAGAGGGCGGTGTCCTAGGCCACTAGACGAATGGGCCGTGCGGCGAGGGAGTGTACCGAACCCCGGCGCGGGGGCAGCGCGTCAGCGGGTGAGTAGCCCTGCGTCGAGGACGAGGCTCGATCCGGTGATGTAGCGCGCGCCGTCGCCGACGAGATAGACCACCGCCTGGGCGACGTCCTCTGGCTCGATCCACGGCACCGCTAGCAGATTCCCTGCCGAACGCTCGGCGATCTCGAGCGCCGTCATCCCCTCGAGCGCCGCGATACCGTCGTTGAGGGGCGTGTCGACACCGGTGGGATGGATAGCCACCACCCGGATGCCGTGCGGCGCTAGCTCGATCGCCCACGACTTCGTCAGCCCGGTCAGGCCCCACTTACTCGCCGAATAGTGGGAAAGCCGGCCCATGCCTCGCAGGCCGGCCACCGACGAGTTGTTCACGATCACGCCGCGGCCTGCCGCGATCATGTGCGGGATCACGCGCCGGGCCACGATCCATGGGCCTTTCAGGTTGATGTCGAGCATCGTGTCCCATTCGTCCTCGGTGAGCTCGTGTGCGAGGCCGTACGCGCAGATGCCGGCATTGTTGAAGAGCACGTCGAGACGCTCGAATCGCTCTATGGCACTGTCGACAGCTGCCGAGACGGCGCCATCGTCCCGGACGTCCGCAATAGCCGCGAGCGACGCTCCGCCGAGTTCCTCGCAGGCGGCACACAACGATTCGAGCTCGCCGCTCGTCCCCATCGGGTAGCCCGGGTACGAAAGTGGCGCGGCGACATCGAGCGCCACGATGTCATACCCCTCACGCGCGAGAGCGAGGCTCGTGGCCCGGCCCTGCCCGTGGGCTGCGCCCGTGACGAGTGCGACGGGACGTTCGGTCATGGCGCCCGATAGGGCTCGAGATAGGGGTCGAGCGGCACCCGCAGTGCGTCGTTGAACACGTTCGTCGCCAGCATGATCGCCCCGAAGGCCGTCAGCAGCACGATCTGTTCGTTCGAGTAGCGCTCCGAGAGGCGCCCATAGAGCCCGTCGTCGACTGCGTGCGCATCGTGAGCGAGGCGCATCCCGAACGCAACGACGAGCTCGTCGTCCTCGTCGAGCCCAGGCGCATCCGGATTCTCGCCGGCATCCATGAGGATCCGGCGGAAGAATGTCGAGCAGATGAGGCAGTCCGCCTCCGTCGAGATCGCGTGGCAGAAGAGTGTCGCGCGTCGATCCCCGAGGAACGCCACGACCTGTTCGTGGAGCGGGTACCACTCGAGGAGAGCGCGCAACGCCGCCGGAGCGTGCGCGAGCGTCCACTTCATATTGGTCATCCGGCTGCCCGCTGCCTCGTGTGCGGCTGCGATCTCGAGCGATGCAGGCAGGGCGTTCGTCTCGTCGAGTACTGGGATTCGCGGCATTCCCGTCATGATGCCACCGGACTCAAAGCGCCAGGCGGCGAATCCACGTCCGGAACTCGAACGAGCGCTAGACCGTGGGGGCCGTCGCCGACGCCTCGTCGTCGCGAGCGTCGATCCTGGCTTCGAGGCTGCGGCGGATGTCTTCGCCCGTCGCGAGGAGCGCCTCGTAGTGCACGCGACGAGGCGGCAGCTTCACGATGCGAACAGACTCGTCTCGGTCGCCATGGCAGCGTGCGTAGGCGGCCGCCTCATCGAGGGGCCTCAGGCGATTGTTCTTTCGCCGAAGCCATGTCACACCGGACACCTACCACGTCTCGGACATCGTGGGAACCCGGCTCGACGGCCGGGTTCCGCACTTTGCAGACGAAACGTGGAAGGGAGGGCGTTCAGCTCCAGGGCTTGCACGACCACGGGCTCCAGTCGCGACCCGAGGCGACGAAGTACCGGTGGGCGGCGGTGACCTGCTCTGCGACCGACGTGCCATGCCCGAAGATGCGCCGTTCACTCGAGCCCATCTGGAAGAGGCCGAGGTACTGGCCGTTCTGCGCTGTCGTGCGATACCCGGACTCGCAGAGGGACACACGCAAAGCCTGACCGCAGTAGCTGCCGAAGACCTTGCAGATCGCCTCCTGCGGCGGAAGCGTCGCCAGCGATTGCAACGTCCGCTGCTCGCGTTCGGACTCCCTTCGCGCCAGCCGGCGGGCGC
>NZ_JBDSNT010000088.1:0-10158 GCF_039915195.1 Gaiella sp.
CGCCCGAAACTGGCGCACAATCCGACGCCCCTTGACATCTGCGATTCGTGACGCGGGTGAGTGAGGCTGGTCGCCCGCTTCACCGCTCGACCCTCTGATTCCATTTGCAGGCTTCGCGTGATCCTCCGCGCTTCGTGACGGGCGTGAGTGAAGCCTGTCTCCCGGCCCCCGCCGCTACCCTCACTCCATGCCCGGCGGACGCAGACAGGGACGCGGTCGGGCGAAGCGCCCGAGCCGTTCCGAGCGGCACGAACGCGCTCGTGCTGCCGGCGGACAGGCCGCTGTGAAACGCGCCGAGGGCGCGATCGAGATCACGCTTCCCGAGCGACGAAGCGCCCCCGAGTCCGTCGTCGCTCATCTCGGCCCGACCAACTCCGGCAAGACCTACCACGCACTCGAGGTGTTGAAGGAGCGCGGTCGCGGTGTCTACGCCGGCCCGCTCCGCATGCTCGCGCAGGAGGCACATCGGCGACTCTCGGCCGAGCTCGGCGCAGACGCGGTCGGCCTCGTCACCGGGGAGGAGCGCGTCAACGACACCGCTCCGATCATCTGCTGCACGGTCGAGATGGCGCCGAGCTCCGGCGAGGTGCTCGTGCTCGACGAGGTGCAGTGGGCCGACGATCCCGAGCGAGGATCTGCCTGGACGCGATTACTGCTTGCAGGCGACTACCGCCACATCATGCTGCTCGGTGCGCTCGACGCCGAGCCGCTCGTCCTGCACGCGTTCCCCGAGGCAGAGATCAAGGTGTTCGAGCGGATCCTGCCTCTGGAGTTCGTCGGCGAGCGCGCGCTCCGCGGGCTCACGCCGGGCACGGTCGTCGTCGCCTTCAGCCGTAAGGCCGTACTCGCGCTTGCGGGCGAGATCAATCGCCTGCATTCGGGTCGAGTCTCCGTCCTTTACGGGGCGATGCCGCTCAGCTCGCGTCGGGAGGAGATCGACCGTTTCCTCGGAGGCACGTCGGATGTCACCGTCGCCACCGACGTGCTCGGGCATGGAGTCAACCTGCCGTGTGAGACGCTCCTCTTTGCCGAGACGACGAAGTTCGACGGGGAGTCACGGCGCGACCTGCTCCCGTGGGAGCTCGCGCAGATCGCGGGCAGGGCAGGACGATTTGGCCTCGTCGAGCGTGGCCACGTGGGTGTCCTCACCGGGGTTGCCTGGGCGAATGCCGATCCGAGGATCGTCGAGGAGGCCCTGCAGCCACACGTCCTGCTCCCTTCCGGCCATCTCGGCTACCGCATCGTTGACGAAGCACGCATCAGGCCCCGTCTCTCCGATCTCGGAATCGACGATCCTCGGCGTCTCGACGCCGCCCTCGCAGCCTGGCATCGCGTTGCGACGCGGACGTGGGCGTACGAGAGCTGGCTCTCGGTCGAGTCGCTCGGACCGCTGCGTGGTCGTCTCGCGGCCATCGAGCGGCGACTGCGCGAACGCAATCGCCGACTCACGATCGAGGACACCTGGAAGCTGATCAATGCACCGGTGGACGAGGACAACGCCGAGCTCCTCGCCACGTTGGCGCTCGCCGTCGCGGGAGACACTGCGCAGCGATCGCTGCTCACGTTCCTGCTCGATCCGGCGCGCCTCCGTGATGCGACGCTCGAAGAGGCAGAGCAAGCTGGACGAACTGCAAGTATTCTGCGTTGGTTTGCGTTGCAGTACACGGACGTGGGGGGCGTTTCGATCGAACGGGCGGCAGCACTGGAGGAGGCGGCGGCAGCGCGCGTCGTCGCGCGCCTGCATGTCGAGGTGCAGGATCCGACGATCGGCCGCTGCCGCAAGTGCGGCAAGACGTGTGCCCCCTGGTTCCCGATGTGCGACAGCTGTTTCGGTCGCGTGGGTGGGAGAGCGCGATGAGGAAGCGTATCGCGGTTTCCCACCAGCGCGACCTGCGCCCTGCTTGCTGCCGCCGCGCGCGAGACCCTGAAGCGCCCCTACAATCGGCCCGTGGCCAAGCCAACAGGAACGAAGCTCATTACCGAGAACCGCCGTTCGCGGCACGACTACGAGTTGCTCGAGCGCGTCGAGGCGGGCATCGTGCTCAGCGGCACTGAGGTGAAGGCGCTGCGCGCCGGCCACGCCCAGCTGGGCCACGCTTTCGCCGACGTGCGAAACGGCGAGATGTGGCTCATCGGCGCCTCGATCTCCGAGTACGCGCAGGGCAACATCTCGAACCACATCACGGATCGCGATCGCAAGTTGCTGCTGAAGCGGAACGAGATCGACGTCCTCTACGCCAAGGTCCGCGAGAAGGGGCTGACGCTCGTCCCGACGAAACTCTATTTCAAAGACGGGAAGGTGAAGGTCGAGATCGCGCTCGGCCGGGGCAAGGACAAGGGCGACAAGCGCCGCGCGATCGCCGATCGCGACGCGAAGCGCCAGATGGACAGGGAGCTCAAGGCGCGGCGGTAAGGCCGCCGCGAACACGGATCGTGCCCGGCTCGACCACGTACCCGTGCCGTTCGTTCAGGGCCCTGATCGGCGCGTTTCGCTCCTCGTTGAACGTCCTCAGCGCCGCGTAGCCGTTGTCGATCGCCCACGCTATCTCCGCGCGCTTGAGCGCTCCGGCGATCCCGCGGCCACGCCAGGAGCGCCTCACGCCCGTGATGTCGTGAAAGGCCACGGTGGGGAGCGCCTCGGAGAGCGAGAGCTTCGCGTATCCGACGACCTCGGCTTCGGCGAGCGCGACGAAGGTCGCCTCGGGTCGGTCGCTTGAACCCTCGAGATCGTTATCCCGCCACTTCTCGAACGGCGCCATCTCCGATAACTCCTCGCCGGGGACGTCGGGATACGTCTCGCACGCGACCTCGTACATGCCGCGGATTGCATCGGGCCGGTCGGCCCACGAGGTGATCACGATCCCGTCGGGCGGGTCGATCTCCGGGCGGGCGACCCGCGCGAGATCGAGGCGAAGCGTCGAGTTCCGGCCGACCTCGGTGAATCCACGGCCCTCGGCCCAGGCAAGTGACGCCGCGTCGAGCTCGTCGATCGTTCCGTCCGCAGCCGACTGATCCCCCGCGAGCCCCCAGGCAGAAAGGCGCTCGAGGAGAGCCGCGCCGAGTCCGTGTCCACGGCGGCTCTCGAGAACGCTCACCTCGAGCTGACAGATCCCCGGCTCGGCGTGCCATCCGATGATCCCGTGCCCGACGGCCGTGTCGACGCCGTCGATCGTCGCCAGCAGCCAGATCATCGAGTCAGCCTGCCCGCACCAGTCCATCATCATCGCGGGCGTCAGCGGATCGCTTGGGCGCACCGCGTTGCTCAAGGCGAGCCAGCGATCGAGCTCGTTTTCCCGGAGTTCCTCGATCTCGATCATCGTGGGAGAGTAACGACGCTTTGGCAGAGCGCGGAAGGAGGAGTATCGTCGAGTCCACGTAGCCGTCTTCGATGCGAAAGGGAGGCCGTTTCTTGCGCCCGGTAGATCTGACCGTCAACGGAGTGCGTTACGAGCTCGAGTTGGAGCCGCGCGACCTTCTCGTCCACGTGCTGCGCGAGCAACTCTCGCTCACGGGCACGAATGTCGGCTGTGACACATCCTCGTGCGGCGCTTGCACGGTGCTGCTCGACGGCCAGTCGGTGAAGTCGTGCACGATCCTCGGCGTCCAGGCTGACGGCACCACGATCACCACGATTGAAGGGCTTGCTACAAACGGCGAGCTGCACCCGGTGCAACAGGCGTTCCACGATCATCACGCTCTGCAATGCGGGTACTGCACGCCGGGAATGGTCTTGGCTGCCGTTTCGCTGATCGAGAACGGTGAGGCGCGCGACCGCGCCGCCATCCGCGCAGGGCTCGAGGGCAACCTCTGTCGCTGTACGGGGTACCACAACATCATCGAGGCGATCGCCGACGTAACAGGGAGCACGTCGTGAGCGCGACCGAGACCTGGGGCATCGGTGCGCCCCTCAAGCGCAAGGAGGACGATCCACTCCTCCGGGGTCGGGGAACGTACGTCGACAACCTCGATCTCCCGGGAACGGTCGTGATGGTCGTCGTTCGTAGCCCGTACGCCCACGCCAGGATCATGTCCATCGACTTAGCGGCCGCGAAGGCAGCGGAGGGTGTCGTCGCGGTCTTCACCGGCGCCGACCTCCGCGACGACTGGAAGGCGGCAATGCCCTGCGCCTGGCCCGTCACCGAGGATATGAAGAATCCCGAGCACTTCCCGCTCGCCGCCTCCGAGGCCAACTACCAAGGCGATGGTGTGGCGGTTGTGATCGCCGACACGAGGGCGCACGCCGTCGACGCCGCGGAGCTCGTCGATGTGGACTATGAAGTGCTCGACGCTGCCGTGGATGTTGCTATCGCCGCGCAGGATGGTGGGGCACTCGTCCACGAGGAGCTCGGTACGAATGTCTCCTACGTCTGGCCCCTCGAAACGGGAACTTTCGATGCCGCAGCGGACGTGATCGTGAAGCACACGTACTACCAACCGCCGCTGATCCCGAACGCGATCGAACCGAGGGGCGTCGTCGCGCGTCCCGAGCCGGGCGGTGACGTGACGCTCTGGTCGTCGACGCAGGTGCCGCACCTTTTGCGACTGCTCGCGGCTGCGACGCTCGGGATGTCCGAGACCAAGCTGCGCGTGATTGCTCCGGATGTTGGGGGTGGCTTCGGCTCCAAGCTGGATGTCTATGCCGAGGAGCTCCTCGCGATTGCGATTGCGCGTCGGCTCGGGAGTCCCGTGAAGTGGATCGAGGAGCGTTCCGAGAACGCCGTCTCGACGATCCACGGTCGGGACTTCGTGACCACACTCGAGCTTGCCGCAACGAAGGACGGGAAGATCACGTCGCTCCGCGCGAACGTGATCGCGTCGATGGGCGCGTATCTCCAGCTGGTCACGCCAGGGATCCCCCTGCTCGGAGCCTGGATCTATGCCGGCCCGTACGCGATCCCGAACTACAGCGTCACGTTCACCGGTGTCTTCACGAACACGACGCCGACGGACGCCTACCGGGGAGCAGGGCGCCCGGAGGCAACGTACGTGCTCGAGCGCACCATGGATCTCCTTGCGAAGGAGCTCGGGATGGATCGGCTCGAGCTGCGCCGGAGGAACTTCATCACGGAGTTCCCAGCGACGATCGCGTCAGGGCTGACGATCGACAGCGGCGATTATCACGCCTCGCTCGACCGTCTACTCGAGCATCTGGGCCTGGAGCAGCTGGAAGCCGAGCAGCGGGCGCGTCGCGACAGCGGCGACGTGAAGCAAATCGGAATTGGCTTCTCGACCTATAACGAGATGTGCGGTCTCGCGCCGTCGCGGATCCTCGGTGCGATCCGCTACGCGGCGGGTGGCTGGGAGTCCGCCACTATCAGGTGCCTGCCGACCGGGACGTTCCAGGTCGTCACGGGCACCTCGCCCCACGGGCAGGGACACGAGACGGCGTGGTCGCAGATCGTGGCCGAGCAGCTCGGGTGTGATCCGTCGGAGGTCGAGGTCTTGCACGGTGACACGAGCATCTCGCCGTACGGACTCGATACCTACGGGAGCCGGAGCCTTCCCGTCGGCGGCGCTGCGCTCTGGTCTGCGGGAGAGAAGATCATCGAGAAGGCGCGCCAGATCGTCGCACACCAGCTCGAGGTTTCGGCCGACGATCTCGAGTACGCGGCCGGGACGTTCACCGTGAAGGGCTCGCCCGACAAGGAGATGACCGTGAAAGGCGCGGCGTGGTCGGCGTTCGCAGCGCACAACCTGCCCGATGGAATGGAGCCGAACCTCGAGGCGACGGCGACGTACGACCCGCCGAACTTCTCCTGGCCCGGTGGAGCACATGCGGCGGTCGTCGAGGTGGACACGGGGACGGGAGATGCACGCCTGATCCGCTACGTCGCGATCGATGACGTCGGCACGGTCGTTAACCCCCTGATCGTCGACGGTCAGGTGCACGGCGGCATCACTCAGGGGATCGCAACCGCGCTGTACGAGGAGGCGATCTACGACGAGGACGGCAACCTCGCGAACGGGACGATGGCGATGTACCTCATGCCCTCGGCGGCCGAGCTGCCGTCGTACCAGCTAGACCGCACGGAGAGCAAGGCGACGGACCACCCGTTTGGTGCCAAGGGCGTGGGGGAGACCGGGACGATCGCGGCCGCGCCTGCGGTGATCAACGCGGTCATCGATGCGCTCGCGCATCTCGGCGTCACCGATATCCAGATGCCGGCGACTCCGGAGAGAGTCTGGCGCGCGATCGAGGAGGCAAAGCAGTGATTCCTGCGGCGTTCGACTACGAGGTGGCGGAGTCCGTCGAGCACGCTCTCGCGCTCCTCGCTGCCGACCCCGATGCGAGGGTGCTTGCGGGTGGGCACTCGCTCGTCCCTGCGCTGAAGCTGCGCATTGCTCGGCCTTCGAAGCTCGTCGACATCGGTCGTCTCTCCGACCTTGCCTACGTTCGTGACGCCGGTTCCCAGCTTGCGATCGGCGCTCTCACGCGACATGCCGCCGTGCACGACGATCCGCTCCTCCAGGAGCATTGCCCGATCGTGTCCACGACCGCCGGCCAGGTCGGCGATCCGCAGGTGCGGCATCGCGGAACGATCGGCGGCTCACTTGCGCACGGTGACCCTGCCTCCGATCTCCCGACCGTGATGCTTGCGCTCGACGCGGCCTTCGTGATCGTCGGGAGCGGCGGCGAGCGGACGGTCGGTGCGGGCGACTTCTTCACGGGCGTCTTCCGGACGGCTGTCGGCCCCGGGGAGCTTCTGATCGAGATCCGGGTTCCCAAGCTCGGGGACGCGACCGGGTGGTCGTACCTGAAATATCACCGTCGCGCGCAGGACTGGGCGACGGTGGGCGTGGCCGCGCTCGTGCAGCACGAGAACGGCACGGCGGCGTCGGCCTCGGTGGCTCTCACGAACATGGGCGGGACGCCGCTGCGTGCATCTGCCGTCGAGGCCGCGATTGCGGCCGGCTCATCCGTCGCGGAGGCGGCGGCTCACGCGGCGGACGGCACCGAGCCGTCGAGTGACACTGCAGCGTCGGCCGAGTTCCGGGCCCATCTGGCGCGCGTGCTGACCGAGAGGGCTCTGACCGAGGCTCTCGCCTGAAACGACCGGGTCCGCGCGGCGACGTATCGGCGTCGCGCGGACATTCCTACGAGTTGAGTGCGGAGGTCAACGCTTCGTCGGGCGTCGTGCCGGTGCGACAGATGAGCCGGTGCCGGAGCACATACGGCGCGACCGAACGAACGTCGGCGACCGTGACATTGTTGCGGCCGGCGAGTCGCGCTTCAGCCTTCGATGCGCTCAGCAGGTGGATCGCCGCACGCGAGCTGGCGCCAAGCTCGACCTCGGGGTTGTCCCTGGTCGCCCTTACGACCTTGACGATGTACTCCGCAACATCGCGCGGCACTTCGGTCTCGTCCAGCTCATTCCGCGCGCGGTCGAGTCCTACGATCCCGAGGAGTGACCGGATCTCGCCGAGCATGTCGGGAGTCACCCCGGTATGCGGGAGCCGGAGCATCTCGATTTCGTGCTCGGCGTCCGTGTACTCGAGGTTGATCTTGAAGAGAAAGCGGTCGAGCTGCGATTCGGGCAGCGGGTAGATGCCCTCTTGCTCGTAGGGGTTCTGCGTTGCGATCACGAGGAAGGGGTCGGGGAGACGGTGTGTCTTCCCGTCGACCGTGACGGTACGCTCCTGCATCGCCTCGAGCAGGGATGCCTGCGTTCTCGGCGGCGTGCGGTTGATCTCGTCGGCGAGGAGAATGTTCGTGAACACGGCTCCGGGGAGGAAGACGGCCTCACCCATCCTTGTGGTGTTCATCCCTGTGATCGTGTCCGGCGTCGTATCCGGCGTGAACTGGATGCGCTTGAACTTCGCGCCGAGCACGTGCGCCATCGCTCGTCCGAGCAGCGTCTTCGCGCTCCCGGGCGGGCCCTCGATGAGGACGTGGCCCTGGGCGAGTGCAGCAACGAGCAGCAGATCGACTGCGCTGTCCTGCCCGATGACGACCTTACCGACCTCCTCGCGTGCCCGATCGCGCAGGTCGACCAGGTTCTCGTACGGCCGCGGTACGACGTGTGACACTTGACTCCCTCTCGTCGGCGTTGTCCTTCGAGAACGATACTCGGGTTGAGACGACTTGTCTGCCCTTTGCAGCCTATTCGGCGAAGAATCCTTGGATCTCGGCGAAGGGAACCTGTGCGGCGAGCATCCGGACGTGCAGCGCCCGCAGTCTCTGGGCTTTGGCCTGCAGGGCGGGAGCGTCCATGCAGCAATCCTATATTTCGGGCGCAGCACTATCGCGCCCAGCGACCCTCCGGCTACAATGGCAGGAGTAGAAATGACATACGGGGGCGACCTGGTTTCGACGTGGTCGGTTCTCCGGCTGAGTTGCGAGCCGAGGTCCCCGGTCGGCCTCGTTAATCCACCGGGAAACAACACAAATGCGAATCGTTCAGATCTCGCAATCGCTGCCTAGTCACTGACTAGCTAGCGACGCCCGTTCTGGCTGGGCCCGAGGCCAGAACCGGCGCTAACCATCGGGCTCGGCGCAGAGGGAGAGTCAATCGCCCGAAGCGCGACATTTCAGGATTGACTGGCCCGCCGGTAGGTCGTTCGCCATCGGCCGTCGGGCGAGATTCAAGGCGAACTACGCTCGTAGACACTCTGTTCGGTGCGTCCGCGGACGCGGGTTCGATTCCCGCCGCCTCCATAAGGACTGCTTCACGAATCACTTCAGAAATTCAGATCGGACGAGGTAGCGAAGACCGAGACGGCGGCCCCAGGGGTCGCCGTTTCTTGTTTCGAGGACTCCGATCGAGGCTCGGAGCGCCGCTTGCGCAGGACTCAACGCGCCTCAGGCCCGCGCGGGCGCCGAGCTCCCAGAGGTGATCCTCCGGGCGCTCGGATGACTTTCTGATCGAGAGGTGACGTGCCCTAGAAGGGTTCGGGCTCGGCGGCGAGCGCCGGCTCGGGAGCCGGCTTCGGCGCGCCGCAAGGAGATGCGGGCGCGCATCTCCTTGCGGCGCTGCTTGATCGGGCGCCCTGCAGCTCGGTGCAGTTCTTCGGCGCTGAGGCAGCTGTAAACGTGCCAATCGACCTATAAACGTGCTAAAAGAAGTTCAGATTATCACGTTTATGGTAGGATTAGCACGATGAGGAGCTTTCTTGATCTCGACCGCAGCTTCGCAGCCCAACCACCTCGGCTCGGCGCCGTCCTAGCGCGAATCGACTTCGGGCTCGGCCAGGAGTCGCTCTACCGAGACCAACTTCCGGCGTTGCTGAGTGCGCTCGCCGAGCAGACGCGGGTCGCTTCCGTTACGGCCTCGAACGCGATCGAAGGCGTGGTGGTCGCTTCTGAACGGGCCGAGCAGATTGTCCAGGAAGGCACGCCTTCACGTTTCCGCAATCGCAACGAACGCGAGTTCGCAGGCTACAGCGACGCGATCGACGAGATCATGCGCGGCGACCAGCTCGAAGCACTCTCCGTGCCATTCATCCTGCACATCCACCGCCAGCTCCTTCGGTACACCGGCGGCCGTGGTGGCAATTTGAAGACCGACGACAACCTGATCGTTCGCTACGAGGACGGCCAGCGCATCGTCATCTTCAAGCCTCCGCCGTGGCAGGAGACCGAGTACCTACTCCGCGAGCTCGTTGATCGCTACAACGATGCATCTACGGCTGGCGTCGCACACCCGATTGTCCTGATGGCCACGTTCATCCTCGACTTCCTCGCAATCCATCCCTTCGCCCACGGCAACGGTCGTGTCGCCCGAATCCTGACGAGCTACCTGCTCCTCCACGAGGGCTACGGGGTCTCCCGCTACGTCAGCGTCGAGCAACGCGTCTTCGAGTCGAAGAACAGCTATTACGCCTCGCTGCAAGAGTCGCAGCAGGATTGGCGACAGGGCGAACACCGGATCTGGCCCTGGGTCGAGTACATCACCACGATCCTCGACGGCGCCTACGACACCTTCGAGCAGCGTATCGCCGCAGAGCACGGAACAAGTGGGCTTTCCAAGCAGGAGCGTGTGCGCGTCCACGTCCTGAAGCACGCGCCGGCAGAATTCAAGATCGCCGATGTGCGTCGCGCGCTCCCTGGAGTGAGTAGCGCCACGATCAGGCTTGTTCTCAACGAGTTGAGGGATGCTGGGAAAATTCGTTCAAGCACAGGCCGCTCTGCGAGCTGGACGAGGATTGACTGAATACGCC
>NZ_JBDSNT010000091.1:0-21685 GCF_039915195.1 Gaiella sp.
ACTTCGTGCGAGCACGCAAGTCCGGCGAGAACCTGCTCGGTGGAATCTCCACCCGCCGGCTCGTCTCCTTCCCGGTCAACCTCAACCGCTAGACCCAGCACCGATCGAGCGCGAGGGGAGCAGCCGACCTACCGGCTGCTCCCCTTGGCGCCCACTTCCTTCGGTTCGGCCCGTGGATCCCGACGCTCGGTGCCTGGGCACGCATTCTCGTGCCGGCTTGTCTGGTCAGCTCGGGATCACCCTCGCCACGTCAATGGCCACTGGCCCGGTCGGCGAACGCGCGAGGAGATGGCTGAGGTCCGTGGAGGGCGGTGAGGGAATCGCTGCTCGGGCCTGGCTGGGTACGACCTAGCGCATCACGCCTCCGTCCGTGCGGCCGCGGTGAATCGGTAGCCCTGGCCTACACTTCACCGGTGCGCCGCTATCACCTGACCACGTTCGGCTGCCAGATGAACAGCCACGACTCGGAGCGCATCAAGGGCATGCTCGAGTCACTCGGCCTCGGGGAAGCGACCTCGAAAGAGGAAGCCGACATCGTCGTGTTCAACACGTGCACGATCCGTGAGAAGCCGGACACGAAGCTCTCTGCCTATCTCGGCGACGCCGGTGCCCGGAAGCGCGAAAACCCCGATCTCGTGATCGCGGTCGGTGGTTGCTTCGCAGAGGCGCAGCAGGAGCGGATCTTCGACCTTTACCCGCAGGTGGATGTGGCCTTCGGGCCAGGCTCGATCCCTCATCTCGGCGACTGGGTCGGAGCCGGGGGCGAGGGTGTCGAGCGAGGGCGTTTCGGCACGCACGAGCACTTCGCCGGGCATCTGCCACAGCACCGAGAACGCGCGGCCCTCGCCTGGGTGCAGGTCTCGATGGGTTGCAACTCGACGTGCTCCTACTGCATTGTCCCCGCCGTGCGGGGACGCGAACAGAGCCGCCGCCCGGGGGACATCATCGCCGAGGTCACGCGCCTCGCCCACGACGGCGTCCGTGAGATCACCCTCCTTGGACAGAACGTCAACTCCTGGGGTCGGGACCTGGCACCCGACATCCGTACCGAGTTCGGCGAGCTTCTGCGCGCCTGCGATGCGGTGGACGGAATCGAGCGCATCCGTTTCACAAGCCCTCATCCGAAGGACTTCCGGGAGCCCGTTGTCGCCGCGATGGCCGAGTGCGACGCGGTCTGCGAGCACATCCACCTCCCGCTTCAGTCCGGCTCGACGAGGCTACTCAAGGCGATGCGCCGCACGTACTCGCGCGAGCGCTATCTGACGCTCGCCGGTCGGTTGCGCGAGGCGATTCCCGACCTCGCCCTCGGGACGGACATCATCGTCGGCTTCCCCGGTGAGACGGAAGCCGACTTCCGGGAGACCCTCGAGGTCGTCGAGGAGGTGCGCTACGACAGCGCCTTCACGTTCATCTACTCGCCCCGTCGCGGAACGGACGCCGCCGCGATGGCCGATCAGGTGCCCGAGCCGGTGAAGCACGAGCGGCTCGAACGCCTCGTCGAGGTCGTGCAGCGGATCGCGGCAGAACGGAACGCAGAACGCGTAGGGCGGGTGGAACAGGTGCTCGTCGAAGGGCCGAGCCGGACGGATGGGTCGCTCCTGCGAGGCCGGACCCGTCGCAACACGACGGTCGTGTTCACGGGGTCGGGAGAGGCCGGCGATCTCGTCGACGTCGCGATCGAGGGCTCGACCTCGATGACACTCCGGGGCCGGATCGCCTCGGCTGTGCCTGCCTGAGCAAGCGCGCCCATGGTTACCGTCATCGCAGTGTTCGGCCCGACCGCCTCGGGCAAGACTGCGGTGGCAGAAGCGCTTGCAGATCGGCTCGGCATCGATGTCGTTTCGTGTGATGCGCTGCAGGTGTACCGCGGGTTACCCATCCTGACCAATCAGCCGAGCCGGCCGACGGCGCTCGTCGCGATCCACGATCTCTCGGAGGAGATGTCCGTTGGCGCGTATGCGGCACTCGCACACGAGGCGATTGACGAGCGAGTCACGAGGGCGGGCACGGCCGTTATCGGCGGGGGAACGGGCCTCTACCTCCGGGCCGCGCTCGCCGATCTCGCCGTGCCGCCGCCGCCTGCCGACGGTGTGCGACAACGGATCATCGCCGAGGTCGAGGCTGACCCGCCGGCGGCGTACGAGCGCCTCGTGACGCTCGATAGCCGCTCTGCCGCAGCCGTTCACGTCAACGACACACGACGGCTCGTCCGAGCACTCGAACTCGCAGAGATCGGGCAGTCGCTCGTTCCCCAGAATGACCTTCTCTGGGCGGCGTGGACGCGCCATCCGACGCTGACCGTGGGAATCGAGGTTCCGGAAGACGAGCTGAGACGGAGAATCGTCGCGCGCACCGACGCCATGTTCGCGCAAGGGGTCGTCGAGGAGGTTCGCGCAGCGCTCGCCGCGGGTGTCTCGAAGACTGCGGCGAAGGCGCTCGGCCTCGCAGAGATCGCGAGCCTTCCCGAGGCCGAGGCGCGCGAGCGCATCGTCATCAGGACCCGCCGGTACGCCGCCTATCAGCGGAAGTGGATGCGCCGGATCCCGGGCCTCGTTAGCGTTGATGGCACTCGAAGCTCGGAGGAGGTGGCGGATGGAGTTCTCCAAATGGCACGCACTCGGCAATAGCTACCTCGTCGTGGAGCAGCCCGACGCAGGGCCGCTCTCGTCGGCGCGCGTCCAGCGGCTCTGCTCGGTCGAGACCGGGATCGGCTCCGACGGTGTGCTCGAGATGACGGGGCGCGACGGCCCCCATGCGATCGTGACGATCTGGAACCCTGACGGGTCGACAGCGGAGATGTCCGGTAACGGCGTTCGGATCGCCGCCCGCTGGGTTGCGGCGGAGACTGAAGCGACCGAGGTAACGATCGAAACGGCCGGTCGACGGATCAGCGCGCGCATGCTCGACGGCCTCGCGGCGGCTACGGATGTGGGGGAGTTCACCGTCGGTGAGCCCGAGATCGTCGACGGGATCGAGCTGACAACCGCCTCGGTCGGAAACCCCCACGCAGTGATCCGACTCGACAACCCGACACGAGACGACCTCCTCCGGCTCGGCCCGCTCATCGAGAACCACGCGCGCTTCCCCAACCGCACGAACGTCCAGCTCGTCCGAGTGGACGGACGTCACGATCTCACGGTGCTCGTCTGGGAACGCGGAGCGGGGGAGACGAGGGCGTCCGGCTCGTCGTCGGTTGCTGTGGCTGCTGTTGCCGTCGAGCGCAAGTGGTGCGACAGCCCGGTCACGGTTCACCTCCCCGGCGGCGACCTGCAGGTGCGGATCGCAGACGGGCTCGCTTCGCTGACGGGGCCGGCCGAGCGGATTGCATGGGGTTCGACGAGCCTGTGACGCACGCCACCGAGCCAGGCCTCAGCCTCGCGCCGAACGGCCCGGACGAGCGCACGCGTTCCCCGCGTCGGGCTGAAGCCCAACGCAAGGCTAGAGCTAGACGGCGATCTCGAACTCGCGCAGGACATCGTTGAGCGACGTCTTCAAATCCGTCGACGCGTTCCGCTCACCGACGATCAGCGCGCACTGCAACCCGTAGGTACCGGCGGCGAACTCCTTCTGACGCACACCCGGGAGGACGACTTTCCGGGGCGGAACCTCGCCGCGATACTCGACCGGCTCCGGGCCTGTGACGTCGATGATCGGAATCGTCGCAGAGAGCACGACGTTCGGCGCGATCACCGCGCCCGCGCCGATGCGCACACCTTCAACGATGACTGCGCGCGAGCCGATGAAGGCGCCGTCCTCGATGATCACCGGCGCTGCTTGGGGTGGCTCGAGGACACCACCAATCCCAACGCCGCCTGCGAGATGAACGTCGGCTCCTACCTGCGCGCACGACCCCACCGTCGCCCACGTGTCAACCATCGTGCGCGGGCCGACCCAGGCGCCGATGTTCACGTATCCGGGCATCAGCACGCAGCCCTCTGAGAGAAACGAGCCGTACCGCGCGACGCCCGGGGGGACGACGCGCACACCGCGATCTGCGTAGTCCGACTTGACGGGGATCTTGTCGAGGAAATGGAGCCCGCCGACGTTCATCGGCTCGACCTTGCGGATCCGGAAGTAGAGCAGGATCGCGATCTTGACCCACTCGTTCACGACCCAGCCGTTCGCGGCGGGCTCGGCGACGCGAATCGCACCGGCGTCGAGGAGGGCGATCGCCTCCTCGATTACCGCTCCGTCGAGCTCGCCTGACTCCCACATCTGCAGGATCTGTTGCCGAAGCTCCATGGAAGGTGATTGTCGCGGATCCGGCGGATCCGCGGGAGGAGAAGGTGTCAGAGCACGTCTTCCAGGATCGCGATCGCCCTTCTGCATTCGTCGAGCGTGGGCACGAGCGCGAAGCGGATGTACCCCTCTCCGGAGTCGCCGAGGAAGGCGCCAGGTGCGACGATCACACCGTGCGCGAGCAGGTGCGTCGCGAGGGCCTCCGATGTCACACCCCTCGACGTCGCTGTCCACAGGTACATCGTCGCCGGTCCTCCCGCGTTGCGCACGCCGACGCGATCGAACAGCTCGAGGAAGAGTCTTCGCTTCTCTGCGTACGCGGCGCGCGCCCGCCCGACGTGCTCCTCGTCGCCCCAGGCGACGACGGATGCGCGTTGGACGAACTCCTGCGGTGCCGTGCCCACATTCGGTCGAAACTGCTTCAGCGCGGCTATGAGCGCCGGATCCCCGGCCACGAAACCCGATCGGTAGCCCGTCATCGACGAGCGCTTCGACAGCGTGTTGAAGACGACGAGGTTCGTCCAGTCATCGAGCTGGAGCGCTGACACGGGCGGCTCGGCGAACCAGAGCTCCGTATACGCCTCATCAGAGGCGAGCACGAAGTCGTGCTCCCGCGCCAGTGCGCCGAGTCGCTCGTAGAAGGCGAGTGGAGCCGTGGCACCCGTCGGGTTGTTCGGGTAGTTGACCCAGAAGAGCGCCGTTCGGCGCCAGGTCTCCGGCGAAACGGCGTCGAGATCGGGGAGGAACCCGTTCTCCTCGAGCAGGGGGAGCTCCTCGACAAGTGCGCCGGCGAACTGCGCACCGCGAACGCCGACCGGATAGCCGGGCTCGGTGAGAACGACGGTGTCGCGGCCGCCCGCAATGTCGAGGACGACCTGGGCGAAGGAGAAGATCGCCTCCTTCGACCCGAGAGTCGGGATCACGTGCGTGTCGGGATCGAGCGCCACGCCGAAGCGCCGGTCGACCCAGCCCGCGACGGCCTCACGGAGTTCGGGCAGCCCCACGGCAGCCGGGTAGCCCATCCGCTCGCGCACGCCTGCCCGCAACGCCTCGATGATGCGGGGATCCGTCGGCTCGCGCGGGTCGCCCATTCCGAAGTCGATCACCTCGAGGCCCTCGGCACGCCGCGCCGTCGCAGCCTCGTTCAGTCGTACGAACGGGTATGTCGCCTGGCCAGTGAGGATGGGCGAGATCGGCACGCGCTACTCCGTGAGGAATCGGGCAAGAGTCTCGTATGCGGCCACGAGCGCGTCTATCTCGACGAGCTCGTCGCGGCGGTGGGCATACCGCGTGGCACCGGGACCGAAGTTGATCGCGTCGATGCCGCGGGTGGTGAAGTCGGCCACGTTCGTCCACGCCTGCTTCGGCTCGAAGGTGAGGTGGCCCGCATCGCGGAGCGCGAGCACGAGTGGCGTATCGGTGACCACGGTCGCGGGAGGTGAGTCCGAGGTGATTTCGAGCTGCGCACCGTCGGGGTTGAGCGAACGTAGATACTCCGCTGCGCTCTCGGGCGTCCGGTCGGGTGCGTAGCGGAAGTTGAGCGTTGCGACGGCGCTGTCGGGGATCACGTTCGATGCGATTCCGCCTTCGATCTGTGTGATCGAGGCCACCTCGTAGAACGGAAGTCCGCCGACGATCGCCTCCCGTCGTTCCAGCGCCGCGATCGGTGCGAGCCCCGAGACGGCCTTCTCGATCGCGTTCTCGGCCGTCCAGGGACGCGCCGAATGGCCGCTGACGCCCGAGAAGGTGATTCGGGCGTTCATGTTGCCGAGGCAGCCGGCCTGGAGTGTCAGGTTCGTGGGCTCGAGAAGGATCGCGAGGTCGGCCTGTGCGGCGAGCGTCGAATGCTCGAAGAGGTGCGGAAGCGGGCTGAACTGCGGCGGTAGCTCCTCTTTGCCGAAGAGCAAGAGCGCGACGTCGAAAGGCCCCGGGTCGACGAAGGCAAGATCGCGGACGATCTCGAGCGCAACGGCGACGCCGCCCTTCATGTCCGTTGCCCCACAGCCGTGCACGGCGCCGTTCGCGATGCGACCGGGGAGGTTGTCCTGGGCCGGCACCGTGTCGTAGTGGCCGACGAGAAGAACGAGGGGAGCACCCGGCCGGCGGGGTCGCGCGAAGACGAAGGCGTCCTCGGCTGCATACTCGGCCTCGAAGACCGACGGGACGAGCGAGAGGAGGTGTGCGCGCACGGCCTCCTCGTGCAGGCTCTCCGACGGAATGTCGACGAGCTCGAGCGTCCGCTCGGCGAGTCGCTGCGCCAGCGCTGTCATGGAGCGAGCGTACCGGCATACTCTCTCCATCACGCGCCGATCCGACACCCCGGAAGGGCTCGAGCCCGAGAAGGGGCTCCTGCTTGCCGTGCTTCCTCGAGGAGCGGACGCCGAGGATGAGCTCGGCGAGCTTCGTGAGCTGACGCGCACCGCGCTCGTCGTCCCGGTCGGGGAGCTCGTGCAGCAACGCAGCCGGCCCGATCAGAAGACGTACGTCGGGAAGGGCAAGCTCGAGGAGCTGAAGGCGCTGTACGCCGAGTGTGAGGCCGATGTCCTGATCGTCGACGACGAGCTCGACCCCACGCAGCAGAAAGCGCTCGAGGACGCCCTCTCGACCCGCGTCGTCGATCGCACGCAGCTGATTCTCGCGATCTTCGCCCAGCACGCGATCAGCGCCGAGGGGAAGCTCCAGGTCGAGTTGGCCCAGCTCGAGTACAACCTTCCGCGCATGCGCGGGATGTGGAAGCATCTCGAGCGCCTCGGCGGCGGCGTCGGCACGCGCGGGCCTGGTGAGTCTCAGCTCGAGAGCGACCGGCGGATGGCCCGTCACCGGGTCACGGTTCTCCGCGCCCGGCTCAAGGCTCTCCGGGCGCAGCGGGGTGTGCGCCGAAAGGAGCGTAAGCGGGCAGAGGTGCCGACCGTGGCCCTCGCCGGCTACACGAACGTGGGCAAGTCGACGCTGTTGAACGCTCTCACTGGGGCCGACGTCTCGGTCGAGAACCGCCTGTTCGAGACGCTCGATCCGACGACGCGCGGATTCGACTACGACGGTAAGCGATATCTCGTGACCGACACCGTCGGCTTCATCCGTCGCCTGCCAACCCAGCTCGTGCAGGGATTCGCCTCGACGCTCGAGGAGACGCTCGTCGCCGACCTGATCCTCCACGTCGTCGACTCGTCGTTGCCCGAGGACCGGATGCGCGAGCAGATCGCTGCTGTCGATGCGGTGCTCACCGAGATCGGTGGCGAGGATCTGCCGATCACGCTGGTCATGAACAAGATCGACCGGCTGGATCCGCTCGGCGAACGGCGGATCGCGAATCGATTTCCGGATGCGATCTGTGTCTCCGCAGCCACCGGCGAAGGGCTCGACGTGCTGCGCGAGCACGTCGCGACGCTCTTCGCCGATCGCTACGAGGACGTACGCCTGCTCGTGCCCTACAACGAGGGCACCGCTCTCTCCGCCCTCTATGCCCTCGGGGCTCCGATCGACGAGCGTCGCGACACCGACGAGGGAGTTCTGATCAGGGCCAAGCTCTCCCATCGGGACAGTCGACGCTTCGCCCGCTATCTCATCGCCGGTGACGACCTGGGATCCGCTGCGATCACATGAGCGAGTTGCGCATTACGAGACTGCGAGTCGAAGCGGTTCTCCCGGCACGCGCTCATCCAGGCGATGCCGGCCTCGACCTCACGGCGTGTGAGGGGACGACGATCGGACCGGGGGAGCGCGCGCTCGTCTCGACCGGCCTCGCCGTCGAGATTCCGCCCGATCACGCAGGCATCGTCGCGCCCCGGTCGGGACTAGCGCTCCGGCACGGAATCTCCATCGTCAACACCCCGGGCGTCATCGATGCGGGCTACCGCGGCGAAGTGCAGGTCATCCTCGTCAACACCGATCGCAGCGAGTCGTTCACCGTCGAGCCGGGGATGCGCATCGCCCAGCTCCTGGTCATGCCCGTGACGCCCGTCGACGTGGTAGAGGTCGAACGTCTCACCGAGACATCGCGTGGTAGCGACGGCTTCGGATCTTCGGGAGTTCGGTGAGGCCCGAGCCCCGGATCCGAGTCTCCGCGATCCTTCGCTGGAACGGGCGTATTCTCCTTTGCCGACACGAGAAGCGGGGGAGAGACAACTGGTTGCTGCCGGGCGGTGGGGTACGGAGCGGCGAGACGCTCACCGATGCCCTCGAGCGTGAGCTGAGCGAGGAGACCGGTCTGATCCAGGGCGGCGTCGAGATCCCGGTGGAAGGCCCGGTCGTGATCGTCGATTCGATCTCGCCCGAGCGAAGCCTCTGGTCGAAGCACGTCGTGCATGTCGTCTTCGCCGGTGAGCTGAGCGGGTCGCTCGCAGACGTCGTCTCACAGGACGAAGCCGTGCGTGGTCACCGCCTCTTCGAGCTGGACGAACTCGACGGACTGTCCCTCCATCCACCGATCGGGCGCTTCCTACGACGGTTCCAGCCCGGCGACCCGTGCGTCTATCTCGGTTCCCTGTGGGCCCCGTAGCGCGCTCGCTCGCCTGGGACGGGTGTTTCAACGTTCGCGACCTGGGAGGGCTGGAAACGACCTCAGGACACCGCACACGGCACGGAGCGGTGGTCCGCGCAGACAACGTACGCCGTCTCACGGAAGCCGGGTGGCAAGCGGCGCTCGCCCACGGGATCCGGCGCGTCGTCGATCTCCGCTTCGCCGACGAGTCCCCCGGTGAAGCGGACGCTCACGCGGGCGTCGAGGTCGTCTCTGTTTCGCTCTTCGGCCAGCATGATCCCGAGGAGGCGCTGGCGTTCGAGAAGCGCCTCTTCGCGGCCGACGACGTCGGATCAGCGTTCGCTGCCGAGTACATCAGGACGCTCGAACGCGCGCCGCAGACGGTGGCGGCAGCGATCGCCGCGGTTGCGGATGCGGACGACGATCACGGGGTTCTCATCCACTGCTTCGCCGGGAAGGATCGAACCGGGATCGTGACAGCGCTCCTTCTCGACGCGGTCGACGTCCTCGACGAGGCGATCGTGGCCGACTATGCGGCGAGTCACGCCAACCTCGGTGGCGTCTTCGATCCCTGGGTGGCACGGGCTCGGGACGATGAGGAGCGCGAGACGCGACTCCGGTCGGCTCTCTCGCCGGCCGAGACCGTGGAGGCAGTGCTGGCCTGGCTCGGCGACGCCGGCGGCTCGAGAGCCTATCTTGCGGACGCCGGCCTCACGTCGGATCAGCTCGGACGGCTCGAGCGGCGACTCGTTACTCCCTGAGATCTAGCGGCCACCCCGCGAGCGAGCGCGCCCGGCGGAAACCGCATGAGCGAGACGCTCGAGCTCGTCGGGCAATGGCTCGAGCTCGTCCGTACCTCCCGCATGCACGAGCGCTCGGCCGAGCAGCCAATCCGCCAGAACGGGGTTGCGCGGAAGCAGCGGACCGTGGAGATACGTGCCGATCGCAGCGCCGACGCGACAGCCCTCGTACCCCGAAGTTCCATCGTTGCCGTGCCCCGCGACGATCTTCCCGAGCGGCACAGCGTCGAGATCGAGCAACGTCCGGCCGGCGTGGTTCTCGAATCCGACCACAGTCGTCGTGAGCCCGTCGAGGTCGACGTCGAGAAGCACGTCGCCGATGAGGCGCTTGTCTCCGGCGACGGTCTCGTGCGCGAAGAGCCCGGCCCCCGGCATCGCCGACCCGTTGCGGCCGCGGTACCCGCGGCCGAGCAGCTGGTAGCCGCCGCACACGGCGAGCAGCGCCGTCCCGCCCGCGACCGCCGTTCGGATTGCGTCGCCCCGGGCGGCAAGATCGGGCGCGATGAGGGCCTGCTCACGATCCTGCCCTCCGCCCACGTAGACGAGATCGAACGCAGACGGCTCGAGCGTGTCGCCGGGCTCGACGCCCACGATCTCGAGCGAATGCCCACGCAGGGCGGCCCGCCGTTCGAAGACCGCGATGTTGCCGCGGTCGGCGTAGATATTGAGGTAGTCCGGATAGAGATGCGCGACGCGGATCCTCACGAGGCCTCCTCCCAGAACGGCCTTACGAGGCCGCGAGAGACGGCGATTGCGCGCAGTTCGAGCATCGCCGTGTAGGTCGGCAGAACGCCGAGCTCACCGCCCGCCCGAGTGAGCTCGAGACCGCGGTCGAGTGCCTCGCGGAGGTCGGGAATCACCTCGAGCTGCGTGAGGGGAAAGCCTGCGTAGGTGAACCGCAACGCGAGTTCCGCTGCGCGCTCACCACTGACGACGATCTGCTCGGCCGCGAGGAGGAGCGGCTCGAAGTCGACGTCCCAGATCCAGGACACGTCGCGCCCGTCCGCGATCCGATCGTTGAGCGCGATCAGGAGCGTCTTCGGCACGCCGCCTTCCTCGAGAGTCCGAACGGCCTCGTTGGCTCCTGCGGGGTTCTTGATCAGCAGCATCAGGATCCCTTGGTCTCCCGCGCTGATGCGCTCGAAGCGGCCGAATGCTGCCGTGAAGGTGCCGAGGCCGCTCACGATCTCGTCGAGCGACGCATCGAGGGCGAGCGCCGTCGTTGTCGCCGCGAGCGCGTTGTAGACGTTGTAGAGGCCGGGGAGCGGGAGCCGCACGCGTGCTGTTCCGGCCGGTGTGACGAGATCGAACTCGGAGGCTTCGAGCGCCTGCAGCTCGATAGCCGAGGCCGCGACGTCGAGTGCCGGACGTGCATGTCCGCAGGCGGGACAGCGATAGTCGCCGAGGTGCCCGACATAGGCAGCCGCATAGCTGTAGGGGCCGCCGCACCGCACGCAGTACTTCGAGTCGGCAGCGTGCTGCAGGCTCGAGCGGGCGAGGCGAGGATCGTCGAGGCCGTACCGCAGCGCCCGGGAACGACCGTCTGCGAGATCCGCGACGAGCGGATCATCCGCGTTGACGACGAGCATCGAGGCGGGGGAGAGACCGCTCACGGCGTCTCGCCATCGTTCGGCGATGTGCTCCAACTCGCCGTAGCGATCGAGCTGATCACGGAAGAGGTTCCCGAGTGAGACGACGCGCGGTTGCACGCGGCGCATCACCTCGGGGAGGGCGAACTCGTCGACCTCGAGGAGGCCCAGATCGGCCGAGGGAGCGGAGAGGAGGGTGGAAGCGATTCCTGATGCCAGATTCGCGCCAGAGTTGTTCCACGCGAGCCGGTAGCGGTCGCCGAGGATTCCGGCGAGCATCGCGCTCGTCGTCGTCTTGCCGTTCGTCGCGGACACGAGCGCCACGCCCGACGGGAGCCGGGCAGCAAGGGCGTCGATCGCACCGGGATCGACCTTCCACAGCAGCTTTCCGGGCAGCGTGGTGCCCCCGCCGCGACCGGCGACGCGCGAGACGCGGCCGACGAACCGAGCCGCCGAGGTTTCCACGGTGAGGCGCACTCCCATTGCCTCCGAGCCTACCCGGAGGCCGAGAGCGACAGACGTTCTGGCCCACTTGCAAATATCGCAGAATGATCTAGAGTGATTGCATATGTCCAGGCCCCGTCGCCAACATCCGGCCCTTGCCGGTATCGACGAGGCGGCTCTCGCGGAGTTTCGCGCAGGCATCAGGCGGCGCTACAGCGATGAGCAGATCCTCGAGCAGTTGCGTGCGAGCGCCGAGCGGCTCGGACGCTCTCCGACGATGCGAGAGTTCGCGGCCGATCCTGGCGCAGGGATCCATCCCCAGACGGTGATCGAGCACTTCGGGACGTGGAACGCGGCGAAGCGAGCTGCGGGTCTGACGCCACGTCGGTTCATCAGTCGCGAGGAGCTGCTCGATCAGCTTCGGGAGCTCGGACAGGAGCTCGGGCGCACTCCCACCGCGCGCGACCTGGACGCAAACCGAAAGCGCATGGCGTCGAAGTCGCTGATCTGGCACACGTTCGGCTCGCTTACGAAGGCGCTGCGGGAGGCGGGATTCGATGTCCCCGTCGGGGACGAGAGGCTCGAGCGCGCGGTCGAGAACGGCGCCGTGCTCGCGCGGGAGCTCCGCCGTCTGCCGAAGATGGCGGACTGGAAGGATGCGCGGAAGCGCAGGCCCGAGCTCCAGTCGGAGTGGCAGGTCTACCGACTCGTCGACATGGACGCCGGCCCGTGGGCGGCGTTCCAGTTCCTCGTCCGCGAGCGTCTTCTGGCCGAGGGCGTCACCGTCCACCCTGACGGCTCGCTGGCATAGCGTCGCGCGTGACGCGGCGAGTCTACGCGGCGAGCGTTGCGAGCTTCGCGAGGCACGAGACACCCTCGTGCGGCGTCGCGACCGGCTGAACCGTCGTACGGTTGCGGTACGAGGGATCAGGCCGAAAGCGCTTCTCGGCGATGATCGAACCGCCGGCGATATGGAACAACGTTCCCTCGGGAACCTCACGCTTGCGCAGCGTCAGACGCAGGGTTCCCTCGACGACCTCGAGCGCTGACTTCGTCGAGGCGAAGAACAACTCTCGTCTGGCTCTGCCGATCCAGAGGGGGCGGGCGACGCCGCGCGCGAGGTAGAGCCCTCGTGGAGTGCGTTCGTCCAACCACGCCGACGCCATTGTTCCTTGCAATTCCTCGAGGGCGGAGCGATCGGCACCACGACGTTCGACGAGGGCGAAGATCGCCTCCGAGTCCACGGTCATACCCGGCTCGGCGTGCTCGAGCGCGTGGCGGGCGAAGATCTCCTCATCGTTTGCGATCACGCCGTTGTGGATACCGACGACCGAGCCGTGCCGGATCGGATGGTTGTTCGCGAGCAGCGTTGGATGGCCTTTGGTGTAGTCGCGCACGTGGACGAGTGCGTCGGTCGTATCAACGGGAAGCTCGATCTCGTCCAGTAACGCCGTTGCGCCGGTGCGCTGCTTGTGGATCGTCACCGCCGCCGTGAGACCACGATGCGCGTATCCGACGGCGTCGGCACCTCGCTCGGCGATCCCTGCAAGCAGTGCCTGCGCCGCGAGTGTCCGATTGACGCGCGAGTCGGCATCCACGCTGTATCCAGCGATTCCGCACATCAGTGGATTCGAGCCTCTGAATCGGACATGACGTACTGAACGTATCGGCCGCTGATGAGGTTTCTGTACGGAGTCCGGGTGGAGACTCCTTTGTCGAGGCGACAAATGCCTCAAGTGGGGGAGGCATGACGCCGATACGGGTGGCATGGAAGGCAACGTCGCGGAACCGCTGTTCGACCCCGTGCCCGAGGATGGGATGCTCGACGCGTCGGAAACCGCGACCCAGGACCCTCTGAAGCTCTACGTCCGGCAGATCGGCAACGGACGCCTGCTCACGCACGCCGAGGAGCGCGAACTGGCCCGGCGCAAGGATCTCGGTGACGAAGAGGCGAAGAGCCGGCTGATCGAATGCAACCTCCGTCTCGTCATGTCGATTACGCGGCACTACACCCGAACGGGTGTGCCGCTCCTCGATCTCATCCAGGAAGGCAACCTCGGCCTGATCCGCGCCGTCGAGAAGTTCGACTACACGCTCGGGTACAAACTGTCGACGTACGCGACGTGGTGGATCCGCCAGGCCGTTTCACGCGCGCTGGCCGAGCAGGGTCGCACGATTCGCCTGCCCGTCCACGTCGCTGATCAGGTACGGCGTGTGACGCGGGCGCGGCGCACTCTCGGCCAGAAGCTCAACCGTGATCCGACGATCGAGGAGATCGCCACAGAGGCGGAGTTCACGCCAGCCAAGGTGGAGAAGCTGCTCGAGCTCGTCCAGGATCACGTCTCGCTGGACACGCCAGTCGGAGACGGCGAGAGCGTGATGAGCGACCTGATCGAGGACGAGAACGCGCCGGCACCCGAGTCGGAGACGTCCGAGACCTTCCGCTCGTCCGAGCTCGCAGCTGCGATGCTCCGGCTCAATCCCCGCCAGCAGCAAGTACTGACGGAGCGATTCGGTCTCGACGGTGGTCGCCCGAAGACGCTCGAAGAGGTGGGGCAGGTCCTCGGGATCACGCGCGAACGCGTGCGGCAGCTCGAGACGCGCGCCCTGCGCGAGCTCCGCTCGGTCGCTCCGGCGCTCGAGCTCTACCTGCGCACGTAGCCTGACGACGGCCGGAGGCGGCCGTCGAACCGACTACATGACCGCTTGCATCTCCCGCTGGCCCGCTAGCCGACGGAGCGAGTCGAGCTCGATCTGACGCACGCGTTCGCGGGTGAGGCCCAGTCGCCGGCCGATCTCCTCGAGGGTCTTCGGATCGGTGCCACCCAGTCCGTAGCGGAGCGTGACGACCTCGCGCTCGCGCTCCGGCAGGCAGCACAGCGCAGCTCGCAGGGCCTGGCTCCGCAGCTCGAGCTCGACCGTCTCCTCGGGAAGCAGCTCGTCACCGGCGACGAAGTCACCGAGGACGGCATCTCCCGCGTCTCCGACCGGGGCGTCGAGGCTCGAGGAAGCTCGCGCTGCCGCCTTGACCTCGATCACCTGCTGCACCGTGAGGTTTGCTTCCTCGGCGATCTCCTCGATCGTCGGCTCGCGTCCGAGCACCGTCCAGAGCGTGCGGTCGGCGCGATTCATCTTCTGCAAACGCTCGACGATGTGCACGGGCATCCGGATCGTGCGCGCCTTGTCGGCGAGAGCACGGGCGACGGCTTGCCGGATCCACCAGGTCGCATACGTCGAGAACTTGAAGCCACGGCGCCAGTCGAACTTCTCCACGGCACGAATCAGGCCGAGCGTTCCCTCCTGGATCAGGTCGAGGAAGGGAAGGCCCTGGTTGCGGTAGTTCTTCGCGATCGAGATGACGAGACGCAGGTTCGACTGGATCATCGTCTGTTTCGCCACGAGATCGCCCCGCTCGACGCGCTTTGCAAGCGCGACCTCCTGAGCCGCCGTGAGCAGCGTATGCCGGCCGGCTTCGCGCAGGAAGAGCTGAAGCGCGTCGGTCGTCGACTCGGCAGCTGCTGGCGGCGAGACTGCGAGCTCCGGTGTTCGAGGACGGTCGACGATCTCGATGCCGCGCTTGTCGAGCTCGCGCAGGAGTGCGTCGTGCTCGAGCGGCGAGAGGTCGTTCGTCTCGACGATGTCGGCGAGTTGTCGCAGGTCGAGTGTCCCGGCAAGCTCGCTCAACTCGAGGAGCGCTTTCAACTCGTCCTGCGCCAGCAGGGTTTCGATGTCGGTTGTCGTCATATGGCGGCCGTCGTGTGCGTCCGACCAACTCTCCCACCTGGAACCCTTGTTTGTCCAGCCCCAAGGCACTCTTCTATCCCGTGCCGAGCCCGAGAGGTCAATGCACGATAAGCAGTGTTATGTCAAGCTAGAGCAAATCACAAGGTCGATCACCCTCCCCCGGGTGCCTAGTCAGTGGCGGGCGAGGAAGTCGAGCAGCGCTGCCGTAACCGCGTCCGGTTGCTCGTAGAGCATCATGTGAGCGCTCTCGGCGAAGACGATCTCCTCACACAGCGGCAGGATCGACACGAGCTCGTGCGCTGACGCAGCTGGCGTCGTTCGGTCATCTGCGCCGCTGAGGACGAGCGTTGGCACCTCGACGACTCGCAGTTGCTCACGGAGATCCCGCATCCCATACTCCCCGCCTGCCGCGAAGTGTCGGAGCACCTCTGGCCGGTAGACGACGCGATCGGCGGCGACGAGCTCGGCGACAAGCGGACCCGTCGGATCGGAGCAATGGAACGGCATCTGATCCGCGAGCAGCTGCCGGGCCGCCTCCGGGCTATCGACGCTTGCCTCGAGCGCCCAGGACTCGACGACCTGCTCGCGAAGCACCTCGGGCTCGAAGCTGGCGAGCCTCTCACGGACGTCCGTCAGCGCCCCGGGCTCTGCGATCGTGCCCATGAGGACGTACGCGGCCGCTGTCCCGTGTCGCACCATGTGACTCTGGGTCACGAACGAGCCGAACGACCAGCCCATCACGACGACGTCCTCGAGCGCGAGGCCGACGATCACGGCCTCCACGTCGTCCGCCATCTGCGGAACCGTCCAGCGCACGGTGTCCCCCGCATCCGAGCGTCCGTTCGCCCGGTGGTCGAGAGCAAGCACGCGGTAGCCGGCCGCCGCAACACGATCGAGGCCGGGGAACCACACCGACCCGTCGAGGCCCGGGCCTCCATGCAGGGCGACGAGCGGCCTCCCCTCCCCCTTCTCGTGCACGTACAGCTCGATATCACCGACCGACACACGCATCAGAACGCGGCATCCCGGACGCCCGTCGCGATCACGACGAGGATGAAGACCGTGAGCGCAAGGCGGTAGACGACGAAGACGGAGTAATCGTGACGACGGACGTAGCCGAGGAGCCAGCTGATCGCAAGGAGGCCGCTACCGGCTGACGCGATAGTGCCGACGACGAACGGCCCTACCCACCCCTCGGGCAACTCCCCCTTGATCACATCCGTGTAGCCCTTGAGGACTACGGCGCCGAGCACGATCGGCACGAGCAACAGGAACGACAGCCGTGCCGCGGCGTCGCGCGTCAACCCGAGCAGACGACCGGCGCTGATCGTGATGCCCGAGCGCGAGACGCCGGGAGCCAACGCGAGGCTCTGGGCAAGGCCGATCAGGAGCCCTTGCTTGAGTCCGATATCCCCCACGTCCTTGCGTTCGGGCCGTCGGTCAGCCCAGTAGAGCACGAGCGCGAAGACCCCCAGCAGGATCGCGATCTGCCAGGGCTCGCCGAGATGGGTCTCGATGACGCTCTGCCCGGCTGCTCCGATGATGGCAGCGGGAATGGTCGCGACAACGATCAGCCACGCGATCCGCTCGTTCTGCGTCTCGATCGACCGCCGACGGATGCTGCGTACCCACGCGACGAGGTACCCGATCAGATCGCTCCAGAAGTAGGCGACAACTGCGACCAGGGTGCCGAGGTGCAACGCGACGTCGAAGGTCTTGTTGAACTCCTCGTGCTCCTTGAGGTAGGTCCAGTCGCCGAGCCAGGGAACGAGGATGAGATGCCCGGACGAGGAGATCGGCAGCAGCTCGGTGAAGCCCTGCACGAACCCGAGAACGAGTGCCTGGCTGTCCGGGAAGGTGGAGGCATTCTCTCCCCAGCCGAGCAGCGTGAGTACGACGGCGATCGTGATCAGCGCCGCCGCGCTGCCGTAGACAACCGTGCGGCGCATCGCAGCATCGTAGACGACAGGCCAGCCATGTCCGTGCGGCGAGGAAATCGGCGGAAATTGCGACAATCCTCCTCCTACGCGCTTGACCTGTCCCGGCTCGAGCCTCTAGGTTCTCTCTTGCACCGAGCACGGAGCGCCAGTAGGTCGAAGCTCAGCACGGAGGCCGTACGCGGAAGCGGAAGGTCAACGGGTTGAGTGGACGAAAGCGCAACCGGCTCGGTGAATTTTTTTTGTCCTGAACGCGGTGATGGCGCGACGGTCTCGCGGCCCGGCTATCCTTCCGGCATGCACCTGCGCATGCCGAGCATCGACCGCGGCGTCCAGTCTTTCCTCTGGGCGCTTCTCTTCTTCGTGGTCATGTACTTCGGAATGGTTGCGCTCGACATCCAGAAGGGGACCGCGCTGCTCGTTTCACTCGTCAGCTCGTTCCTGATCTTCCTGTACGTTCGCACGCGCGGGTAGCGGCAGACGACCTAGCGGCGGCTGTGCGCCATGAGGCTCGACACGAGTCGATGTGCGAGCTCCGGGCCGACAGCCTGATCGAGGCGCTCGCGGGCGGGAACCCGGTTCTTTGCGCACCCGATCGAGAGGCAGTGGCGAAGGAGGAGTGCGGTGGCATCCGCTCTCCGTGCCTCTCGGGAGATCGTCACGTCCATGTCCTTCTCCATCGGCATTCCTCCTCACGCGCAATGATCCCTCCACCCAGGGAGGTCGTCGTAGGACACCAATACTGATATCGCGTCGGTCGGACGGACCAACGAGCGCTACGCGTAGTCGATCAGCGCGTGCACGTCAGTTCCGGCGATTCGATCGCGGCCGTGGAGGAACGAAAGCTCGATCAGGAAGAGAGCCCCGACGACCTGTCCACCGAGCTGGTTGACGAGATCGATCTTGGCGTGCGCGGTGCCCCCGGTCGCGAGCACGTCGTCGAGGACGATGACCCGTGCTCCCTTCTGGATGGCGTCGATATGAACCTGGAGGGCATCCGTCCCGTACTCGAGATCGTAGCTCGCCTCGACGGTTGTCCAGGGCAACTTGCCCGGCTTTCGGGCGGTCACGAACCCGCAGCCGAGCGCATACGCGAGCGCTCCCCCGAAGATGAACCCTCGCGCCTCGGCGCCCAGAATCACATCCGGCGCTCGTGGCCCTGCCCACGCTGCGAGCCGGTCGATCGACTCGCGGAACGCCGCTGGGTCGGCGAGCAGCGGCATGACGTCCTTGAAGAGGATGCCTTCGCTCGGGAAGTCGGGCACGTCCCGAATGAACGTTGTCAGATCGAGCTCGCTCATCGATCGGCCACTTCTTTGAGATCGCGCGTGAGGAGCAGCTGCGCGAGCTCCTGCGCGACGCCCGCGAGGTTCTCGAGATCCTCGAGTGCGGCCGACCGACGCTCGGCGTTCCGCGAGCGAAGCGCCGGCGCGACGATCTGCTCGAGCAGTGCCGACTGGCGCCCGGCCGCAGTGCGAAATGCGCGGAGATGTCGTGCGTCGATCCCGTGCCGGGCGATCCGGGCGCACGCGAGCGCGATGTCGGCCTCGCTCTCGCGGTAGAGCCGGTCGCCCGCTTCGATGCGTGGCGCGAGCAGGCTGAAGTCCTCGAGCTGACGTGCGAACTCCGCCGAGATGCCGGCCCGTTCGCACAACTCTGCCATGTCGATCTCCTCTTCGTGAGCGCGAAGGCCCGCAGCACGGCGCTTGGCGCGATCGGCGGTCGGTGCGCGCAGCTCTTCCTTGATCACGCGGAGTGGCAGAAACTCATCACGCTGAAGCCTCAGGATCATGATCAGGCGCTCGACATCGGCCTCCGAGAACAGCCGGTAGCCACCGCGCGTCCGACTCGGCTGTAGAAGCCCCTGATCTTCGAGGTAGCGGATCTTGGAGATCGAGATGTCGGGAAACTCGTCGCGCAGCCGTTCGCAGACTGCACCGATCGTGTGCAGCCGCTCGGCCGGGCTGGTCTCGGGTGTCGGTGTCGTCGTCATCGGCGGAGAAGGAACGTCATCCGGTATTTCCCGACCTGTACCTCGTCGTCGTCTTCGAGAACGGTGCTCTCGATCCGGTGCTTGTTGACGAACGTGCCGTTCAGGCTGCCGAGGTCACGAATCACGTAGGTGTCGCCCTCCCCGACGAGCTCGGCATGGCGCCGGGAGACGGTCACATCGTCGAGGAACACGTCGCACTCGGGGGAGCGACCGATGAGCGCATGGGCACCGATCGCTTCGAAGCTCTCGCCGGCCCGACCCCCGCCCGATCGTACGACGAGAGCGGGCCCTGTCGGGGTCTCGGCTGCCCCGTCGATCTCGTCCGGGCCGAGGCTGAGCGTCGTCTCGCCTGCACTCTCGCGCATCAGCAGTGCCCCGCAGCGGGAGCAGTACGACGCGGCCTCCGGACTCTGAAAGCCGCACTCCGGGCAGTAGATGTGACTCATTGGCCTCCGCCGAGGATGGACCCGAGATCGCCCGCGTCGACGTGCCCACCGGCTCTCGAGCGCTTCGTGCGCTCTGCGGAGACGATGTCGACCTGGGCGTGCAGCACACGCCGGCTCAGTGAGATGTCGTCCTCTTCGGTCTCGAGGCGCCGAATCTCGGCCCAGAGTGCCTCGTCGTCGGTGTTCGCAAGGTCCGGCAGCGGCTCGAGCTCTTCCTCCGCTGAGATCTCGCCGGTACCGGAGTAGAGCGGCCGCTCGAACGAGGTGGGCGAGTGTGGCTCGAAGCTGCCCTCCGCGACCTGCGCCTTCAACCGCGCGGTGCGCTCGGCCCGGAGGATGTCGATCCGCCCGTGGAGCAGTCGGCGCCGGCGTGAGATGGCGTCCTCGGCCCCTTCGAGTCGGGCAAGCAGCGCCGACAGCTCATCATCGGAGAGCGGAAGCAGGTCGGGGAGCGTTTCCACGGGCGCCTTTCCAGTCGGGAGTACGGGGTGCGAGAGACAGCGTAGCGAAGGGGTCGACCTCAACTTGAGGCTTGCCTTACAGGTGAGGATTTCGCCCTTCGGGGCCGTCTCCCTGCACGCTGCTCCGACACCACGCGTGACGGTGCCGACCGGTCGGTCGCTAACGCGGGAGCGTCTTGCGAGCCCTGAGGATGTACTGCCCCGCGGCGATCACTGCGAGGAAGAGGTTGATCCAGAAGCAGACGATCGGCCACACGGTTCCCTCGCTCGTAACGAGAACGAAGCCGATCGACGCGTAGAGCCCCCAGGTCGCGATCTTCCCGAGACGAGAGACCTCCAGCTCGTAGTCCCTGGGAGCGACGAACCTGTACCCCCCGACAAGGATGAGGTCGCGTACGAGGATGATCAACGCGATCCACGGCAGCCGATCGAGGGCTACGAGAAGGACAACCGCCGTGTCGATCATGAGCCGATCGGCAAGAGGGTCAGCGACCTTGCCGAACGGCGACTCGACGCGCCACCGTCGGGCCAGGTACCCATCGAGCTGGTCGGTGAATGCTGCCAGGCCGAAGACGATTCCGGCAGGCCAGCTGGGGCCAGCCCGGTCGTCGAGCAGGAGCCAGATGAACAGTGGTATCGCCGCGAAGCGCAGCAGCGTAAGTGCATTCGGGATCTGCCGAACGGGGGAGGACACGGTGCGTTGTTCCATGCTCCCGCAAGAGTAGAGGCTTGACGCGGACGCCCGGGCACCTGCTGGTGGTAGCGTCGGGTTCCGTGACCGCTAACCTCTCACTTCCCGGTTTCGTCAACAGCCACAGCCACTCATTTCAGCGGGCTCTCCGTGGAAGAGCCGCGGGAACCGACTTCTGGACGTGGCGAGAGGGGATGCTCGAGGAGGCCAATCGTGCGACGCCGGACTCGATCCGAGTCCACTACGCCGAGGTGTACCGCGAGATGCTGGCCGCCGGCTACACAGCAGTCGGCGAGTTTCACTACCTCGGCGCGCCCGAGGCGTTCGCCGCCGCCGAGGCGGCGACCGAGGCAGGCATCGCGATCGTCCTCCTCCATGTCGCCTACGAGCGCGGCGGCCTCGAGCGAATGCGTCAGGCGTCAGTCGCCGCGTATCTCACAGAGGTGGAGGCGCTGCGCGAGGCTGGGATCGCGGTCGGGGTTGCCCCCCACTCCGTTCGTGCCTGTTCGCGCCCGTGGCTCGAGGAGATCGGCGCCTACGCAGAACGTGAGGGACTCCCGCTCCACATTCATGCGGATGAGCAGCCGCGAGAGATTCAGGAGTGCCTGGACGAGCACGACTGCCGCCCGATCGAACTTCTTGCCGACACTGGCTGCTTGACGCCACTGACGACGATCATTCACGCAACCCATGCGAACGACCAGGAGCTCGATCACCTCGCCGCCACGGGGGCACGTATCTGTGCCTGCCCGACGACCGAGGCGGATCTCGGAGACGGGTTTCTCAGCGTCTCGGCGGTTCGCGAGCGGTCGATCCCCCTGTGTATCGGCTCGGACTCGAACATGCGCATTGACCCGCTCG
>NZ_JBDSNT010000107.1:0-7156 GCF_039915195.1 Gaiella sp.
GGGACGCGCCGCGCCTCCTCGCAAGACAGCGCAGATGACCGGACCACCGGTCCGGACAGGCCCGGGAGGCGAATCGTCGGTGCTAGGTTCCCGAGATGCCGGACCGGTCGCATCTCGTCGACGACATGCAGGCGTCAGCGCCACCCGTCGAGCTCGCGCTGTCCCGCGCCGGCGTCACCGGCGTGCAGAAGGCGATCCGGATCCGGCGCGGAGACGCCGAGACGGTGATGGCTGCCGACATCGAGTGCACGGTCGACCTCGCACGCGGCCAGAAAGGCGTCCACATGTCGCGCTTCCCCGAGGTCTTCGACGAGGCGATCGGCGATGCCGTACTCGGCGAGGCACGGATCATCGAGGAGATCGCAGAGGTGATCGCGCGGCACATCGTCGAGCGGCAGAACGCCCACCGAGCCGAGGTGCGCATCACTGCGCGGTGGCCGATGCGGCGAGTCACTCCCGTCACGGGCCTACCGACGCAGGAGATGGTCTCGCTGATCGGGATCGCCGCTGCGACGGCCGATGCTTCGAGGCGCGTCGTCGGCGTCGAAGCGACCGGCATCAACGCCTGCCCCTGCGCGCAAGGACTCGTCGCCGGCAGGGCGGCTGAGCGACTCACCGACGCAGGCTTCGGGGCCGAAGCGATAGAGCAGATCCTCGAGCTCGTACCGATCGCGACGCACAACCAACGCGGCAAGGGCACGCTTCTCGTCGGGACGACGAGCGAGATCGATGCCGAAACGCTCGTCGACCTGGTCGAACGCTCCATGAGCGCGCCCGTGTTCGAGCTGCTGAAGCGGCCCGACGAGCTGTTCGTCGTCGAGCACGCTCACCTGCAGCCTCGTTTCGTCGAGGACTCCGTGCGTGTCGCGCTGAAGAACCTTCTCGACGAGGTGCCGGGCCTCGCGAACGATGACTTCGTACTCTCACGCCAGGTGAACCTCGAGACGATCCATGCCCACGATGTCCTCGCCGAGCGGTGGGGCACCGTCGGTGAGCTTCGCAGCGAGATGCAGGGCACCGAAACCGCCCGGCAGACGACGCTCGCGGACTGGCTTACGGCGTAGCTGCGGGATCGGCGGCGCGCGAGAATCGGGACTCGGTGCCGTGCAGCAGGCGGCCGATGTTCTGTCGGTGGAGCAGGATCACCGCCAGGCCGGCCACCACGCCGAAGCCCACCGTCTGCCCGGGCTCGCCGAACACGACGCACAGGATCGGGAGCGCGCACGCGGTCACGATCGACGCGAGCGACGCGTACCGGAACAGAACGAACGTGGCGATCCAGACGACGAGACATAGGGCCGCCGGGATCGGGGCGAGGGCGAGAGCGACTCCGCCTCCGGTCGCAACCATCTTGCCCCCCTTCGTGAACCCGAGCCAGATCGGCCGCGCATGCCCTGCCATTGCTGCGGAGCCGGCGAGAACGCCCACCCACTCCCCACCGAACCTGAGGCCGACGTAGGCGGGAATGAAGCCCTTGAGAACATCGAGCAGCGCCACCGGCACCCCGAGCCACCGGCCGTACGAGCGCCACACGTTCGAGGCTCCGATGTTGCCGCTGCCCTGCTTGCGAATGTCCTCACCACGGAGCAGCCGGACGACGACGACACCGAACGGGATCGAGCCGACGAGGTACCCGCCGACGACGATCAGGAGATCCTGGAGCACTCCAGAAGGTTAGACGGTCGGGATGCCGTACGAGCCGATCCAGCCGTTGACGACACGCCAGTCGAGGTTCGCGAAGAACGCATCGATGTAGGCGCCTCGGTCGGTCTGGAAGTCCAGGAAGTACGCGTGCTCGTAGACGTCGAGCGCGATCAACGGTGTCGCGTTCCAGATCGGGAACGTGTTCTGCGCGTCGCCGATGTAGTTGAAGAGGCGGTGCTCGTCCCAGTCGTACGCCGTCCACGCCCACCCGCGACCCGCAATACCGGTCGCCTTGAGGTCATCGCGCCACGCCCCCACCGAACCGAAGTCGCGCTCGACCAGCTCCTTGACAGGCCCGGTCGGGTCGCCGCCCTCACCACCGAGGTGCGCGAAGTAGATCTCGTGATTCTTGATTCCGCCGATCGCAAAGCTGAGATCGACCTTGAGCGCGCGCAGTTCGGAGTAGACCTGATTGGCGCCGGAGCGGTCGAGCACCTCGAGCTTTGCGAGGATCTCGTTCCGCTTCGCGACGTAACCCTGATACAACCGGTGGTGAGCCTCGATCGAGGCTCGGGAGATGCCGTCGAGCTCGAGCAGGGCCGGCCTCAACTCGCGCGGCATGATGTCGGTGTACGTGGGCATCAGAAAAGACCTCCGGCTCGGCGAACGACGTCCCGCAGCATATCCTTGAAACGGAACCGAACGAAGGAGAAGGAATGGCGTACGAACTGCCCGAACTGCCCTACGCGCTCGACGCGCTCGAGCCACACATCGACGCAAAGACGATGGAGATCCATCACGGCAAGCATCACGCCGCGTACGTGACGAACCTCAATGCCGCACTCGACGGCACGGAGTGGATGGGTCGGCCGATCGAGGCGATCATCTCGAATCTCGAGATCCTGCCGGCCGACAAGCAGGCGGCCGTCCGTAACAACGGCGGTGGCCACGCCAATCATGCCCTGTTCTGGACGTCGCTCTCGGCAAACGGCGGCGGCGAACCGACCGGTGCCCTCGGTGAGGCAGTGCAGGCGACCTTCGGCGCGTTCGACGTGCTCAAGGCGCAGATGATCGATGCCGGCATCAAGCGCTTCGGCTCGGGCTGGTCGTGGCTCGTCTGGGACGGCACCGGTCTCGCCGTCATGTCGACCCCGAATCAGGACTCCCCGATCTCGGAGGGGAAGACCCCGCTCCTCGGGATCGACGTCTGGGAGCACGCGTACTACCTCAAGTACCAGAATCGTCGCCCCGAGTACCTCGAGGCGATCTGGAACGTGATCGACTGGGACGCCGTCGGCGCTCGGTTCGAAGCCGCGCAGTAGGACGAGCGCGGGTGCCAGGCGTTGCCTGGCACCCGCGCTTTCCCATTCGCCCGAGATGCTCCAATCCACACCGGTACGCACTGCGTAGGTCCCTGGAATGGCCACCGTTCTCTCGCCGCGCTTGCACGCTCGCGCCCGACCAGCGACGATCACAACCGTGAGCGCCTCCGAGGTCACTGATGGAACGCTCATCGAACAGATAGCCGCGGGCGAGCGCTCGGCATTCGAGGAGCTGTATCACCGCTACGCGCGATCGGTTCTCGGCCTCGCACTCCGTCGCATCGGTGATCGGGGCCGGGCCGAGGATTCCGTGCAGGACGTGTTCGCCGCGGTCTGGCGCTCGGCAGCGAGCTACGACCGCAAGCGCGGACCGGGCGGAGCGTGGCTCTACACGATCGCGCGCAACGCGATCGTCGATGCGCAGCGTCGCAAGCCGGCGCCAACGATGGCCGACCCGCCCGAGGTCGTCTCCACGGATCTCGCGCCCGACGAGGAGGCCGAGGCGTCGTGGAACTCCTGGCGCGTCCACCGGGCGCTCGAGACGCTGCCCGAGAACGAGCGATCGGTGATCGCCCTCGCGTACTTCTCCGGCCTCTCGCAGAGCGAGATCGCCGCATTCCTCCAGATCCCGCTGGGCACGGTCAAGACGCGTACGCGCAGCGGCCTCGCCCGACTCGCCGACACCCTCGAGGGAGAGCTATGAGCGCCACACCACCACGCTTCGACGATCTTGTCGCTGCTGACGATCCCGCCCGCGAGCGCCTGCTCGCGGCTCATGAGCTCCTGATCGCCGCAGGTCCTCAGCCGGAGCTACCGCCCGAGCTCGCCGTGGCCCCGGTACCACCCGGCGCCAGGGTTGTCCCGTTCGCACGGCGTCGCTTCACTGCGGTCGGCGCCGTCGCGATCGCCGCAACCGTGCTGCTTGCCATCGGCTACGTGGTCGGAGGGCGCAACGCACCCGGGGCACCGGTCCAGACGATCACGATGAAGGGCGCTAACGCCGCGGAGGCGACGATCGACGTGCTGGCCCAGGACGCGGCGGGCAACTGGCCGATGACGTTCAGCGTCTCGGGGCTGCCGGTGCTGCCGAAGGGGAGCACGTACACACTCTGGCTGACGAAGGACGGCAAGCTCGCCGAGTCGTGCGGGTCATTCGTCGTCGCAGGCGGAACGACCGAGGTGCCGCTGAACGCTCCCTATCGGTTGAAGACGTTCGACGGGTGGGTGGTCGTGAAGACAGGAACGACGCAGCCGCTCCTCACCGAGTCGGCCTGAGGACATCTTCCGGGCTGCGCGCTATCGTCGGGTGGTGACCGCGTCGAGCCCTGATCACGCCATCCGCACACAGTACGAGGACTTCGCACGCCTCGTCCTCTCGACCGGGAAGCCGAAGCACGACCGCACGGGGACGGGCACGGTGAGCGTCTTCGGCCACCAGATGCGGTTCGACCTCTCCGACGGGTTCCCGTTGATCACCACGAAGAAGGTGCACTTCCCGTCGATCGCCTACGAGCTCCTGTGGTTCCTGCGAGGCGACTCGAACGTGCGCTGGCTCCAGGAACACGGAGTCACGATCTGGGACGAGTGGGCCGCAGACGACGGTGACCTCGGGCCCGTTTACGGCGTCCAGTGGCGCAGTTGGCCGACACCCGAGGGTGGCCACGTCGACCAGATCTCCGAGGCGGTTCGCCTGCTTCGCGACGACCCCGATTCCCGCAGGATCATCGTCAGCGCCTGGAACGTCGCCGACCTGCAGAGGATGGCGCTCCAGCCCTGCCACGCGCTCTTCCAGTTCCACGTCGGCTCCTCGGACACACCGGCGTCGCGCGCGCGGCTCAGCTGCCAGATCTACCAGCGCAGCGCCGACGTCTTCCTCGGCGTCCCGTTCAACATCGCAAGCTACGCGCTCCTGACCCACATGCTCGCGCAGCAGTGCGACCTCGAACCGGGTGACCTCATCTGGACGGGCGGCGACTGCCACATCTACGACAACCATCGCGAGCAGATCGAGACCCAGCTTGCTCGAGATCCCTTCCCCTACCCGACCCTACGACTCGGCCGCCGCCCCGCGTCGATCTTCGACTACGCCTTCGAGGACTTCGAGGTGCTCGGGTACGAGCACCACCCGGCGATCCGGGCACCGGTGGCGGTGTGAGGATCACGCTCGTCGCCGCGATTGCCCGCGGCGGAGTGATCGGGAACGGAACCTCGATCCCCTGGCACATTCCAGAGGATCTCGCGTTCTTCCGCGACCTCACCATGGGGCACACGGTCGTGATGGGGAGGCGGACGTGGGACTCGCTTCCCGAGCGGTTCCGGCCGCTGCCGGGCCGTCGCAACATCGTCGTGACGCGTAACCCCACCTGGGGCGCGGACGGCGCCGAGAGCGCAGAGTCGCTCGACGCGGCGCTCCGCCTCGCCGAAGGTGCAGAGGACGTATTCGTGATCGGGGGGGCCGAGATCTTCGCCGCAGCACTGCCCACGGCCGACAGGCTCGTGGTGACGGAGATCGACCTAAGCGTCGTTGGGGAGGTGGTCTTCCCCGACTGGGATCGCGATCTGTTCGCCGAGACGACCCGCGAGCGCATCGTCGCCGCAGACGGAACTGCGCTCTCCTTCGTCAGGTACGAACGCAAGGTGGCATGAGCGGACTGCACGTCGGAACGTCGGGGTGGGGCTATCCGTCCTGGCAGCCGGGCTTCTATCCTGCAGGTCTTGACCGCGGCGCGTTTCTCACTTTTTACGCCGCACACCTCGACACCGTCGAGCTGAACGCGACGAAGTATCGGCTCCCCTCCGAGCAGCAGTTCCGGTCGTGGGCAGCGCAAGTGCCCGACGGCTTCCGGTTCGCGGTCAAAGCCCCGGACGGGATCGAAGGTCGGCTCGCGACGTTCGAAGAGCGCGTGCGCTGCCTCGGCGATCGGCTCGGCTGTGTCCGGGTCGTCGTCGAGCGGCCGAGGGACGACGGATTCCTGGAGCTCTTCCTCGGATCGGTGGATCCTACGATCCGCTACGCGCTCGACCTGCGCGACCCGAGCTGGGACGGCGTCGAACCACGACTCAGCGAGGCCCGGGTGGTACGCGTCGACGACCGAAGCGGTGCTGCCGGGTGGGCGTACCTCCGCTTCCGCGAGCTCGTCTATCCAGACCTCGAGCTCGGAGCGATCGCAACCGAGCTCGGCGAGCAGGCGAGAAGCGGCACGGACGTGCTCGCCTACTTCCGCCACGGCGACGCACCGGACGCGCCGCGAGCGGCCACGCTCGTCAGAGCGTTGGCGGGCTGACGGCCCAGGCGGTCGCCGAAACATCGACGACATCGCCGCCGCCATCGACGAGCAACTCCACGCCGCTCACGTAGGAGGCGTCGGAAGAGAGCAGGAAGGCGACGACGGATGCGATCTCCTCTGATTCGCCGGGGCGCCGAAGGGGGACGTGTGCATGTGTGAGCGCGTACGCGCCCTCGCGATCGGTGCCTCGCAGCTCCCCCAGACCATCCATGGAAGCGTCGCCCATCGGCGTCCGCACCCAGCCGGGGCAGACGGCATTGGCGCGCACGCCCAGCGGCCCGTAGTCGTTCGCGATCGCCTTGCACAGCATCGAAAGGCCCGCCTTCGAAGCGGCGTACGACGCGTCGTTCGGACTGGCACGAAGAGCGCTGTTGGAAGAGATGCCGACAAGAGCGCCGCGGCGCTCGACGAGCGATGGAAGGCAGGCCCGAGCGACCAGGAAGGCGCCGGTGAGGTTGATCCCGATCGTGCGCCCCCACCCCTCGGGCGTATCGTCTCCGGCCGCTGCCGAGTCGCCGACGCCAGCATTCAGGACGACGCCGTCGAGGCCTCCAAAGCTCGCACGGGCAGCATCGACGAGGGCCACGCCGTGATCCGGATCAGTGACGTCGCCCGGAACCACGACGACGTGCTCGATGTCCATCGCAACCTCATCGAGTGGCTCGGGGCGACGGCCCGAGAGCACGATGCCGTAGCCGTCCGCGCCGAGCCTCCGCGCGCAGGCCGCGCCGATGCCGGTTCCCGCGCCGGTGATGACGACGGCCTTCACGCTCGCCACACTACGAGATACAGCCGATCCGTGCCCCTCCTCGACGCGATCGGGATCGTCACCTCCGACACGGCGGCCCCTGCCACTTCTCGGGGCAGCGCAACGCGCGCGTACTGGATCCCGACGCCAACCAG
>NZ_JBDSNT010000109.1:0-30013 GCF_039915195.1 Gaiella sp.
CGCGACAACCCGCTGCGCACCTGACCCATACCTACCCAAGATGGCCGACCGGTAAACGGGCGCCCGATCGAGTCGGGCGGCCAGCGGGCTCGAGGCGACGGGAATCAAGACGTCGACTCGGCGACCAAAAACATCGGCGAAGTTTCGGCGGGTGTGGCGGGCTTGACGACCAGTCACTTCAGACGGGCGGCGACGGACACGAGGCCGAACTCCCTGGCCCCACGCGAGCAGGCCACCGCGAGAATAGGCTCGAGGCGAATTGCCCCCGTCCTGTGGTTCGTTCACGTCGGAATCAGGCCATTCTCAGGTCGTCCGTTCAAGGTTTCTCCCACTGAGTGTCGGGGTATCAGACGGCGTGAGGGAATTGACGAGCGGCGGACGGAAGCGGAGTAGCGGCGGACGCGTACCCGGCAGCTGTGGGTTCGTTGTTGCCGCGACGATCGTCCGGCCGGTTGAAAAGACACTTCGAAGAAGGGCGGTTATGCAAGATTCTGCGGAACTCGAGCCCGAAGGCGACAGCCTGGACGACAAGGAAAGCTCTGAACAGGAAGCACGGCCCGACCTGGCAGAAGGTGCTGAGGAGGATGAATTTCCTTCTCCTTCCTCTCAGATAGGCCGTGAGCAGATGGGTGGGTCTTCCGCCTCCGGGCAGGAGCCGGGTACGGACACACAGGAGGGATGGCCGATGCCCGACCAAAGCGACACTCCGCCCGATTGGCCCGAACCGACCATCGACTGACTGACCGCCTGTGTCAATCCAGCGACTCCTGAAGCGAGGCTCGACGGCCGTCACGATCACGCCGCTGTTGCGTGGTGGGCGCAGCGGGAAGGCTGACGCGATGGGATGGCTCCTTGCATCGGACGTCGCCGCCGTCGTAGGGCGTCGCCGTCGAACGGCAGTCGTTGTTGTACTCGGGTACGACTCCGTCGCGGGTGGGCTGTGACTTTGGCTGGTGGGGACTTTGCGATTAGAGGGAGGGCGCAACGAATGAGCGTCGACCTGGAATCACAGGATGGCGAGTTTGAATACCACGTCCAGTTTGCGATGGGCGAGAGACACGCGTTCGTGTCGCTCGAGGCCGCAGAAGCATTCGCTCTTTCCCACGTTCGCGGGGAGGAAGGCGATCCGGCACTCTCGCCGGCCCGAATCTTCAGGGTCGCCGCGGGTATGTCAACAGCCGACGGAGACCTGCTAGAAGGATTCGACTGAACCCGAGGTCGACGATACAACCGGGACTCCGGAAGGTTACAGCCGTCGGGTTCGTCGGCCTAAGGATTGCGAATGCGCTCGACGCCAACCGCAAACCACCGGCCGAATCAGAAGAGAGCCCCTACGTCAGAAGGGAAGCTCAGGCCAGCGGGCCGACTCGAACCAAACAGTGCATGAAACCCTGAGCGGTTCAAGGAGTTGCTCGAACGATGCCCGTTTCGAATCGGGTCTGGTCGGGGAGAACATGGATACCTATCCGCAAGAGTAACGGGGGAGTTTCTGGAGTTGTGAGGAAGGAGCATGTGGTTAGCGAGCATGTCCGCGGGGTCGCCTAGGCATGGCGGCGATGCGAGGTGTGTCCCGAATCGAGGACTACGCGCTGATCGGCGACCTGCAGACTGCGGCGCTCGTCAACCGGACGGGATCGATCGACTGGTGCTGCTTCCCGCGGTTCGACTCGGGCGCCTGCTTCGCGGCCCTCCTTGGCGAGCCCGATCATGGGCGCTGGCTCCTCGCACCCGCCGCAACCGTGCGTAGGTCGACGCGGCGGTATCGACACGACACCCTGATCCTCGAGTCGGTCTACGAGACTGACGAGGGCAGGGTGCGTGCGATCGAGTTCATGCCGCCGCGCGGGGCGGCACCCGACATCGTCAGGATCGTGGAAGGCCTGGACGGAAACGTCCGCATGCGGTCGGAGCTCGTGATCCGGTTCGACTTCGGCAAGATCGTCCCGTGGGTGCGCCGGGTCGATCACGCCCGGGTTGCGATCGCTGGCCCTGACGGTCTGTGTCTCCGCAGCCCGGTCGAGATCCACGGCGAGGAGATGACTACCGTCTCCGAGTTCGTGCTCGGGCCGGGCGAGCGCATCCCGTTCGTGCTCACGTGGTTCCCGTCACATCAGGATCTGCCCGACGCGATCGACCCCGAACTGGCCCTCTCCGAGACGGAGGATTACTGGCACGAGTGGGCCGGCCGCTGCAGCCACGAGGGTGACTACCACGAGGAGATCCACCAGTCGCTGCTGCTGCTGAAGGCGCTTACGTACGGGCCGACGGGCGGGATCGTCGCCGCGCCGACGACATCGTTGCCGGAATGGATCGGGGGTGTCCGAAACTGGGACTATCGGTACTGCTGGCTCCGAGATGCCACGCTGACGCTCCTGGCGATGCTCAACGCCGGCTACAGCGACGAGGCGATTGCCTGGCGACAGTGGCTCCTGCGGGCCGTCGCGGGCGACCCGGACGACGTCCAGATCATGTACGGGATCGCGGGCGAGCGACGTCTCGACGAGCGTGTGCTCGACTGGCTCCCAGGGTTCGAGCAGTCGCGCCCCGTACGGGTCGGCAACGCCGCCTCCGAGCAGATCCAGCTGGACGTCTACGGCGAGGTCATCGACGCGCTCTACCAGACCCGGCGGCATGGGGCGCCGCCGGACGACAACATCTGGTCGCTGACCGGGAAGCTGCTCGAGTGGCTGGAGGACGGATGGCGGCGCGAGGACGCCGGCATCTGGGAGGTGCGCGGTCCGAATCGGCACTTCACCCATTCCAAGGTGATGGCCTGGGTCGCGTTCGATCGAGCGATTCGCGCCCACGACGAGTTCGGGCGCGAAGGCCCTGTCGAGCGGTGGCGCGAGCTCAGGGACGAGATCGAGGCCGAGGTACTGACGCGCGCCTGGAGCGAGCAGAAGCAGTCTTACGCGCAGTTCTACGGCTCGGACGAGCTCGATGCGAGCGTCCTCCTGATGCCGCTCGTCGGCTTCCTTCCAGCGACCGACGAGCGATTCGTCTCCACGGTCGAGGCGATCCGACGCGAGCTCACCGTCAACGGGCTCGTTCTCCGCTACGTCCCACGCGCAGACGGCGGCGTCGACGGACTGCCACCCGGCGAGGGCGTGTTCCTCGCATGCTCGTTCTGGCTCGCCGAGGTTCTAGCCCGTCAGGGCAAGCTTGCCGAGGCGCGCGAGCTGTTCGAGCGGCTGCTCGGCATCCGCAACGACGTCGGCCTCCTCGCCGAAGAGTACGACCCCGTGGCCGGCCGCCAGCTCGGCAACTTCCCTCAGGCGTTCACCCATCTCGCCCTCGTCGGTGCCGCCATGGCCATCGGAGAGGGCCGAAGCATGCGACAGGGCACTCCGAGCGGCTAGAGATCCGCATGCTGCCGAGGCTCATTCGTCTCGAAGCGGCCTGAACCGGAATCCCGGAGAGATCGCGATCCACAACATCGTCAAGCGGACCACCCTGACCCGGAGTGTGTCCCCCGCGAGACCGGGCTTCGGCTGACGAGGAGGATGAAGGTCTAACGGCCACGGTTTGGCTCGGTGGCGAGGTCGGGCTTTCTCCTCTCATCTTTCCGGTCTCCGTCACGGCTACCGGATTGCGGCTCGGCCGGTTCTACGTGCTGCTGGCGATACCACTCTCGGCAGCTTCGCAGGATTAGAGTTCGGCGGTCGATGGAGCTACTCGTACGCACCTGGAACGTATTCCACGGCAACGCCGAGTCGCCGGAACGACGCAGCTATCTGCGACAGATGATCGAGCTCGCGTCGCACGACAAGCCAGACATCCTCTGTTTGCAGGAGGTTCCTCTCTGGGCACTGCGACTGGTCGGCGGTTGGAGCCAGATGCAGGTTGAGGCAGTCACGACGTTGCCGACTGTGTTTCCAAGCCGACTCGCGGGTTGGATAACTCGTCGTCATCAGGGCCTCCTTCGCTCGGCGATCGCGGGTCAGGCGAACGCGACCCTCGTGGCACCGGCCCATGCACTGGAACGTCTTGACGACCTGGCGGTGAGCGGAAAGGGTCAGCATCCGCGCCGTGTGCATGCGATCCGCGTCAATGGTCGTGTCGTCGTTGTGAACGCTCACCTCTCGGCTGAGCACGAGCAGCTGGAGCGCACGTTCACGTTCGCGGAACGGTGGCCGCACGTCGTACTCGCAGGCGACCTCAACCAGCGTGCTGTCGGGCGCCCCGGCTGGTCAGCGCCGGCGCCGGGCATCGATCACGTCGTCGCTCATGGCCTCACCATCTCTCGTCCTACGACCTGGAGCGTCGAGCGCCGCACGGCCTCCGGAGTCGTGCTGTCCGACCACGCCCCAGTGGAGGCTTCCGTGTCCCTCGAGCCCAACGGCCCACCCGGCTGAGCTCGAACCAGCCGTCCCACCGCAGGCCATTAGTCCTAGATCTAGGAGCCCGGCTGCTTGAGCGTCACCTTGTAGGAGCCGATGTTCGGGTCACCGACGGTGACGATCTCGATCTGTGTCACGACGAGCGTCGTACCATCCTTGACGCCGGACGCGTGGACTGCTGCGCGGAGCGCATTGTCGAGACTCTCCGTTGACTCGCCCTCGAACACCACCTCCACGATCCTGGCCCTGCCCTCGCCCTCGCCTTCGTACGCCATCACTCGCTCCTTTCAGGATTCGCACCGTCGGTGGCGACACTAGTCGTCAGCGGCGACTCCATCAAGCTCGCCACCAGGACGTCGAGCTCGGTGATCTCGAGGAGGCGTCCCTCGTCTCGTGCGCGCGTGAGCGCCTCGGCCTCCTCGGCGCGCGCAACGGCTGCGCCGTAGCGCTCGTCGACGGCCTTCTCCTCCGGCGTCGGTACGGCACCCGATCGCTCCCGCAGCGCACCAGCAGCGCCCCACAGGCGGGCGGCGTCAAGCGGCCGCCCGCGGGCCGCGGCCGCGCCACCGAGCGCATGCAGGCACTCGGCGCAGACACGCTCATCACCGAGCTCGCGGAACAGGGATAGCGCCTCGACGAGCCGCTCGCAGGCGATGTTGGGGAGTTCCCGGCTCAGCGCGATCTCGCCCAGCGCGCAGAGCGCGCCCGCCACGTAGAGCTGTTCCCCGAGCCTGCGCGCGAGTTCGAGGCACTCGGTGAACGCCCGCTCGGCCGTGTTGAGGTCACCCGCACGCATCGCAGCCATGCCGAGGGTATTCGTGGAGCTCGTGATCAGAATCGCGTCGCCGAGCGATCTGCGCAGCGCGAGGCTCCGCTCGCTGTATTCCTGGGCGAGCTGGTGTCGCTCGCTGTAGCCAGCGACCATCGCGAGGGTGTCGAGCGCAGCGGAGCATGCGCGGTCGTCACCGCTGCTCTCCGCGAGTTCGAGTGCATCCTGTCCGGCCTGGTACGCCTGATCGACGTCGTCGCGGGATGACAGAGCGCGGGCGATCTCGCAGAGCGCGAACACCGCGTGCCGGCTGTCGCCGAGCTCCCGGAACAGCGCCAGCGCTTCCTCGAGTGCCGGGATCGCTGCAGGGTAGTCAGATTGCGCCATGGCCTCGTGGGCGGCTGTCCAGAGTGCTCTGGCTCGCACGTCCCGCGGCAGGTCGGCCGCGTCGGTCAGGCCGCGGGCGAGGAGCCGGCGCGCCTCGGATGCATGACCGTGAGCGCGCCAGAAGCGCCCGAGCGAGGAGACGGCTTGGAGCGCGTCGGCACCGCGCCCGTTTGCGAGGCACCAGTCGAGGGCTGCACGAATGTTGTCGAGCTCGTCTTCGGCACGCTGCAACCAGCGAGCCTGATCCGTACCCGCGAGCCCCTCCTCGGCCCGTTCCGCAAACACAAGGAAATGGTCTGCGTGGAGGCGCCGGCAGTCGTCGAGCGACCCGGCCTCAGCGAGGCGTCCGATCGCATCCTCGCGCACGGTTTCGAGCATCGTCAGCCGCACGAGCCCGTCGCCGGCCTCGCGCCGAAGAAGGTTGGCCGCGACGAGAGCCTCGAGGTCGGCGAGGATCCCGTGTTGCGACCTGGCGACGGCCACCGCGTCCTCGAGCGCGCTGCCGCCCGCAAAGACGGCAAGTAGGCCGTGGAGCCGCCGCTGATCGGCGGTGAGAAGCGCGTAGCTCCAGCCGAGCGTCGCGTGCAGTGTCCGCTGGCGGATGGGGAGATCGGCAGGCCCTTCCATCGCGAGCACGAGACCGTCGTCCAGGGCGGCCAGGAGCTGCACGGGCGCGAGGAGAACGAGCCGAGCCGTGACCAGTTCGATCGCAAGCGGCAACCCGTCCAGCCGGCGGCAGATCTCCTGGACGGTGGCGAGCGACGCCTCGTCGAGCGGAATCCCGCGGGCGGCCGCGAGCTCGAAGAACAGGGTCGTGGCGTCGTCTGTCGGCAGCGGCGAAAGCGGCACCACGTGCTCACCCCGGATCTGCAGTGACGAGCGGCTCGTGGTCAGGATGTCGAGGTCGGAGACGCGGTCGAGCAGTGCGGTGATGTCCGCCGTTGCACCCGGAAGCTGCTCCAGGTTGTCGAGCACGAGGAGCGCTCGCGTTCCCTCGAGCGCGTCCGCCAGGAGCCCCGCGAGTGATGCCTGCGGCGACTCCCGCACACCCACGACGCTTGCGATCGCGGCCGGTACGAGCGCGGCGTCGGAGATCGCGGCGAGGCCGACGAGGTGCACCGGTCGCTCGAGGGCGGCCTCCGCAGCAGCTTCGAGGGCGAGGCGACTCTTACCCGCTCCACCCGGCCCCGCGATCGTGACCAGTCGAACATCGCGACGCTCCAGCAGGGCCTGCGTGGCGGCGAGGTCATCGCGCCTACCCACGAGGCGGTGATGGAGGGCAGGCAGCGTCGAACCACCGAGCGCCGAGAGTGGGGGAAAGTCTCCGTGCAGCCCGGGAGCGACGAGCTGGTAGAGCGTTTGCGGCGTCGGGACGTGCTTGAGCCGGTGGTCGCCGAGATAGCGGAACGAGTAGTCGGCGTCGACGGCGACGTCCCGTGTCGTTTGCGACACGACCACCTGACCACCGTGCGCGGCAGAGCAGATGCGAGCCGCCACGTGCACGTCCATCCCGACGTACCGCTCGTCGGCGAGCGTCGGCTCGCCGGTGTGGATGCCGATCGCCATCCGCACCTGCGCCGACTCCGGCCACCGCTCTGCGTCGAGGGCACGCTGGAGCGAGGCGGCTGCCACCACCGCCTCGCGAGCACGCTCGAACGCGAGGAAAACCCCGTCTCCGGCCCAGTCGACTTCGCTGCCGCCGCGCTGTGAGGTCTCCCTCCGGACGAGCTCGCGGAGCCGCGTGAGCACGGCTCCGTAGCTGTGGCCGAGGGCCTGCAGCAGAAGCGTCGACCCCTCGACGTCTGCGAAGAGCAGGGTCACGGTGCCTGTCGGGAGGGCACGACTTCTTGTGTCAACGGCGAACGAGCGACCGGCTCCGCCGCTCGCCTCGTCGTTCGGCGGGATCGCGTCGAGGGCCGGATCCTGTCGCGGGGGCTCTCTCGGGGGATGCTCGGCGACGAGCGCCCCCAGCTCGCCCACGAGCTCGCCGTGGCGTTTGTTAGCGAGGTCGGCATCGATCCGCTGCTCGAGGCAGCTCAGGCGCAGCTCGTCGAGCCGAGCGATCTCGTCCTGCGCAAAGTCGGCGTACGCGAACTCGGCGAGCGGTGGGCCGCGCCAGAGCGCGAGCGCCTCGCGCGGCTTCCCGTCGTGCAAGAGCCGCTCGAATCGGACGAGGTCCAACTCGTCGCCCTCGATCCGGATCAGGTAGCCGGGTGCCTTTGTGAGCAGGCGCCCGGCGTCGAGTACCTTCCGCAGCTGCGAGACGTAGACCTGGAGCGCCTTCTGCGCCGTTTCCGGCGGCTCATCCTCCCAGAGCGCCTCGGTCAGACGCTCGGTCGAGACGACCTCGTTCGCGTGCAGGAGGAGCATTGCCAGGAGAGCGCGGTGCTTGGCTCCCGGCAAGGCGACGACGCGGGTCCCGTCGACCACGTCCAGTGAGCCGAGGATTCTGAACTCCATCCCGGGCGACTGTACCACTGCCATTCAGGCCGATTTGCAGCGCGCTTCGGTATCCAACCACGATCCGTGGTGACCACCTTGTCGTCGAGCAGATAACGGTTGAAGATGTGCCCGGGTCGCCCCTCGGGTGCGACCCGGGCTGCATTCCCGCGGGTGGTCAGCCCTTATCGGCGAACTTGTCCTTGGCCTGGTCGATCTTGTCGTCGGCCCAGTCGGCGACCTTGCCGACCTTGTCCTTGGCCGAGCCGGCTGCCTGATCGGCCTTGCCTTCGTTCTTCAGGTCGTCGTCGTCGGTAAGTGCTCCTGCTGCTTCCTTGACTCGTCCCTTGAGGTTGTCTGTCTCACCAGTCATCGGGTTCTCCTCGTCGCTATTTGGATGATTTCAGGGCCTTGCGCGCCTTCTGTTTGGCGACGCGCTTGCCGACCTTGACGGCCATGAAGCCGACCGCTGCGTAGAACATCGTTTTCGGTTTCACTAGTACCAGCGTCCCTTCGCGAAACCGCCGAACGCGATCAGGCCGACCAGGGCGATAATGACGCCGATCCAGACGCTCCAGGCGATCGCTAGAACGATTCCGACGATAACGAGGATCCCGCCCAGGCCGATCCCGCCGATACTGCCGCCTCTTGCTTCGCCAGCCATGCTTTCCTCCATTCGTAGCGTGCCTCGAGCCTTGTGCGTCGCGTAACCGCCGCGACGTGCGACGGCCCACCGTTGAAAGGTCTCTGTCAAGTGGTCTTTGTCAACGCGTGTCGCGATCCGCTCATCAAACTGAAGCGCGTCCTTCAGTTCCTTCGTGTCCTTTGTCAGTCCGATCGGTATACCCGGACAAGCACATCGACAACCCTCTTACCGTTCATGTCTGGATGACATACGGGCCTGACTCGCCTTCGCAACGGCACGTCCGCTCGCGAGTCCGTCCCCAGGCCGGGGAACGCTTGCTCGGCAAAGAGGGGCACCGGCGCGACCTTCGCTAGTCACGCTGAGGAGTCAATCCGGTGGCTTCATCGTCCGGGAAGGGGTAGCCGATCGTGTAGGTGGTTGGCGGTGGCGCCTTCACGAGCCGTTCGATCCTCCCATCGAATCGGTCGGAGAGAGCCTCGAGCTCCGATGCAAGGGCACGGATCGCCTTCTCGAGACCTGCGTTACGGATTACGAGCTCTTCGACTGTTGCCACCGTTCCGGTGGTGCTCAGCAGCTCCCTGCGGCGATGTGAACCAATCGTCTCCTCCACACGCTGCGCGAGGGACTCGCCGATGTCTGCGACCCATTCTGGTGTCGCAACTGCCTTCTGCTGATCGGGGACAGCTTCCGCATGCGTCCACTGGCTGTCGCTCTCGGCGGTGTGGGTATGGCCAGATGACATGTCCGCTCCTTCGACGTCGTTCGCTCTGAGTGGTCTCTTCCGTCGCGGCTTACCCGACATCCAGCAGCGGAAAACACATCGACTAGCCCGCGTTCGGAACGTGGAGCATGCAGACCGTGAGCAAGACCCCATCGATAGCGGCCCCCGGCAACGACACTGCCGACCTGGGGCGCGAGAGATGCGCCCGCGACGAGCCCTTGTCCCCTGCTGTACTACGCAGCGAGAGGGAGCTGCACTACGCCGGGCGGTTCGATCGACCAGGTTGCCACGTCGATGCCATGGGAGATCGCGACCTCGAGGCACTCGCCGCAGATGACGGCGATATCCGGCTCGCCGTGAAACACGATCTCCTCACCGCACAGTGCTTCGACCACGAGGATCGTGTGTGTCAGGTGGACAGTTCGACTGTCCTCGGCGTGTCCGGGCTGTAAGCGCATCACCTCCTACTATCCGGAGGTAACCGGACGACGCTGCGCTGGGCTCGCGCTGGCCGCTCCACCTCGCAACGGAAGAAGTGGCTCCTGCAGACGCCCGTGTGGCGCCTCCGCCGTCACCGGGGCGTCTGATCCGCTCCATACCCGGTTCCGAGATCCAGTGCTCAAGCGCGACGAGGTACGTTGCTCAGCACAAGGGCGGCGGCTGCGCTGCCAGGGTCTCGCGTGTGGTGCGGGTACGAGGCCGGGGCTGCGGCGATCATCCCGGCTGCTGCATCATTCGTCGTACAGGCGGTTCTTCTCGTTCCGGTCGGTGGCCTGCTCCATGTCCTCGACCGAGCGGTCGAGTTGACCGTGATCGACGAGAGCACGTCCGTAGGTCGGCAGACCATCGGTAGACCCCCAGAGGTCGGGCTCCCACATGTGCGACCGGATCATCGACTTGCCACAGTGGAACATCGCTTCGTGCACATGCACCACCAGCGCAAGCGAAGGCACCTTGCCGTCGACCGCCATCGACTCCAGAAGCGAGCGATCCTTGACAACCAACGCGGTTCCCGACACACGGACGACCTCTCGACGCTTAGGTACCACGAACATGAGACCGACGTGCGGGTTGTCCAGCACGTTGAGGAACGTGTCGCCTCGGTGGTTCCCAGGGCGGTCGGGAACGGCCAGGGTCTTCGGATCGAGCACGCGAACGAACCCCGGCGGATCCCCCCTCGGTGAGACGTCCATCGCGCCCGCCGCAGAGGCGGTCGAAATCACTACGAACGGGCTTCGTTCGATCCAGGCCCGGCAGTGACCATCGATGTGATCGATCACCTTCTTGACCTGCGATTCCATTGGCTCCCCGAGCGTCGCGAGGACATCGTCCGCCGTCGTCACGACCTGCTCAGGTTGATACCCCGGTTCACTGCCCATACGACATCCCGATAGTCATACGGCATTCTAATACGGCGCGCGTTCGCTTGCATCGCCGCCGCTGGGCCATCTGAAGAGCGCAACCTTCGATCCGTCAGGCGACCAGCCTGACCACCCTTCGGTTCCACAGTGCTGCAGTAGATGGGAGCACAGCCCCGCATCGCCGAGTGCGACACCCAGATCGCGGAGACGGCGAGACTGAGTTCCGAGCCGCTCTCCGTGGCATCGACCCAACGCGAGAACGAGCGGCGACCATTCGTGGTTGCAGCCCCTCGCACTCGTTCGGCCGACGCAACCTCGTACTGCCTCCAGCTAACGCAGGGAGCCGTGCTCCAGCATCTCGCCGGAACCGGGTGGACGCCACAGCCGGACGCCTGTTGGAGCGGTCTCAGGCGAGTGGAGTCAGCGTGCTCGTACTCGGTCGCCAAGACTCACCGCGTCGACTCCTCGGCCCGGAGTGCGACCGCCTCGGCCTGCGCCCGACCCACGGCGTCGACGGTGAGCTCGATGTCCCGCTCCGTCGTAGACCAGTTCGACACCGAAATACGAAGAAGACGCTCGCCGCGCCACGTCGTCGCCCCGAGCCAGCACGTTCCGTCTGCCTGAATCAGCTGCTCGACGCTGCTCGTGAGTTCGGCGTCTCCGACCCGCACGAGGATCTGGTTCAGCACGACCTCGTTGACCACCTCGACGTCGTCGAGACGCTCGAGGAGCATTGCCGCATACCGAGCCAGTGCACACGACCGCTCGATCAGGTCGGCGACGCCGAAGCGACCGAGGGCGAGGAGCGCAGCCCATGTTGCGAAGCCGCGTGCTCGCCGCGATGACTCCGGCACGAAATCTCCCCCACCGAACATCCGCCCGGCGACCTGACCCGTCAGATACGAGGCCGTGTACTCCATCGCGATCGCATGTACATCGGGATGCGCGCAGAACGCGAATCCGGAGTCGTATGGCACGTTCAACCACTTGTGCCCGTCGCACGCCCACGAGTCGGCCGCTCCGATCCCGGCGACGAGGTGCTTCGTCCCCGGGTTGGCTGCAGCCCATAGTCCGAACGCGCCATCGACATGAACCCATGCTCCCACCTCGGCGGCGGCTGACGTGACGGCGTTCAGATCGTCGCAGGCTCCGGTGTTCACGTTGCCGGCCTGAGCGGAGACGATCGTCGGCATGTCGGGCTGACGGCGGAGAACGACCTGGAGCGCATCGGTGTCCATGGCGCCGTTCGCGAGCGCTGGGATCTCCGTGATCGCGCTCTCCCCGAGCCCGAGGAGACGGAGACTCCGGTCGATCGTGGCATGACGCTCGGCTCCCGCGACGACCCTCACGCGCGGGGCACCGCCGAGCCCGTCACGGCCCACGTCCCAACCGACCTGCTCGAGCACCTTCCAGCGTCCTGCGGCAAGCCCCACGGTGTTCGCTCCCTGCCCACCGGTCGTAAAGCCCACGGACGCCGATGCCGGAAGCCCAAGGAGCTCTTTGAGCCACGTACCGGCCACGTCCTCGAATGCGAGCGCCGCGGGAGAGAGCGCCTCGTTGTACGCGCACTGGTCCCAACCAACGGTCAGGAGATCCGCGGCAACGGCCGCGTCGGGAGAACCGCCAATCACGAACCCGAAGTACCGGGGCCCGGCCGAGGCCATGAGCCCCGGCATCGCTCTCGAGACGAGTTCGTCGACGACGGATGCGAGCGACGCCGGCCCGTCCGGAAGCTCTCGCGCGAGCGACTCACGAACGGCGGCCCGTCCCAGCGATGGTGCGACGTGCTGGTCGGGAAGTGTCTCCCGATAGTCCGCAATCAGGTCCGCAACGCGGTGCAGCATTTCTCGCAGATCGCCCATTGGGCGGATCCTACGCCGACAAAAGCGCGGTGTGGCCTTTTAGGGTCCGAGATGGCCCGCCTTAGCTTCACCCGCGAGGCAACGGTGAATCCCACTTGCCGAGGACTCGCCGGTCGCGGCCTGCGACGTCGGAAGGATGAACCGGGCCTCTCGTCGCGGCGCTCATCGACGGCGATGCTCCGGGCGACCAGAAGCAGCCGCAGTGTCTCACGCCGCCGGCCTCCGACGCGGCTCAGTGCCCCGGCGCCGACGACGATCCGTGCTGGTGGACTCGGGGGTTCTGTTTACCGGTCGCCTGTCTTCCCGGTGCTGGAGCGGTTCGATGCTTGGAGGCCGGAGACGAGGCTAACCATGAGTTCAACGGCGTCGGCGTCGCTGAGGTCCTGGGAGAGTGCGAGCGACTTCCACGTGTCGAAGTCGACGGCGTGGCCGACGGCGGCTCGTAGGAGCTTGCGGCGATGTCCGCGGGTCTTCCAGCTGCGGTGGAGTGCGGCTCGCACGTCGTCCCAGTAGGGGGCAAACCGCGCTGCCACCTCCTGTAGAACGGGCATCTGGGGCAGGTCGCGTCGCACGTTGGTGCTCATCGCCTCCGTTGCTCGGTAGTAGGCGTACAGCTCGCCGAGCGCGACTCGGAGCCGCTCGGTCGGATCGGCCACCTCCGTCCACCGCGATGGATCAGGGCGCGGGTGCTGGACGGCCCAGTGGCCCGAGCACGCTCGGAAAAGCGATTGGTCGTCTGGGAAGTGGCGGTAGACGGTCAAACGCTGAACGCCCGCGAGCTCGGCGATCGCGCTGATCGTGGTCTTTGCCGGACCGACCGAGCCGTGCAGTTCGACCGTCGCCTCGACGATCCGACGACGCGTCTCGGCCTGGCTCTCGGCCCGCTGCTTGAGCTCGTATTTCCTCGTCATGTTCTCACGTCCGCCGAATGTTTGACACCGTGCGAGCGAGCCTGCTACGCTCGGCCACACTATCATTGAACAGTAGTGTTCATCCAAATATAGAATCTATCCAAATGGAGGTGCGCGCATGAGTGCCCAACTCGAAAGAGTCATGATTCCAGCGGACGGAAGTGAACACGTTGAGCTCGGTGGGCTTGGCATCGTCTGGAAGATCGAGGGCGCCGAGGCCGATGAGCGCTTCTCCGTGGTGCACCATCCTCTCGCCCCGCGGGCGCTCGCTGCGCCACTCCACCGGCACACGCGGGAGGACGAGTACTCCTACGTTCTCGAGGGAACGCTCGGCGCACTGCTCGGCGACCAGGTCGTGACGGCCGGCCCCGGGACCTGGGTGTTCAAGCCCCGCAACCAGTGGCACACGTTCTGGAACGCTGGAGATACTCCGTGTGAGATCATCGAGATCATCTCGCCCGCCGGATTCGAGAACTTCTTCCGCGAGCTATCCGAGGTCTACGCCGACGCTGAGCCGGATCTCTCTCGCTTCGCCGACCTCTGCAACCGGTATGCCCTCGAGATGGACCCGGACAGCGTCAGCGGCCTCTGCGAGCGCTTCGGGGTTCGACACCCCCTCGCCGAAACCTCGGGGGCATGACTCCGTCATCGATGTAAACCGCTGGGGCTAGCGGCGCCAGATGCCTGCGAGGCGTCGACGCAGCGATCGTCCGTCAACCCCGTGGGCCACGAGCCGCAGACCCTTCAGGCCTCCAAAGTCGCAGAGGTTCTGACCCGCGGCCGAACCGATTAGAATCGGTTGATGGCCGCGTCTCGATCCGTCGAGCGCCGGATCGTCACGGTGCTGTTCACCGATCTCGTCGGTTTCACCACGCTCTCGGAGCAACTCGACTCGGAGGACGTCGCCCTCGTCCAGGACGCCTATTTCGACGCGGTACGGGAGACGATCTCCCGCCACGGCGGTCAGCTGGAGAAGTTCATCGGGGATGCTGCGATGGCCGTGTTCGGCGCTCCACGGTCGCGCGACGACGACGCCGAGCGCGCTGTACGGGCTGGCCTCGCTCTCGTCTCGGCCGTGGAGCGGCTCGCCGGAACACTCGGGCTCGACGACGGCGCACTCCGGCTGCGGGTGGGCATCAACAGCGGCGAGACGCTCTACGGGGAGGCGACCGCCGAGCGAGGGCCGGTGACGGGTGACATCGTGAACGTGGCCGCTCGTCTGCAAGCGGCTGCCGAGCCCGGGACGGTGGTCGTTGGCGAGCTGACCGCCCTCTCCGTCGCCGAGAGCGTCCGGCTGGAACCGCTCCAGCCGCTCGCGTTGAAGGGCAAGGCGGCGCCCGTTCGCGCCTCTCGCGCAAGCGGTTTCTATCCCGAGCGGTCACGCGAGAGGGCCCTCGGAAGCCTGTGGGCCCCCATGCTCGGCCGCGCGGCCGAGCTCGAGCGGCTCGGCCGAGCAGTCGGCGACGGCGCCCGCCTCGTGCTCGTCATCGCGCCACCCGGGGTCGGCAAGAGCCGACTTCTGGCCGAGTTCGAAGCGCGCGCCGCTGAACGAGGCGCTCAGGTGCTGAAGGCGCGCCTGCGGCCGGACGCTCTCGGGCCGTACGAGCCGATCGCGCAGCTCGTCGAAGCAGCCGGAGGACGCGACAAGGACGTACTCCGAGAGCATGCCCGGCACCTCGCACCCGGACGGGCGGAGGCGCTCGTCGACGCCGTGGGCACGTTGTTCGCCTCCGCGGCGGTGGCGCCGGACGAGGGGCAGCAGGAGCGGGGCTCCCTCTTCACGGCCTGGCGGGAGAGTCTCGACGCGCTCGCCCGGCTGCGGCCGTCCGTCTGGCTCGTGGAAGACGTGCACTGGGCGTCCCCCGATCTGCTCGCGTTCCTCGAGGCCAGCCGCCACGAGGCGAGAGACGAAGACCGCCTGATCGTTGTGACGGCCCGGCCGCTGCTCCTGGACACCGCCCCTGCCTGGTGCGCCGCCGCGGACTTGCTCGATCTGGCTCCGCTTGCCGAAACGTCGACCGCAGATCTGATTCGGGAGCTCGTCGGCGACGCGCTCCCGCCCGAACTCGTCCAGCGGATCGTCCGGCATGCGGGCGGCAACCCGCTCTTCGTCGAGGAGCTGCTGCGGATGTGGGTGGGCAGCGGCGTGCTGGCTAGCGGAGGCGATCGCGGCTGGCTGCTGGCCGCTGAGCCCGAGTCCGTCGAGCTGCCACCCACCGTCCACGCGATCTATGCCGGTCAGCTCGACGACCTCCCGACGGCGGCCCGCCGCGCAGCGCGGAGGGCCGCCGTTGCGGGGCGGCGCTTCCCACGGGCTGCTTTCGACCCACTCGGCGTCACCGATGCCGACGAAGCATTGGAAGCGCTCGTGCGACGGGCCCTCGTCGAAGGGCCGTTGCACGACGACGCCCTCGGCGCGACGTTCGTCTACCGACATGCTCTGCTCCGGGACGCCGGCTACGCGAGTCTGTCGAAGGGGGAGCGCGCCGTCCTCCATTGTCGGCTGGCCGACTGGTTGACGTCGTTGCCTGACGACGCGGCATCGTCGTTGGCCGAAGTCATCGCTCGCCACTACTCGACGGCAGCAGACAGCGCTCCGGCGCTCGTGCGGGAGGTCGACGGACGCTCCCTCGAAGACGTTCGTGCTCTCGCAGCGGGATGGTTCGAGCGCGCGGCCGAGGCAGCGCTTCGGGTCGCCGCCTGGGAGAGCGCCCGCGAGCTCGCGGCGAGGTCACTCGGCGACGACGTCCAAGGGGCGACACGCGGGCGGCGGTTGAGACTGCTCGCCGAGGCGACGATCAACACTCTCGGCGCGGACGCTGCCATGGAGCAGCTCGATGAGGCCCTGGCCTCGTACCGGGAGGCGGCGCCGCTCGATCCGGAGGCGGCAGCGGCCGGCATCGGTCTGGTGGGCCGGATGCTCGGAGATCTGCTTCGGGCTCAGACCCGCTTTGCCGAGGCTCGCCTGCTCGCCGACGACCTACTTCGCGAGATCGGCCCCGATGCCGACGCCGCCTCGCGCGCGCGATTGCTCGTGTTGCGGGCTGTGTCGATCCTGAACGCCAGCGAGGCGTTCGACGAGGCCAGTCAAGATGCTCGCGCCGCACTCGACCTGGCACGTGCTGCGGGCGACCGCGCACTCGAGCTCGACGTCGAGCAGCTCCTCGCGCAGATCGCGGCCGAGCGGGGCGCTGACACCGCCCTCGCATCATGGCAGCGAATCGAGGAGCTCGGTCGCGAGCAAGGTCGCTGGACGTCGGTTGCCGCGGCGATGCGCATCCAGGGCAGCTTTCTGATCGACGACAACCCGAAAGGCGCCCTCCTGTGCTTCGAGGCCTGCGCCGAACTGGCTGCCGCGCGCGGTCTCGTCGAGGATGCCGCGTGGTGCGACTACGGACGCGCCGAAGCGTACTTCGTCGAGGGATCGTGGGATAAGGCACTCGTGGCGGGGCTCCGAGCCGTCGAGGTGGGCGAAAGCCACGGCTTCCACCGGGTCGTCGTCCGTTCCTGGTTCGTGCTGCTCCCGATCGCGACGACACTTGGCCGACACGACGTCACCGAGCGGGCGCACGCGAGGTTCGCGGCGCGCCGGGGGCGAGAGCCCGACTCTCCCTACGCACGAATCATCACGACCGCGGCACACCTCCATCTCGCAGCGGCAGGCCTCGAGGCATCCGTCGTCCCGGATGTGACCGAGCGGCTGGCATCGTTCGAGCTCGAGCACGGCGGCCCGAGCTGGCTTGCGGGAATCGAGACAGTCGTCCTCGCCTGGATCGACGCCGGGAAGCTCGACAGCGTCGCTACCGCTCTCGATCTGATGGCAGGACGGCTCGCACACGGTGGCTCGGCGCTGGCTCGCGCGACCGAGGCGACCCTTCGCGCCCACCTCTCGTCCGCCCGGGGCGATCTGGCTGCAGCAGAGCTCCATGCCCGCCGCGCGCTCTCAGCGCTCGACGATCGGGCCCCGTGGTGGCGGGCGCGGGCGATCCGGACACTCGAGTCGATCGGCCGAGCAGACGGAGCGCTGCTCGACGAGGCGGCCGCGATCGAGAGTCGGCTCGGCATCCTGGACTGAGTGCGGGCTGTGGCCAGCCGAGGTTCGACACGCGCTCGCTAGGTTGACGACTTTCGCCGCCTCCTCGGCGGCGGGACTGTTGCTCGGCGCTTCCCGAGCGGGTCACGACACCGTCAATGCTGAGTGTCGATCGCTTGCAGAGCGAAGGAAGGTGGGTGCATCGGATGCGTCGCCTTACAGGTCAGGAGCCCGGCGGTTTCTCCGGCTACCGCGCGGACCGTGACGCTCAGTGTCCCCTCACGGTGGGCGAGGTCGACTCTGATCTCACCTGTTCCCGTTCCCCTCACCCAGAGCGGCTCGAGGTCGGTGATCGACCGGCTGCCGTTCTCGATCCTCGCGAAGTGTTGTGCGGCTTGGACGACCGGACGGAATGCCGCACGTCCCCGGAGGAGATCGACGACGACCTCGGATCGCTCGTGGGATTCGATGAGGTCGGGTGAACGTGAGGGTTGGACGCGACCGTAGTAGAGACCTTGTGGAAGCACGAGCACGTTCGGTGCGAATCTGTCTCCACCAATGTGTGAGCACTCCCAGACGAGGTCTGGCCGTTGCTCGACGAGGCTCGCAGCTACCGCCCTGCCGCGCAGAGCGCAGCACGCGTCGTGGCGCCCATGAGTGCAGACGAGATACATCGTCGGGAGCGTCCCGTCGCCCCTCCCAGCGTCGAGCGGGATGTCGAGCAAGTCGCGGTCGGAGGCGTACGAGCCCTCGATCACCGCTTCTGCACCAGGCGAGGAGTCGATAACGAACCACCGGCGTCGGGGATTCGCCTGCGATCGTCCTGGCCTCTTGATGAGGAGAACGCGATACGAGACGGCGGCCGCGCGTGTCGCCACAATCGATGCGATCTCCGGGTCGAGCCGAGATTCACTCAGTGCGTTCGGTCCCCATGCACCGGGCGACTCGATCAGCAGGAACCCTCTCGCGTGGGCAGCCGTGCCGGCGAGCTGATCTCCGCGTTCGTCGGCGGCGAACGAACACCGCAGCCGACTGGCTCCCTTGTCGGGGCTCATCGCTCAGGCGACGGCGATGTGTCGGCGACCAGGATTCCTTCGCGCATCAGCAGCTCGACGAGCTCGAGCCTTTGCCGGTTAGTCAACCCGGGGATCTCGTCGATCCCGATCTCGGTGCCCGAATGGAGCACGGCCCGCAACGCTTCGGCGTGGTCGAGCCCGAAGCTCAGAGTTCCTCCACTGTGCGTTAGGGTCAAATCCGTGCCACCGGCAGAGAGCTTTGCTCGCTGCTGCGGTCGCAGGCGGATGCGCGTGTCTGCGCCGAGCGTGTCGAGCGCCTTTGCCTGCGCGAGGGGGCGGAGTGGGGAGGGTCGGCTGCTGCCCCGGTCGCGACGCTCCATCACTCGTGCCACGTCGGCTGGCGAGATCTCCCTGATCAGTTCTGCAAGGGCCTCGACCGTCGAAGCGAGATCGGTTTCCAGCTGATCGGGGTCGCGCACATCGACGCCCATCGGCAACGCACGGCGTAGCCTCGGATCATCGGCCGCGAGTTCGAGCAATGCGCGCGTCAGATCGTGGCGGGTGTGGTTATGGATACCTACCGTCAGGTGAATCGACACACCAGCTAGCGCGTCCGCTGAATGAATGAAGCCGCGAGGGAGGTACAGAACGTCTCCGGCTTCGAGGACTGACTCGTCTCGGGGGGCCGTCTTTGCGCGCGACTCGACAGCGGAGCGGTGCTGCGTCCACGGTTGGTCGCGAAGGGGATGCGGGTGGACAGGGTCGTGAACGATCCAGCGCTTCGAGCCCGCGATCTGGAGGACGAACACGTCATGGACGTCGTAGTGTGCGGCGAACCCTCGTGACTGCTCGGGAGTGATGTAGGCGTTGATCTGAACAGGGTGTCCCAGCTCGGCGCTCAGCGTTCCCGCGAGAGCCATGAGCGGGGGCCAGAACCGGTGCAGTGCTTGCAGGACGATGGTGTGTCCCGACGCGAACAGGTCGAGGATCCGTTCGTCGAGGACCTGATCGCCGACGGCAGCACCGACTCCTCCGGGGCCGGTATAGCGCGACGAGTCAACGATGACGCCGTCCTTGGCTACGCGAACGAAGGGAGTACGCAGACCGCGCATCGAGAGGATCTCGTCGGCACCCTCAGCAGAGAACAGATCATCGAGACCTCGTTCGTGCTTGGAACGGCGCGTCAGAAGCGGCGCGGTGCCCCAGAAATCGGCGGCGAACCGCTCCTCTGAGATGGCGATCAATCGTCGTAGGGTCGGACGTCCGTGGAGGCCCGTCCGACCCGCCTGCACGTCCGCGATGGTCAGCGAGTCGCCCCGCCGTCAGCGCCACCGTCAGCTCCACCATCTGAGCTCGCACCCCCGTCGGCACCTCCGTCGTGTCCAGACCCGGCTCCGCCGTCGGCCGGCCCGTGACCCTCGTCAGCGCCTCCGTCGGCGCCTCCATCGGCACCTCCGTCATCGCCAACACCCGCTCCACCATCGGCGGCGCCGTGTCCTTCGCGCGTCTCCTCAGTCATTGCGTCCTCAGTCGTCGCATCCTCAGTCATCGCGAACCTCCGCCGTCGTGGATTTGACCGGCAATCACCGGACCTTTGATCTACCCAGTCGCAGAACCGGACAAACCTCGCTCCGGTAGCAACCACGGACCCACGAATCGAGGGCCAGACCGTGACGGAGCAGCGGCGGCGCTCGCCCGAAGCCACGCCGACCTGCTCAGCCCACTCCCCGTCGTTCGATCACGGCCGAAACCTTGGCCGGCAGTCAGGCGGGTTCGATCCGCTCGCGGGCAGAATCGATCGGGGCTGACCGCTCGGAGGCCAGGCGTTGCGCCTGCGCGTTGACCTCGGCGCCGAAGAGGAGAGCCGCGCTCGTCAGCCACAGCCAGATCAGCATCACGACGACTGCAGAGAGCGTGCCCCACGTCTTGTTGTAGGAGCCGAAGTTGGCCGAGTAGATCGCGAAGCCTCCCGAGGCGACGAGCCAGATCACGACCGATGCTCCCGCGCCGGGCGTGACCAGCAGCCAGTTCGGCTGGTCGGCGTCCGGGCCGAGGTACAGCAGGACCGCGAAGGCGAGGAGAAGACCCAGCACGAGAATCGGCCACTGGGCCGTCCACCAGGCCCACGCCACGAGGCTCGGTTGGCCACTTGCGTCGCCGATCCACCGCTCCAGGTACGGCCCGAGCACGAGCAGTGCGCCGACGAGTGCCGCGGCACCGACGAGACAGACGACGATGACGAGGGCAACCACTCGCTTGTGCAGGAAGCCGCGTTCGTCATCGTGGTCGAACGCGGTCGTGATGCCCTGCATCAGCGTCGTGGCGGCCGACGAGGTCGTCCACAGGGCGAGGGCGGCACCGATCGCAGTCATCGCAACACCGGCGCGGGGGGATTCGGCCGATCGGCGGAGACTGTCTCCGAGTAGCGTCGTCGCCTCCGCGGGCATCACTGCGCTCGCGCGTTGGAGCAGGCGGTCGACATCTCCGGCGCTCGCAACGAGCGAGAAGACGCCGAGCACGACGAGCAGTGCGGCGGGGATCGCGAGGAACAGTGAATAGGCGAGCGCCTGAGCCGTCGTGCTGACCCGGTTCCTTCGCGCTCCGACGACCGCGCGTCGGAGCACGATCCAAGTGTCTGCAGCCCACCCGGAAGTACCGGAAGGTGCCGACGTGGACGCGCGCGAGGTCGCTGCTGTCATCTCGAAGCTGCCCGGCGCGCCTACATCGACTCGCCCGGCGGCACTGCTCGCGAACCGCCCGGTTGCGTCTCCTCGTCGGGCCCGGAGACGGTGAACTCCTTCTTCTCGCTTGGATCGACGACGATCGTCTCCAGAGTCTGGAGACCCGGCTTCTGCTGTTGCGACTCGAGCAGATTGATGTCGATCGGCGGCTCGGGCGCCCGATCCTCTGATCGTTGAAGCGCGCCGTCATCATCGCTGTTTCGCTGCGGCTGGCTATCCTCCCGCGGAGGCGCCTGGTACTCGTCCTCGCCGACGAGAGCTGTCTCGATCGCGTGAGGGTCGCCGCTTTCGGTAACCATCGTTCCGCTCCCTTCTTCGCTTTCTCCCAGGGTCATACCCTGGTAGGTCGAGGTCTACTCTGCGAGCACGAACCGGACTTGACGCTTCGCGACATCTGCCACCTCGAGCCGAACAACGACTCGCTCCCCGAGCGGCAGGTTCTTGCCCTCGCAGCGCGCAGTGACTGCGGGTTCCTGAAGCTGCACGGTGCCGGCGTCGTCATTCTCGTCGACATCGACGACGACCGCGTCGAACATCCGTCCGACGCTTGGCTCGAGCACAGCCGCTTCGACCACCGAGATGATGCCGCCCTCGTACTGCTGCGCCCGCCGGTTCGACCTGGCCATCGTTTCCGGCAGGCCAGGGAGTGCAGCACGTACCCACTCAGGAACCGGCTTGCCCGCCGAGACCGCGACACACACCTCGCCCACATAGCGATCGGCGAGGCGACGGAGCGGAGCGGTCGCATGCGCGTATGTCGAGGCGACGCCCGAGTGCTCGGCGTGAGTTGGTGCCTTGCCGTCGAAGGCCAGGTAGCCCGCACCGCGGAGGAGAAGAGTCGACTCGGACAGAACTGCCGCCTGCTCGGCGCGCGTTGCATCGAGCGTCCGGATGAACTCCGCGTAGGGCACCGCCCTGCTCCATTCGACTCCGAGCGCTTTCGCCGTCCGTCGCAAGCGCTCGACATCGCGCTTCTCGGCCACCGGCAACGTACGGAGCAGCCCGATGCCCGCGCCGAGCATCAGGTTCGCGGCGGCCATCCCGGTGAGCAATGAGATCTGTGCGTTCCAGCCCTCGACCGGCAGCAGGGCACGGAACGCGAGGTGGTATCCATCGACGTCGTGTTCCACTACCTGATCGGGGATCGGCAGGTTGATTCCGCCTCGTCGCGCCTCTCGACTCTGACGCAGGCGGCCGACCTCGCGCAGCAACCGAAGCGGCTCCTCCGCCGATCCGGCATCGAGCGATCGCTGCACGCTCGCGTAGTCGAGCTTTGCACGGCTGCGAACGAGGGCACGGCGAACGTTCGCGGACGTTCCTTCGCCCGTCGCGTCCAGGTTCATCTCCCAGACGAGCGCCGGCCTGACCTCGTCCGGCAGCAGGCTACCGGCGTCCTCCGAGAGCGTCGGAGGGTACAGCCTCGCGTTTCCGTCCGGCGCGTAGAGGGTCTGCCCTCTGATGTGCGCCTCGACGTCCATCGGTTCGGCGGCAGTCACGAACGCGGCGACGTCCGCGATTGCGTACCGCACCCGATAGCCGCTGCCACGCCGCTCGAGGTGCAGTGCCTGATCGAGGTCACGTGACTCCGGCGGGTCGATCGTGAGAAACGGGATGTGCGTCTCGTCGACGACGGGCAAGCGGGGCGCGCCAACCGCTGCCTTCGCGTCTGCGAGCACCGGCCCGGAGAAGTCGAACGACACGTCCAATTCGTCGCGCAGGTTGGCAAACGCAGCGTGTATCGCTGCGTCGTCTGGCCGCGGAAGGTGGAGTCGTCTCTGCATCACCCGGTCACCCTGGAGCGCACTACGGGTTCACGCCGTGCGCTCCCCGGCCTCTCACCCGGTCGACGAGATCGGAGATAGTCGTCCGAACCTTCGTCTTCTGGTGCGGTGAAAGGCGTCTCCACGCTGCGAGCCCGGCGAGCGCGAGAGGCACGAGTCGACCGAGCTTCACCGTGAGCTCCCTTCTCGCCCGCTGGTCCCGGTCGTTCCCTGGCTGGCCCCTCCGGAGCCGGTGTCCTTCTGGCCTGCGATGTTCGAGCTTCCCGGCGTGCCCGTCCCCGACCCCCCGGTCTGCTCCGTGGCGCCGGCCCTCTCGGGGTCGGCCACCATCGGCTCGTCCGATGCTGCGCGCTCGTTGTCCGTCATCTCGTCGTCTCCTTCGTAGGGGAATGAGTGTGATACCCCGATCCGCCGCTAGGAAACGTCGCCTCGGTGTTTTAAAGTCACTGGTCTACGGGAGGGAGGCACGTGACTGTTGTGCAATCTGCGGCGGGTTCTCGGCGTGTGCGGGGTTGTTGCCCGCTCGATTGTCAGGACACATGCTCTTGGGTCGCGCATGTCGAGGAGGGGCGGGTGGTGAGGGTGGAGGGCGCGAAGGATCACCCGTTCACCCGCGGCGCGTTGTGCGCGAAGGTCAACGATTACGAGCAGCGTGTCTACGCGCCGGATCGTCTTCTTCATCCGCTGCGCCGGAGCGGGCCGAAAGGATCAGGTGAGTTCGATCGGATCTCGTGGGATGAGGCGCTCGACTTCATCGCCAGCGGGTTCCTCGCGATCATCGACGAATCGGGGGCGGAGGCGATCCTGCCGCTCAACTACCTCGGCTCGATGGGGGTTGTCCAGCGCCGCGCCCTGATGCGAATCTTCCATGCCCTCGGGGCGTCGAGGCTCCACGGAAGCATCTGCGGTGCCGCCGGAAATGTGCTCGCCGAGGAGGGGCATCCGCGTGGCTTTGATCCGGAAGAGATCGTTCACAGCCGCCTCGTCTTGTTGTGGGGCGCGAACCTCCTCTCGACGAGCCATCACCACTGGCACTTCGTGGATCGGGCACGCCGCCAGAGCGGCGCCCGGATCGTCTGCATCGATCCGATCCGAACGCGAACCGCACGTGCCTGTGACGAGCACGTGATGTTGAAACCGGGTAGCGACGCCGTCCTGGCCGCCGGCATCGCACACGTTCTCTTTGCTGAGGAGTTGGCTGATGTCGCGTTCGCGCGATCAGCCGTCGTAGACCTGGACGCGTTTCGCGAGCAGGTGGTGCCCTGGACACCGGAGCGGGTTTCGGCTGTTTGTGGCGTCGAGGCCGACGTCGTGGTCAGGCTTGCTCGTGAGTATGGAGCCGCCCACCCTGCGACGATCCGCTGCGGCATCGCGCCGCAACAGACGCGTGCGGGAGAGTCGTTCGTTCGCGCGCTGGCCGCACTCGCGATCGTAGGCGGCCACTGGCGTCATCGGGGAGGCGGTCTGTTCATAGAGGCGAATCCCGTCCTCAGCGAGGCATCGGCTGCTCGGCCGGACCTCCTGCCGCGCGAGACGCGCAGCCTGGACATGGCGCGCCTTGGCGAGCAGCTGACCAGCATTGCACTCGAGCCACCGATTCGGGCACTGATGGTCTGGAACCACAACCCCGCGGTCACCCAGCCCGACTCGGTGCGCGTGCGCGAGGGGCTCGCCAGAGAAGACCTCCTGACCGTCGTCGTTGAGCACTTCCTCACTGACACAGCCCGTTACGCCGATGTCGTTCTCCCTTCGACGACCCAACTCGAGCACTTCGACATCGTCGGCGCTTGGGGTCACCACTATATCTCGCTGAACGAGCCTGCTGTTCCCCCGCAAGGAGAGGCACTGTCGCACGGCGAGATCATGCGCCGCCTGGCGCCACGCCTCGGACTCGATCATCCGGCGTTCCGCGAAAGCGACGAGGAGATAGCCGAGACGGCGCTGCCAGATGGCATCGGACTCTCCACGCTCCGCGAGAACGGGTGGTACAAGACGACTCCTCCACCGCCCGCGTTCGGGGACGGTTCAGCCCGGCTGACGATCGCGGGCGAGGTGCCGCTCCCAGCGAGCGCTCCAGCAGGTGACATGCTGCAGCTGCTGACGCCGAAATCTCACTACTTCCTCAACTCGAGCTTCGCGAACATGGGACGCCAGCGCACAGCTATGAAGCGGCCGACGCTCGAGATGCACGCCGCTGACGCAGCAATGCGTGGCCTCCTTGACGCAGAGGAGGTAGAGATAGCAAATGAACGCGCAGCGATCCGCGCCTGGCTACGAATTACCGAGGACATCTGCCCCGGCGTCGTCGCTCTTGCCGGGAAGTGGTGGGGCGATGCAGAAGGTAACCCGGTCGCAAATCTGCTCACGGCATCCGCATGGTCGCCCGGAGGGCAACCCGCCTACAACGACACCTTCGTTCGCATCAATTCCGTGCAACCGCCGGCCTTCGCTAGGCCCTCGCTGGATGGGTCTTTCTCCTCAACGGCGTGAAGGGCGTCGGTGAGGACGAGTAGGCAGGCGCTCCGTTTCTGGTTGAAGTTCGGAATGAGCAGGTTCGGCGTTACTGCCGTGCAGCTCGCGATCATGTCGTCCAAACGGTGTGTCCGATGCCGGCGGATCGACCTTCGAGTAGCAGGCCGTCCGAGGACCGGGAAGGACTTTCGGGTGGGCTTCGGAAGTCATTCCACGATCAATCAATCGTGAGGCAGAGGAGATGGTGTGAACACATCCGCAGTTGATGACCGCGGCGAGACGGGGCTTTTCGCATTGGTGAGCGTGGCTGTTGCTTCCGGCCTCGCGGCCTGGGGAACCTGGGGCGACGACGCCGACCACAGCCTTGGTGAGTACCTGGCCGTGCTCGCGATCATCGCAGTCAGCGCGACGATCGTTTTCGGCCTCGTTGTTCCGAGATGGAACGGGAAGAGGGCAGCCTTGCTCGTTGGAGTTCTCGCTGTCGTTTCGGTTGTGGCGTTTTGGTCTGGCCTGCCGGTCGTGTTGGGAGCCGCTGCGATTCTCCTCGGCCTGCGTTTACGGGGCACCGAGCGAAATGCCGGTTCCGTCGCTCTCGCGTTGGGTTGCCTGGCGATAGTCGCAACGGTCGTCATCTACATCATGGACATGTAGTTGCGAAACGTCGGCGCGAAACTCGTCAAATCGCACGGGAGCAGCTGATCGAAGGGGCGTCGCGAGGAGGTCTGCGTGAGGTTGTGGGAGTGATGAGCGCCAGTGGTGCTGCTCGTCGGCGCGGTTGCCTGGTACGCCAAGATGGCGGTCATCGTCGCCACCGACGGGCGGGTCGAGTCGACAGGGGCGGCGGCCGTGTTCTTCATGTCAGCGTACCTCTCTCCTGAGAGCTCACTGACGTTCGTGCGAGCGAAATCTCCCGGAGAGTTACCGTCGATGTCGAGCAACGTGCGAGCAACCGGAGCGAGGAGACGATTCCGCCGATGACCGTGAGGTGCTCGGCGCGGAACGCTAGCGCCCACACGAGGGTCATTCGATGAGCCAACGGGCATTCCCGGTCGCGTTGCTACATGCTGATGACGCGGTCGTAGTCGGCGATCATCCGGGCGAGATCCGGTGGCGTCAGCCACGTCCCCTGGATCCACTCTAGGTCTTCGTCGGTCGCCCCACGGGCGACGGCGCAACCCTTTCAGACGAACACGGGAACGCGGTTGTCGAGGAGCTTCTGGAAGAGCTCCTTGGCAGGCGGGACGCCGACGCCGACGACCTGTTCGGCCGTCGTCGAGATGGCGAGCTCGGTTGCGTCGCCAACGAGGACGAGCGCGCACTCCTGCCCTGCCGCCACCGAGCCGTTGGCTGCGATGTGGAGCGGAAGCGATGCCCGAGTGGGGTCGCTCGTGCCACTCGTCGTGAGGTAGAGGATCTTCATCATTCGAGTGTACGACGGCGGGCGAGATCGCACAAGCGCGGGCTCTTTGAACGAGCGCGGTCAATCCGCAGGCAGAGGAAACGTGAGCCAGGGGATCCATTGCGACCAGGCCGTCTCGAGTGTGCCGTCGGCGATCACGCCGGCGAGTGCGTCGTCGAGTGCCTGGCCCAGGGGATCGTTGCCCTTTCTCACGGCGACGCCCCACTGGTTTTGCGTTTGCAGGGTGAAGGCGAGGCGTAGGTCGGGCTCCGCGTCAAGCGGCACCATTGCGACGTCGTCGTCGACGAAGCCGTCTATGTCGCCACCGCGGAGGGCGCCGATCATGTCGCCGAAAACGTCGGCTGTGCCGGGGAACGAGACGAGCTCGACGTCGGGGAACGTTTCGGCGAGACGCATGTTGGTGCTGTCGGCGATCGCGCCGATTCGTTTGCCCTCGAGGTCTGCCGGCGTCGAGGTGGGGTCGTCGGCGCGAACGACGACCGACTCGTCGAAAACCGCGTAGGGACGGGTGAAGTCGGCGCGGGCGCGGCGCTCGTCGGTGATTGCCTGTCCGCACCAGACGGCGTCGACGCGGCCGTCTGCGAGAGCGGGGTAGAAGTCGCTCCAGGCGAGGAAGCCCCAGGTGAGCTCGAGGCCCAGGCGTGCGGAGACGAGGGCGGCCGCGGCAGGCTCGTAGCCGACCCTTTGTCTAGCAGCGTCGGCGCGAGAGAAAAGCGGCGGCGCGTCGAGGTCGGCGCAACCGAGCGTCAGCTGGCCCGGAGCGACCAGCGACGGAAGCGATGCGGTGGCAGACATGTGGAGACCGTATCGTCGCGAGCCGGGAGGCGACGCCCCTTCGCGTCGCTCAACGAGATCAGGCTCCGGCGCGACAGCCAGGGGCGCCGGGAGACTTCTGCTGATTCAGGGCATGAGATCACAACGGTCCTGCTCCCACGCCTCCTGGCCGCGACACTCGGTACCTCTGCGAGTGAGTTGGGGCTTCGGCGACCGCACCTGGTTCGGGAGGTGTGAACCGGATCGACGCGCCGCACGAATGAGCGGCGAACCCAACGAAAGGAAGATTGTGCTCAAAATCAGTCGGACGTCTCTCGTGGCGCTGCTGTCGCTCGCAGCTCTTGCCGTAACCGGGACAGCACTTGCGGCGCACAACGGAAACAACAAGGCAGAACTCAGTGGTGTGGGAACCGGGACCGCGGTCGTCAACTACTCCGAGGGGCAAGGAACGTTCAACGGCACGGTCGCCGTCAGCGGCCTGGCGGCCAACACCGACTACTCGTTCTACGTCACCGGAGCGGGCGCAGGAGCAGCGGGCCGACTCATCTGTAGCGGAGTCTCCACCAACAGTGGTGCATTCGCCTGCAGCGAGCAGAAGCTCCCGCTGCCGGGATTCACGACGGCGCAGGTACGGACGACGATCGGCGGAACAGTCGTTGCGAGCGGCACGTTCGAGCGGCGTGGGAACTGCCGCGATCCAGAGCAGGCCGGGTCGCAGTGCAAGGCTCAGAACTAACACCCGTATGACGTAGTTCACTCCACCTGGTAACCCGGGCACGTCACCTTTGCGTGATGTGGCTCTTGCAGGAAGGGCGCCGGCCCGTACGTGCGGTCGGCGCCCTTACAGCTCGGGAACGGCCATCGTCGGCTGCGCGATCGTTCAGAAATGTTGCCGGAAGGCGGATGCTGACGCGCATGCGCCGACGGGGTTACGCGCGCCCCCACAGGGGCCGAGGTTTGCGCGTGCCTCAGTGAGGCAATGACACCATTAGGCGGCCCTAGCTGGAGTTCAGCTGTGTCGACCAGCATGCAGCCGCGCGATGACGCGATAGACGCGGATGACCGCACACGCGTCCGCGTCGAAGCGCCGTTCACCTACTTCGACGCTGAGGGACGGTCGTCTGTCCGGCGGCGTTTGCTGTCGTACATCGCGGAGTCGGCCCGCTCCATGAGCTCGGTGATCGTCCTTCGGGAGCTTGGGTCGGCGAGGTGGCTGCCGAGGCTGAGAGACAGGGTGCTGAGAGGTGTCTCGGTGGTTTGGTTGTGGTTGGCGATGGCTGCGTCGATGCGGGCAGTAATACTCGAGATCGTTTCTTCGGTGGCGTCGTGGATGAGGAGGCAGAACTCGTCGCCGCCAACGCGCGCCACGACGTCGGTTGGCCTGGTCTGCTTCGCGAGGATCGCTGCTGCCGCCTGCAGCACCTGGTCGCCTACGTGGTGGCCCAAGTGGTCATTGATGCTCTTGAGGCCGTCGAGGTCGATAAACACGACGCCGATCGTGCTGCCTGCGAGGCGCGCTTCGTAGAGCATCTGGGGGCCAACGGTGGCCAGCCCTCGTCGGTTGTAGAGCCCGGTGAGTTCGTCTCGGCTGGCGAGCTCTTCGAGCGTTTCAGCCTGAACAGCGAGCAGCCGTGCCTGTTCTTGCAGCAGCTCCTCGGCCTGTTTGCGTTCGGTGATGTCTCGCGAGATCCCGAAGACGCCAGCGACGTTGCCGTTTCGGTCGCGCAGCGGAACCTTCGTGGTCGAGACCCAGGTTTGGCGGCCGTCAGCCCAGGTTTCCTGCTCCTCGATGGCGACCAGGGGCCGATCGGTTTGCATCAGTAATTGCTCGTCCGCGAACGCCTTTCGCGAGTGCTCTTCCCCGAAGTAGTCGAAGTCGGTTTTCCCGATCGCGTCTGATGGATCGGACAGCCCGAGCCAGTTGGCCAGAGCGTCGCTGATCCTCAGGAAACGGCTCTGTGCGTCCTTGAAGTACACATGGTCGGGCGTGTTCGCGAGCAGCGCATCGAGCAGGTAACGATCGTCGACCAGCTCCTCTGGGCCGCCTCGCCGGAGCGGCACAAACTCACCGCCGACACCTACCATCCCTCCGCCGTCCAAAGAATCGTCGTCCATCCGACAAAGATCGGCAGTCCGCATCGGCGCCTTGAGTACTCGCCCCGGAACATCGGCTGAACCGAGGGAAGGAACGACATACAGAAGCGGTATCCTCGTCTCCGTGGCGACACCGACTGTCGAGATCCTCTACTTCCAGGGGTGCCCCAACCACACCCTGGCTCGAGAGCTGGTCGGGCGGGTGGCACTCGACCTCGGAATCGCAGTCGACCTCCGTTTGGTGGA
>NZ_JBDSNT010000147.1:0-4473 GCF_039915195.1 Gaiella sp.
AGGAGGACCATCGGGCATCCCGCGCTAAGGGCCAGCTGGACGCCATAGACGAACCCGACCGCGTGCCCGGCGGGTGCGGCGACGAGGATGACGTCGTTCGGCCCGAGCCCGTAGCGGCCCACGAAGCCGTCGGCGATAAGCCGAAGGGTCTCCTCGGTATGGACGGCTCCCTTCGGCGCCGACGTCGTGCCGGAGCTGTACGCGAGCCAGGCGACGGCGTCGGCGGCGGCAGAGGGAGAAGCTCCGAGCTCAACGGCCGACTCGCCAGCCTCCTCGGCCAACCCGGCAGGGGCGATCGCACGCGGAGCGAGTTGCTCGATCACGGACGGATCGACCCGCTGGTCGAGGATCACCGCTCGCGCTTCGGTTTCGTCTGCGATCGCGATGAGCTCGTGGCGCCACTGCCAGGGGACGTTGACGAGCACCGCCCCGCACAGCCGCACGGCAAGGTACGAGGTGACGAAACGGAGGCTGGTTGGCAGTGCGACGACGACACGGTCACCGCGACCGACACCCGCCTCCACGAGGCGAGCAGCCGTTACACGGGCGAGGGATGTGAGCTGGTAGACCCTCAGAGACGAGCCCGGCTCCGCAGCAGCAAGCGCCTCCGGTGCGCGTGCCAGGAGCGCCCGCCACTCCGAAGCTCCGATCAGTGCATGCACCCGGGGGGCTAGATCGGAACCCGCACTTGCAGCGCGGGGAGAAGCTCGCGCGCATAGCGCTCGATCGTTGCCAGCGTCGCTCCCGACGCATGTCGTTTGGGTGCCGGGTCGAGCGCAATGCTCTCCTCGTGGATCATCCCGAGCGCGAGGTGCTCGACTCCTGCGTCGACAAACTCGCGCAGCTGCTCCGCGCAGGAATCGGGCGTCCCGTAGACGCAGTACTTGTCGATCCACGGCGTGAAGTCCTTTCCATAGCGCCACGAGAGGTCCCTGATCCCGAGCTCGCGGGCTCGATCCGCCGAGTCGTGCATGCTCACGTAGACGAACGCAGACCAGGTGAAGCGGGGGCTGAGCTTCACACCGAGCGCATCGGCCTTCGCCCTCACCTCGTCGAACGCGTCGCGACAACGAGCTGCCGTGTACATGTACGGCATGTAACCGTCGCCGAGGCGGGCGGCCCGGGAGATCGCGGCATCGCTTCGGCCGGCGAGCCAGATCGGCGGACCACCCTCTTGCACGGGTTGCGGGGTGAGCCAAACGTCGTCGAGCTCGAACGTCTTGCCGGAGTACGAGAAGTGCTCGCCCGTCCAGTAATTGCGCATGATCTCGATCATCTCGGAGGTACGCCGCCCGCGGGCTTCCATCGGCACTCCGCAGGCTTCGAACTCCTTGGCATAGTCGCCGCCTGCCCCGGCGACGACGATCAGCCGCCCGCCGGACATGACGTCGATCGTGGTGAGTTCCTTCGCCAGCATGGTCGGATTGCGCAGCGGCGTCAGAATCGCAGCCGGCCCGAGAAGGATGCGAGAGGTGACTGCGGCGATGCCCGCCAGGACGGGTGCGGCGTCGAGGATCGGCCGGTGGAAGACGATGTGCTCACCCGTCCAGATCGAGTCGAAACCGAGCTCCTCGACCGCTTGGAAGTACTCCGGCGGCCACCAGACGCCACCGCACGTGATGCCGACCTTCACCATCAGCTCGTCCCTTTCGTGCTCAAGTGCCGATCGACGCAGTAGTGCTCGACCTTCTCGAAGTCCACCTCGACGCCCAGACCCGGCGTGTCGACTGCGCCGAGGCAGCCGTCACGATAGATGAAGGGTGCCGTCACGATATCGTCCTCGAAATAGCGCCCTGCGGTCATTGTCTGAGCGCTGCCCGTTGGAGCGTTGATCGGAATGACACTCGGGAGGAGCTGCGCCGGGGAGCTCAGGGCGACATGCAGGTTGGCGGCGTTTCCGATTCCGAGTTCGAGTGCGCCGTTCAGGTCGTGCGGGAGCCCTGCTGCCCGGGCGATTGTGCAGATCTCTCTCGCGCGTGCTATCCCGCCGGCCTTGCCGACATAGACTGAGAGCACGTCGGCTGCCCGGCGGCGAACGAGCTCGAGGGCGTCTCCCGGCGTCCAGCAGGCCTCGTCGGCGACGATCGGCACGGAGGACGTCGCGTGTGCAGCCTCGAGCTCCGCGATGCCGAGCAGAGGCTGCTCGACGAGGTCGGCGCCCGCGTCGGCCAGCGCCTCGAGGGTGCGCTTTGCGTTCACTCGCCCCGGATAGCCACCGTTTGCGTCCAGGCGGAGGAGCACCCCGTCGCCGAGCTCCTCGCGAAGGCGACGGATCACGGTGGCGTCACGTACGGCATCGCGTCCGCCCTTGACCTGGAGTGCCTTGACTCCGTCGACGATCGCCGCTCGCCCCTCGGCGACAGCCTCATCCTCGTCCATGAGGCCGATCATGTGCGCGACCGGCACCGCATCGCGGGTGCGACCGCCGAGGAGGGCGTGCACCGGCACCCCGAGCGCGCGTCCGGTGAGGTCGTGGAAGGCGATGTCGATGAGTGCCTTGGCGTACGGGTTTCCGACCACGACCTCGTCGAGCCGGGCCGGGAGTTCACCGACCGTGAGAGGGCCGTCAAACAAGGTCGGCGCCAGGTATTCGTGCGCCAGCGAGCAGATGGTCCCGGGCGTCTCGCCATGTCGCCTTCCGTCCGCGTCGCCCCAATCTCTGAGCCCGACCACCTCACCCCAGCCCTCGACTCCCTCGCCACTGATCCGGACGAGGACGAACTCACCGAGTGGACGAGACAGCGACAGCCAGCGGAAGTCCGTCCGCGGAGGGAGCCGTACGATTATCGTCTCGACGCTCTCGATCTGGAACCTCATGCGTCCGCCCTGTCGATGGAGATGATCAGGTTGGATAGCTCGTCGACGAGCACATGAGCGAATCGCGGGACGAACGTCGTCGTGTCGGTCTGGTGGATCACTGCGGGGCCGTCGATCGTTGCTCCCGGCGCGAGCGTGTCGCGCCGATAGATGGGCACGTCAACGTAGCCCTCGGATGGGACCAACACTGACCGACTGGTCGGGACACTGGACTCGCTTGCGACCTCGACGGGATCGAGCGGCGGTTTCTCGATCGGGACCGTCACGACGAGCCTCATGGTCACGAGCTCGCACTCGTCCTCGAGACTTGCGAAACCGTAAGCCTGCTGGTGGAGCTCGTGAAAGCGGGCGAACACAGCAGCAGTGTCACGCTGCTCGAGGCTCGTGAGATCGACGGGGACGTTCACTTCGTACGCCTGCCCCGCGTACCGCACGTCGCAGGAGTGCTCGTGCGTGCAGCTGCGATCCCGAAGCTCGTCGTCGCCGTCCATCTCCGCCTGTGCCTGTCGGGCCAGCGCCTCGTACGTGGAGAGCATTGTGGTCGCAAGTTCGTCCTCACGGCTACCGTGGAGCTCGCTGGCGGAGAAGTCCAGCCGGACGTCAGCCGCGAGCAGCCCGAGGGCCGAGAGCGTCCCGGGGTGGGGGGGGACGATGATCGTGTCGATCGAAAGCCGGTGCGCGAGCTCCGCGGCATGGAGTGGGCCTGCGCCGCCGAAGGCGACGAGGGCGAAGTCCCGCGGGTCGTCGCCGCGGCTGCGCAGCGCAACGCGCACGGCGCCCTCCATTGCAGCGTTCACCACCTCGATCACACCTGCTGCAGCGTCATCGACCGTCATCCCGAGCTGCTCGGCGAGCGTCTCGATGGCGCCCCGCGCGAGGTTCGCGTCGAGCGGGAGTCGCCCTGCGAGCGCGAAGTCCTCGGTCAGGCGGCCGAGGTGGAGTTGGCAATCTGTCACCGTCGGGGCGGTGCCGCCCCTCCCGTAACAAGCGGGTCCCGGCTCGGCTCCTGCGCTTGCCGGACCGACTCTGAGTGCGCCGCCGATGTCGACGGATGCTATCGAGCCGCCACCGGCACCGATCGAGTGGACGTGTACGGCGGGCAGGCGTACTGGCAATTCGCCGATCGTCAGCTCGCTCGTCATCTGAGGCTGATTTCCGCTGATGATCGAGACGTCGGCGCTCGTACCGCCCATGTCGAGGCAGATGAGTTCGCTCGTGCCGACGGCGCGCCCGAGGCGGCTGCAGGCGACGACGCCCGCGACCGGGCCGGAGAGGGCGAGCGTGACGGGCCTGACTCGTGCGGCGGCCGGAGTGAGCGCACCTCCATTCGACTGCGTCACGAACAGCGATGCGGTGCTCCCGGCAGCCGCAAGGCCGCTCTCCAGACGTGTCAGATAGTTGTCGATGAGCGGCATCAGTGCGGCGTTCAGCACCGTCGTCGATGTTCGCTCGAACTCCCGTAGCTCGCCCGAGAGCTCCGCAGATCCGCACACGAACCACCCGTTTCGGGACCGGAGAAGGGCCGTCACCTCCTGCTCGTGGGCCGGGTTGCGGTAGGCGTGCAGGAACACAACGGCGACCGCCTCGACGCCCGCGGTTTCCAGGGCGCTCGCTGCTGTCTCGGCGCTGAGAGTGTCGACCTGGCGCAGCACCGAG
>NZ_JBDSNT010000148.1:0-24424 GCF_039915195.1 Gaiella sp.
GGCTGCTGACGCCGCTAGAGCTCGAAGGCGTCGCTCGGGGTCTCGCCGGCCGACCCGACATCTGGGAGCCACTCGTTCACGACGACGTCGAGCATCGATGCTACGAGCTCGTTTACGAGGATGAACGGATGGATGCCTGGATTCTCTCGTGGATGCCCGGGCAGGGCACAGGGTTCCACGATCACTACATCTCGGGTGTCGGTCTCTGCGTCGCACGTGGGTGTGTGCAGGAGGACTTGATGGTCTACGGAGCGTCCCACCAGTCACGGGCGTTGCAGCAAGGCGATACACGCAGGGGCGGGCCCGGATACATCCACCGTGTCACCCACGGTGACGGCCTGCCGGCAGTCAGCGTGCACGTCTACTCGCCACGGCTCGACTGGGTCGGTCAGTACCGGCTCGACGAGGACGGCGTCATGCAGCGCGAAGTGCGGCCTGGCCGCAACGAGCTCACCGAGCAGCTCGTGGCCGACGGCGCACTTCAGAGCGTGCTCGAGCGCTTCTAGCGTCTCGCCTGTCAGGCTGAGACGGTCTTGAGGCGGAAGCCGCCGTGGTGCTCGTACGACGCCGTCACGACCGCGTGCGCATCGCGTTGCGCACGCTCGCCGAGACCGGCGGTCGTCGCAGCGGCTATGGGTGAGTGAAGGAGGAGGCGCATCCCGTGCACACCTTCGGGCGAGATGGCGATGCCACCCGGATCGCAGCCGCCACACGCGCCGCCGCCCGCGGCTGGAAGGAACGCGACGAGCGGCTCGGCCGCGCCGCATTCAACGCACGTCTCCAGGTGAGGCATGTAGCCGGAGACCCAGAGCAGCTTGAGCTGAAACGAGAGCACGACCGGATCGAGCGCCGCGCGCGATCCACGCTGCAACGGCGCCTCGTCGAGTGCATCGAGAAACCGCGTCAAGGCCATGAACGCCTTCTCGTTCGCCTCCTGCTCGGTGAAGAGCTTCAACATCGCCTCGAGCCCGATCATCCCGACCTCGAGCCTGTACGACTCGGAGCGAATGCGGTCGTGCGAGCGGACAAGCGAGGCGCCGGTAACCGTGTCGAGGTCGCCGCGACCCTGATGCAGCACGAGCTCCACATGGGAGAACGGCTCGAGGCGCGCGCCGAAGCGTGACTTCGTCTTGCGGACACCCTTCGCCACGGCACCGACCCGTCCCTGATCCTGCGTATAGAGATGCAAGATGCGGTCGGCCTCGCCCAGGCGGAAGGAGCGGAGGACGACGGCCTCGCCAGTGGTCGATCGAGCCATGGCCTCAGTGTACGAGTGGCCGTGGCCGGAGCGGACAGGGCCGCCTCGGGATCGCGGCGGGAATATCAGGGTAGATGCAGGCGTTTATGCTCGCTGGTGCCCGAAATCGTCCTCTATACGACCACGTGGTGCGGCTACTGCATCCGCGCGAAGGCGTTGCTCAACAGCCTTGACCTAGGGTACGACGAGATCCCACTCGACGACGATCCGGGGTTTCGCAAGCGTGTATTCGAACTCGGCCACCAGTGGACGGTGCCGCTCGTCGTGATCGACGGCGAGCCGATTGGCGGCTACGACGAACTCGCCGCGCTCAATCGCTCTGGCGCGCTCGCCGAGCGGTTCGCGGCATAGGTCAGCTCCCGCGGCGGGGCGAGTGACGACCCCGGCTGCTGCTGTTTGATCCATAGAGGATGAGTCCGACGATCGCTTCATCAGATCGAGGCGTCCCGACGCGTTCATCGAACAGTGGTCAGGCTGATCGAGGCAGGGTCTGGCAGTCCGGACAGTAGGTCGTCGTCCGCCCGCCGACCACGATACGAACGAGCGGCACCCCGCAGCGAGCGCACGGCTCTCCCCCACGGCCGTACGCTCGGAACTCGTCCTGCATCGAGCCGTAGCTTCCGTCGGGTTGGGCGTAGTCGCGGAGCGTCGATCCCTGGCGTTCGATCCCCTTACGGAGAACGCTGCGGATCGCCCGATGCAACCGGCCGAGTTCCATGTCGTCCAGGCTGCCCGCGACGCGGAGGGGATGCAGGCAGCAGATCCAGAGCGTCTCGTCGACGTAGATGTTCCCGAGGCCTGCGATCGTCCGCTGATCGAGGAGAGCCGCCTTGAGCGGGGCGCGTCGCCCTTCGAGTCGCCCGCCCAGCTGAGCGGCGGAGAGTGACCCGAGCGGCTCCGGACCGAGGCGCGCCGCGAGATATGGATCGAGGTCGCCGGCCTCGAAGATCTCCCAGGTACCAAAGCGCCGGACGTCGCGATAGGCGACGTCCGACCCATTGTCTAATCTGAGAACAGCACGTGTGTGGGGGTCGTCGGCCAGCGCCCCTCGTCCCGCGTACCGCAATGATCCCGTCATCCGGAGGTGCACGAGCAACGATCGATCCGAGTCGAACCCCACAATCAAGTACTTGCCACGACGACCGACGTCCGTCACGCGCTCCCCGACGAGTGCTGCAGCGACAATGGCTGGGTCGAACGGCCGTACGAGACGCGCATCGCGGATCTCCACCTCCTCGAGGCATGCCCCCGCGAGGATCGGTGAGATCGCCCGACGCACCGTCTCGACCTCGGGAAGCTCGGGCACGTGTTCAGTCTAGGCGCGAGCGTTGCTCGTCCCCGGAGAGGCTCGAAGCATGGAGCCAGGTCGGCCGCCCACGGTGCCTGGCTCAGGAAATGACTTCGAGAACGATCCCACGGGCTGCAGGCGCCGCGTCGGCGATCGTGTAGGCCGCGAGGATCGCGTCTACCGCGACCTGGGCGGACGCCTCGTCCCGCGCGTGCACCTCGGCGAGATCGTCGCCTGCGAGCACGGTGTCCCCGCGCTTTGCGAAGCAGACGGCGCCCACGGCAAGGTCGATCGTGTCCGTCGTTGTCCAGCGCCCGGCTCCAAGTTCGAGTACGGCAACGCCCACGGCAAGAGCGCCGAGGCGTGCGACGACACCGTCCCTTGGGGCCGTGACAGCCAGCCGCACGGGCGCCTCGGGCAGCGCGTGCGGGTCAGGGTCGCCTCCCTGAGCCCGGATCCACCGCTCGTAGGTCGCGTACGCGGATCCATCGGCGACAGCAGTTTCGGCGCGGCGGCGTCCCTCGTCGACGTCGATCCCCAGGTCGGAGTACGCGAGCAGGCGCGCGGAGGCATCGAGTACAAGCTCCGTGAAGTCGTCCGGCCCCGCGCCGCGAACCGTATCGATCGCCTCCCGAATTTCGAGTGCGTTACCGATAGCCCGCCCGAGAGGCTGATCCATATCGGTGAGGAGGCACGTGACCTCCATGCCGGCTCGGAGGCCGAGGTCGAGCATCTCGTGTGCAAGCACCCGCGCATCTTCCAGAGTCTTCATCCAGGCGCCATCCCCAACCTTGATATCGAGCACGACGGCGTCACCCCCTGCGGCGAGCTTCTTGGACATGATCGATGATGCGATCAGGGGCACGATGTCAACGGTCGCCGTAACATCGCGGAGGGCGTAGAGCTTCTTGTCGGCAGGAACGAGGTTGGCGCTCTGGCCGACGATCGCCACTCCGACATCGCGGAGCTGTGCAATCATCTCCTCGGTCGTCAGCTCGACTCGAAAACCTGGAATCGACTCGAGCTTGTCGAGCGTTCCACCGGTGTGTCCGAGTCCTCTGCCGCTCATCTTCCCGAGCGGAACTCCGCAGGCCGCAACGATCGGTCCGACCGCAATCGACGTCTTGTCGCCCACGCCGCCGGTCGAATGCTTGTCGACGACCTTGCGCCCGATGGCAGCCCCGAGAGCGACCGTCTCACCCGACCGTACCATCGCATCGGTGAGAGCAAGCGTCTCGGCCGGCGTCAGGCCCTTGAAATAGACGGCCATGCACCAGGCAGCCATCTGGTACTCGGGCACCTCGTCACGCGCGTACGCGAGGACAAACTCCGCAAGCTCGTCGGCGGGAAGCTCTTCGCCGTTGCGCTTCCGCTCGATGAGGTCTACAGGATGAATCACGGATTTCGTTCTAACAGAGGGCCCTGGTGCGCCGCAGAAGGTGCCGTTCGCATTCGCTTCGTGATGAAAGCCGTCAATCGCGCCCCCGTCACGGTTCGATGATCGGCGTTCCCGGAGCACCCTTTCCCGGGTGCTTCGCGCCGAGCCAGGCGCAGACCGTCGCGCCGACATCGCCGAACTCGCCTGCGTGGATCCGCCCCGCGGCGTTTCGTCCTGCCGCGTAGGCAAGCAGCATCGCGTGCTCGCGCGAGTGATCGCTCGAGGGCGTCGTCGGATCGCACCCGTGGTCGGACGTGATAAGGAGCAGGTCGCCGTCCCTGAGCGTTTCCAGAATGTCGGGAAGGCGCCTGTCGAAGTCCTGCAGGCAGCGATGGAAGTTCACGGGATCATTGCGATGGCCCCAGAGCTGATCGGTCTCGACAAGATTCGTGAACACGAAGCCGTCGTCGATCGACTCGAGCAATTCGATCGTGCGGTTGATGCCGTCGACGTTCGACTTGGTCGGGAACGACTCGTCGATGTCGCACCCGGCGAAGATGTCGGAGATCTTCCCGACGCCATACGTCGTATGCCCGGCATCGCGGATTGCGCTGAGGTAGTTCGGACGCCGCGGCTCGAGCGAGAAATCATGGCGGTTCGTCGTGCGCTCGTACTTCCCGGGCGTTCCGGTGAACGGACGAGCGATGACCCGACCGACAGCGTGCTTCCCGGTGAGAATCTCGCGCGCCGCGCGACAGGCGTCGTACAGTTCCTCGAGCGGAATCGTCTCCTCGTGGGCCGCGATCTGGAACACGGAGTCAGCGGAGGTGTAGACGATCCACTTCCCGGTCTTCTGATGCTGCTCCCCGTACTCGAGGATCACCTCGGTTCCGGAGGCAGGCTTGTTGCAGAGCACCCCGCGCGCCGTACGATTCATGAACGGATCGATCACGTCGTCCGGGAAGCCGTACGGATACGTCGGAAACGCGACCGCCGTGACCACTCCCATCAGCTCCCAGTGACCGGCCGTCGTATCCTTCCCCTTCGAGCGCTCGAGCAACCTGCCGGCCACAGCGGGGGCTCCAGGCTGCGGGGGGCAGCCTTCGAGCGGCTCCACGTTGCCGAGCCCGAGCGCCTCGAGATTGGGCAGGTCGAGACCACCGACGGCGCGAGCGACGTTTCCGAGCGTGTCCGAGCCCACATCTCCCCACTCGGCAGCATCCGGCAACTCACCTGCACCAACGGCATCGAGCACAATCACGCACGCTCGCGGCATGCCGGTAGTCTACGCACCACATGCGAACTGTTCTCGGACTGCTGGAGCTCGTGTTCTACGTCTGCGCGATCCTGTCCCTCTCCGCCGGGGTCACGTACCTCGTGGTGAGGATCTCGCCGATGAAGACGGCGAAGCGTCAGCCCGACAAGACCTGACGGACGTCCGCCTCACCAGCCGCTCCTCGTGGCTCGCCGCAGGAATCGACGTCATGGCGATGCGACGCACGTGGCGCCACGCCTGACTAGAGCGCGTCGGCCAGGGGGAAGTACTCGAGGCCATGTGCCTGCGCGACAGCCTCGTACGTGATCTTGCCGGATACGACGTTCACGCCCTTCGCGAGTGTCGGGTCAGCCTCGATCGCACCCGCCACGCCACGATCTGCGAGCACCTCGACGTACGGCAGGGTCACGTTCGTCAGCGCCTTCGTCGAGGTCACCGGGACTGCGCCCGGCATGTTCGCGACGCAGTAGTGAACGATGCCGTCGACCTCGAACACGGGATCGTCGTGTGTTGTCGCGTGGGACGTTTCGAAGCAACCGCCCTGATCGATCGCGACGTCGACGAGCACCGAACCTGGCCGCATCAACCCGAGCATCTCGCGGGTCACGAGCTTCGGGGCGATCGCACCCGGGACGAGCACGGCGCCAATCACCATGTCGGCGTCGGCGATCACTTCCTCGATCTGGAGGCGGTTCGACATCGCGAGCGTGACGCGTCCGTCGAGGGCGATCTCGAGATCCCGCATGCGCTCGACCGACCTATCGAGTACCCACACGTCAGCCTGCATGCCGAGCGCGATGATCGCCGCGTTGAGACCAACGACGCCGCCACCGAGGATGACGACCCTGGCGGGCGGAACGCCTGGCACTCCGCCGAGGAGGATCCCGCGGCCGCCGTGTGCCTTCTCGAGCGACCAGGCCCCCATCTGCGGCGCGAGGCGTCCCGCGACCTCACTCATCGGGGCAAGCAACGGCAGTTGCCGATCGGCCCTCTCGACGGTCTCGTAGGCGATGGCCGTGATCCCGGAGTCGACGAGGGCGCGGGTCAGGGGCTCATCTGCCGCGATGTGGAGATACGTGAAGAGCGTCAGGCCTTCCCGGAGACGGCCGTACTCCTCTGCGATCGGCTCCTTGACCTTGAGCAGCAGGTCTGCCCCGGCCCAAACGTGCTCCACGGATTCGATCCGGGCGCCGACCGCCTGGTAGGCGGCGTCCGCGAACCCCGATCCTTCGCCAGCTCCCTGTTCGATCAGGACCTCGTGACCGCGCCGCACGAGCTCGAGCGCTCCCGCAGGCGTCAGTGCGACACGGTACTCCCGCTTCTTGACCTCCCTGGCAACCCCGATCCTCATCGCGGCGGGACGATACCGGACCCGTCAGCGCCCGGGTGAAACCGATCCCTGGGCGCCCGCGAGCTTCTCGACGAGCTGACGTTCGTCGGGACCGAACGGCGGCCCGTAGCCCGCCGCTGCATTCTCACGCGCCCGGTCCGGTCTCGAGGTGGCGGGGATCACCAGATCGACCCGAGGATCGGCGAGACACCACTTCAGGAGCGCCTGTGCCCACGTCTCGACGCCGAACGAACGAAGAGGCGCGAGCGCTTCCACCGGCGGCCCGGGCCTCAGCCTTCTGTCACGGGCGCCCCCGAGCGGCCGCATCACGATTACGGCCAGGCCGAGCTCCTCCGCAAGGGGCAGAATGCGCGCCTCACACTCCCGCTCGAGTGGGTTGAGTGGGATCTGGACGCAGTCGAACCTGCCGCTCCGCATCGCCTCCTCGAACTCCACGACACCTCCTGCGTCGTGGTGGGTGACGCCGACCCGGTCGATCCTGCCTGCGTCTCGCTCCTCCTCGATCCACTGCACCTGCTCTCGCCAGGCTACGAGATTGTGAACCTGCTGTAGATCGACGCGCCCGAAGAAGGCGAGCTGCGCGTCGTACTGGCGCCGCCCCTCCTCGACGGACTCCGCCCAGATCTTCGTCGCCACGATGGCCGCATCACGCCGCTCCTTCAGCGCCGCACCAAGCGACTCCTCGGCCGACCCGTACATCGGGGACGAATCGAATACGGTCGTGCCGGCGCCGATCGCAGCGCCGACAACCTCGTTCGCAAGTGGCACGTCGTCGAGAAAGGTCTCGTAGGTGCCGAGGCCGACCACGGGCCCGAGACGCCGCTCCTCCATCATCCGAGGAGCGCTCGCGCGTGACGGCCCGCGGCGAAGGCCGAAGCAAAGAACCACGGATCCTCCGCCGGCCCGCGTCCCATGTGCTTCAGAGGCAGGCCCGTGCACGCGTCCTGCCATCCCTTCACGTCGATCTCGACCACGTCGCCGAGGGCCCCGTCGTGACCGAGGTCGCTCGGCCACGGCACGTCGGGCTGCCCGAGCGTGAGGCGGAGAGCCGAGAGCGTGTGGTGTGAGACGCCGCGATGCCGGGCGCGAGAATCCGCGCCGGAGTACCGGACCGCGACGACGGCCCTACCGCCCAGAGCGGCGGCCGCGTTTCCAGCCTCCGCAACGGCAAGTCCGCCGTGCCCGAAGACCGACCCAGTGCCCGCGATCCCGGGGCCGATTCCGCAGACGACGATGTCGAATCCTCGCGCCTTCGCCCATGTCAGCGCCGATGCGACGGTCAACGCTTGCACGTCGCCATCGAGACACGGCGAGACGGCGATAGCGGTCTCGATCAACCGTCGGGTCTTCAGCGTGCGGATCGTGTCGGAGAAGGCGACCGGTAGCGCTCCGCCCGCAAGCTGCGCGTAGGCGACCCGGATCCCTACCCCGATGCCGGCAACGACCGGTGGAACCTGGCTATGAAGGCCGCAGCAGACGACAGGCATGCCGCCGAGGTCGTCGGCGAGGCCATCGCTCTCCTCGACGCACGCCGCCGCCGACTGGCCGGGCGTGTACGGCAACGCCATCACGTGGGCCGAGGACGGCGGCTGCAGTCCGAGGCCTCTCGTCATGTTCGCGTAGAGCACGTCGAACCCGCCGGAGCCAAGCTCGAGATCCAGCGCCTGCGTGTTCACGAGCACCGTGTCGCCGACCTCGACGTGCCCCGTCTGGCGCGGATACGCGATGCATTCCTTGCCGTCGACGGTGCAACGGATCAGCTCGTCGAGTCTCTGTGTGACGGCCGTCACCGTTCCCCAGCGGAGCGTCAGCGCCATCTCACCAGGATTCCCTTGCCGCGTCGACGATCGCGAGTGTCACGTCGACCATTGCCTCGAGGTCTGCCACAGCGATGCGCTCGTCGGGCGTATGAATGTCGATCATCCCGTTCCCGAGATTCACGCACCGAAGACCGCGCTCGTTGAAGACGTTTGCGTCCGCGGCGCCTCCCGAGAACGCTGTCGCCGGCTCATACCCGGCGCGTCGCAGCCCTTCGGCAGCAAGGGCGACCGCCGGTTCGTCCTCCGCGAATGCGTAGCCTCGATACGTCTGCTCGACCTCCGTCTCGGCCGTGCAGTCCGACGTGCTTGCGGCAAATCCAATCGCGTCGAGCATCTCCTGCGTCAGAACGGCCAGGGTCCCGGGATCGCGCGACCGTGCCTCGGCGTCGATCGTGCACCACTCGGGGACGATGTTCCGCGCGGTACCACCCGAGATCACGCCGACGTTGGCGCTCGACTGGTGGTCGGTGCGACCGAGCCGCATGTCTGCGACCGCCCGCGACGCCGCGAAGATCGCGGAGCGGCCGTCCTCCGGTGCCATACCCGAGTGCGAGGCGCGCCCGTGGAACCGTGCTCGGATCGCGTTCTGGGACGGCGCCCCGAGAATGATCTCACCGATCGGCGCTGCCTGATCGTAGACGTACCCGGTGCGCGCCTCGAGGCGGTTGTGATCGAAGGCGAAGGCGCCCACGAGCCCGACCTCCTCCTTGGGAGTGAAGAGCAGTTCGATGCCTGCGTGCGGTCGGCGCTCGACGACGATGCGCCGCACGGCTTCGAGCATGACGGCGACCGCCGCTTTGTCGTCCGCGCCCAGAATCGTGCCGCCCGCGTTTCGGATCACTCCATCTTCGATCACGGGCTCGAGCGGGCCGTCGGGTGGAACGGTGTCGAGGTGCGCGCAGAGGAAGATCGGTGTCCCCTCCCCGGCGCCGCCCGGCACGCGACAGAGGATGTTGCCCATTGTCGAGCCGATCGACAGACCGGAGTCGTCCTCGTCCCACGCGAGCCCCATCGCCTCGAGCTCCGCGATGACGCGATCGGCGACCGAACGCTCCTCCCCGGGCGGGCTCGGAATCGCAGCGAGCTCGAGGAACAACCGAGTGACGTCGCTCAGCGGACGGCCTCGGCGGTAACGTCGACACGAGTGCGTGCGCGCTCGAGCGCGGCGCCGACAAACCCGGTGAAGAGAGGTGCCGGTCGAGTCGGGCGCGACTTGAACTCCGGGTGGAACTGGCTGGCGACGAACCAGGGGTGCTCGGGGAGCTCGACGATCTCGACGAGCCGTCCCTCCTGGAACGTGCCCGAGATGACGAGGCCGCTAGCGACGAGCTGATCGCGGAATTGATTGTTGACCTCGTAGCGGTGACGGTGGCGCTCGTTGACGGTCCCCTCGCCGTAGATCTCGCGGGTTCGTGTGCCGTCCGCGAGCTCGACGGCCTGCGCGCCGAGGCGCATCGTGCCCCCGAGGTCCTCGATCTCCTTCTGCTCGGGCAGCAGGTCGATCACCGCATAGGGAGTCTCGGGGTCCATCTCCGTCGAGTTGGCGCCCTCGAGTCCGGCGACGTGTCGGGCGAACTCGGAGACGGCGACATGCATACCGAGACAGATGCCGAGATACGGGATCCGCTGCTCGCGCGCGACGCGACAGGCGAGAATCTTCCCCTCCCAACCACGTGAGCCGAAGCCGCCCGGAACGAGCACGCCGTCGACCGTCTCGAGCTCCTCGACCGCCTCCTCGTAGGTCATGTTCTCGGAGTCGAACCACCGAACCCGCACCTTCGCTCCCTGGTGCATCCCTGCGTGCTTGAGCGCCTCGTGGACGGAGAGGTACGCGTCGTGCAACTTCACGTACTTGCCGACGAGTGCAATCTCGACATGCTCGCGCCGCTCCTCGATGAGATCGGTCAAATCCTTCCACTCGCCGAGCACGGCCGGCGGCGCATCGAGACCGAGTCGCTTGCAGACGAGCTCGTCGAGACCCTCGTGCTGGAGAAGCTCGGGGATCAGGTAGACGTCCGGCACGTCGGGTGAGCCGATCACCGCTCGCTCGTCGACGTCGGCAAAGAGCGCGATCTTCTCGCGGATGTCGTCCGAGAGCACCTCGTGTGACCGGCAGACGACGATGTCCGGGTGGATACCGATCCGACGGAGCTCGTTGACCGAGTGCTGCGTTGGCTTCGTCTTCAGCTCACCTGCGGCCTCGATGAAGGGCACCAGGGTGACATGGAGGTAGAGGACGTTCTCGGGCCCGACCTCGCGTCGGAACTGCCGGATCGCCTCGAGGAAGGGCAACGATTCGATGTCGCCCACGGTTCCACCGATCTCGGAGATCACGACGTCTGTGGGCTGGGCGCTGGCGCCGCGCCTGATCCGAGCCTTGATCTCGTTCGTGATGTGTGGGATCACCTGAACGGTCGCGCCGAGGAAGTCGCCCTTGCGCTCCTTGCGTAGAACCGTCTCCCACACCGCACCCGCGCTGTGGCTCGAGTTCCGCGACAGGTTCTCGTCGATGAACCGCTCATAGTGGCCGAGATCGAGGTCGGTCTCTGCACCATCCTCGGTGACGAAGACCTCGCCGTGTTGGAACGGGCTCATCGTTCCGGGATCGACGTTGAGGTACGGGTCGAACTTCTGCGCCTGCACGCGAAGGCCGCGCGACTTCAACAACCGCCCGAGCGACGCAGCGACGATTCCCTTACCCAGAGCCGAAACGACGCCACCGGTGACGAAGACGAACTTGGTCTGAGGCTCGCTCAACCGAACCTCCCCAGACGATCGAGCTCGCGCAACACGGGCGTCGCCTCGATCGTGGCGCCGAGGGATCGGCGCTCGCCGATGACGGTCAGGAGAGAGAGCGCTCCGATCGCACCCCACCGTCTCCATCCCGTGAGCTTCTCCACGGAAGAGAAACCTAGCACGGCTCCAAGAGCATTCGAGCCCGCATCCCCCAGCATCGCCATCTCCCTCAGATCGTAGGGGGCGAGCAGGACGGCCGAAAAAGCCGCCCGCCTCGGTGTTCCACCGATCACGAGCGAGCCGATTGCAAACGCCTTCAGCGCCCGCCCGGGGCGTGTGTCGAGCTGATTGACGGTGTTGGCTGCGAGGCCGACGAGGATCGCTCCGGACACCGACCGCGTCCGTGCGAGAGCGAAGAGTGGGATCCCGACAAGCTTGAGCGTGCCCGTCGTCGCACCCGATCCGAGGTGGGCACGGAACCCTCGCTCCGGTCCACTCCAGAGATCGTCGGCAAGGCCGATAGCGGCCACGGGCAACACGGATGGCACTGCGAGCCCGACAAGAGAGCCGACGAGGGGCAGACGCAAGCCGCGGTAGTTGACGGCCTGCGGTCCGCATGCGAGAACGAGCTCGGCAAGTTGGCGGCCGCGATGGGTGTATCCACGAACGGTTCGCCCCGTGGCACGATGCTCGAGATCGAGCTCGACCTCCTCGACCACGAGCCCGGCCCGAACGGCGTCGATCGTCATTCGCGTCTCCACACCGAAACCCATCGCCACGGGAAAGACGGTGTCGCGAGCACGCTGCGACAGGAAGCGCTGGCCGGACAGCGGCTCGCGCGGCGCGAACCCTGAGCGGGCCGCGATCAGTGACCGTGCAGCGCGCTTGGCGAGACCGAGCCCTCCCCCGTCACGGGTTCTGAAGACCGCGATCGCGAGATCCGCTTCGGTCGCCGTGAGAGCGCCGACGTCCCCGACGAGATCGGCGTCACAGAGCAGCAACGGCCCCGGGCCGAGCTCCCGTTCCGCCAGCGTCAACGCCTGGCCCTTCCCTCGACGTTCGAGCACTACAACACGGGCTCCTGCCTTCTCGGCGACGGCGACCGTTCGGTCGTGCGAGCCATCGTCTGCGATCACGACGTCTGCGTCCGGGAGCCGGGAGCGAAGCGAATCAACAGTCGCTCCGATGCGCTCCTCCTCGTCGCGGGCGGCGACGAGGATGGTGAGACGGCCACTCACCCCTGCGTCGGCTGGGCGATGATGGGCGGCAGGATCCCGTCCGTAGCGAATTCCTTGACGCCGTAGTTGCCCGGCGCCCCTCCGCCGAGCACGAGCACGAGCGCGAGACGCCCGGCCGACGTGTCGACCGAGTCGACCGTCGAGAGCCCCGCCAGAGCAAAGGCAGGAATCGCGGTCGCGCCGTCCCCGGAGGAATCAACCCCGACAGCGGGAGCGCCCGTGCGAGCAAGACCGGTGTAGACGCCGGCAAGGAACGTCTTGGTCGGCCCTCTCTGCGGCTCGGCCGTTCGAACGACGACGACGGCGTCGACCGGGGGTGCCGAAAGCCCCTTCCGCTCGAGCACGATCGTCTCGTCGAGCGCATCCCACAGTGGCGTTGCCTCGCCCCTCGCGAGCTCTCCGGCCAGCACTCCACCGACGTCCCCGAGCTGCGCGAGGCCCTGCAGCGGCCGGAACGACGGCTGGCGCTTGAGGATGTCCTGCACGCGCTGTGTATCGAGTGGCACGCGGATCGACCGTGTGCGGACGACGGCGCCTCCCGCGTCGACGACAGCCTTTCGAACCGTCAAGGCCGTGCCGGCGTCGACAGGGCCGACGAACAACACTGCGACGCGCCTGCCATCCAATCGCCCAGGGACAACCGCCGGGTACGCCTCATCAGAGAATCGCCGAAGCGCATCCTCGACGCGCGAGGCCGCATCGAGCGATCCCTGAGCCGAGGCGACCTGCTGCTGGAGCGCAGAGATCTGGTTCGTGAGGTTGTCTCGCTCGGCGTCGTTGACGAACCCTTTACCCGAGAGCCCGACGCCCACGAGGATGCCGATCACAAGAGCGACGAAGACCGCCGTCAGCGAGGCAACGTGGTAGCGGAGATCGAACACGAAGGCAGTGTAGGGCGCGCGAGGCCGACTCCGGAAAAGCTTCTTCGATCAAAGGCCGAGCGTGTTCCCCATCGAACGAGCGAGCGACTCGATGACGTTCCGCAGCGCCGGCGAGGCGAGGACGGCGACAGCGATAGCGGCGACGCCCGCCGCCGCGAACGTGACGAGCGGCCAAACCCCGATCCGCGGGGAAACGAGTCGCGACACGCCCTTCGCGTCGACGAGCGACTCGCCGACCTTCAGTCGCGTCACGAAGGTCGAGGCCATACCCTCGCGATTCCGCTCGAGGAACTCGACCAGATTGAAGTGGGTTCCGACCGCGACGATCAGCTCCGCCCCACGTTCGTGAGCGAGGAGGAGCGCGATGTCCTCGCTGATTCCGGGAGCCGCGACCGTGGAAAAGGGCAGGCCCATGCTACGCAGCCGTTCGGAGCCCGGGGCGCGACCGTCCGCGTAGGCGTGGACGAGCAGCTCAGCGCCCGAGTCGAGCGCGGCGTCGGTCGCCGAGTCGAAGTCACCGACGATCACATCGGGGCGAAGTCCGATCTCGAGCAGCGCGTCGGCACCACCATCGACGGCAACGAGCACGGGCTTGAAGTTCCGGATGTACGGTCGCACGATGCGCAAGTCGCTCTTGTAGCCAGGCCCACGGGCCACGACGACTGCGTGCCGGTCACGAAACTTCGTCGCGAGCGGGGGAAAGTCGATCCCGGCGGCGAGCAGTCGGCCCTCGTCTCGGAGGTGCCGAAGCGTGTTGTCTGCGAACGCCTCGAGCGCATCGGTCACGCGCGCCTGCTGGTCTGTGAGAGCCAGGGCCAGCGCTCGCTCCGTGAGCTCGATCCCCTCCGCAAGACGTGTGCCGTCGCGCCAGAGCGAGCCCCCGCGCACCGTGATCATCTCTCCGTCCGAGAGCTGATCGAAGAGGTCGGATCCCGGAACGTCGACCAGGCAGACGCCGCCGCGGACGAGCTCGAGAGGGCCGGGATTCGGGAACCGGCCAGAGTTCGACTGCGCGATGTTGACAACCGCGCGCACGCCGGATTCGACGAGCTCCTCCGCCGAGACACGATCGAGATCGACGTGGTCGATGATCGCGAGATCTCCGGGGCGCAGGCGCTTGACGAGATCCTTCGTGCGCTTTCCAAGCCGGGCCGTGCCGACGATCTCGCTCACGAGCGGGGCTCCGATGCGATCCCGGCGAGGAACTCCTCGCCTCCGAGCATGCGTTCGAGCTCGGAGCGACGCTCCTCCGGCGAGAGCGCTTCGATCCGCGTATGGGTCGGGTCGCCCGCGACTTTCTCGACCCGGAAGTGAGTCGTAGCGACGCTCGCGATCTGGGGCAGGTGGGTTATCGTGATCACCTGTGCGCGAGTCGCGAGGCGGGAGAGCGTCTCGGCAACGCGATGTGCGGTGACGCCGCCGATCCCCGCATCGATCTCGTCGAACACGAGCGTCTCTCCGCCGGCAACGACCGCGAGCGCAAGCGCGATACGGGAGAGCTCTCCGCCCGAGGCGGTTTCCGCGACGGGACCGAGTGGCATGCCGGGGTTCGGCCGGATCTGGAAGACCGCCTCGTCGAACCCGATGGGGCCGGGCTCTCGGCGACGAAGCTCGACGTTGAACTCACCCTCCCCCATTCCGACGCCCCTGAGGTTTTCGGTCACGGCCTCCGCGAACGCTTCCACTGCGTCGCTCCGCGCGTCATGGAGAGCCGCCGCCCGAGCGCTGAACTCCTCCTCGGTGAGAGCCAATGCGGCAGCGGCCGCCGCGACCGGATCGACACCTGCGTCGACCTGATCGAGCTCGCCGAGCGCCGCGTCGCGTCGATCGAGCAAGGCATCCGTCGTCTGGGCATCAAACCGGCGACGCGCCTCCGCGATCAGGTCGAGTCGCTCCTCGACCGACTCGACCCGGGCAGGATCTGCCTCCAGAGAGGCCACGAATCGGTGCAGATCGCCCCCGACGTCGTTGAGTCGGTGGACAAGGTCACGAAGCTCGGCGGTTGGCCCCTCGAGCTCCGGCGCGAGGTCGACGAGCGGTGCCAGCGCGCGTTCTGCAGCAGCCGCGAGTGACACCGCACCCTCGCCATCCTCCGGCGCAACTGCTGCTGTCGCTGCAGCAGCACCCGCGGCGAGCTCCGCTGCATGGCGCATCCGCTCGCGTTCGGCCCGAAGCGTCTCTTCCTCCCCTCGCTCGAACCCCTCTGTTCGCTCGACGAGATCCCGCAGCGCATTCACGCGTGCCTCCTCCGCGCCCGCATCTCTCGCAATTTCGTCGTTGCGGCGGCGTGCCGCGGTCAGCGCACGCCACGCGTCCCGGGTGTCGCGTCGTCGGGCGGCCTGCTCATCACCGACGAACGCGTCGAGAACCTCGAGCTGGTAGGCCGGCCGTGCCAGCCGTCGCTGCTCGAACTGCCCCGACATGGCGATCAGCCGTTCCGTCGCCGCGGCAAGATCCTCGCGTGCGATCGCTCGTCCCCACGCGTAGGCCCTCGTACGACCGTCTGCGAACACGCGGCGAGCAAGCACCACTCCCGGTTCATCCTCCGGGCGTAGCTCCGCAAATGCCTCCAGGTCCGCGTCGTCGAAGAACCCTTCCTCGACGTCGAACTCGGCCTCGACGTACGCCTCCTTCGCCGCAGGGCCAACAGCGGCGATGTCCCCCTTGACGCCGAGAAGGAGCCCGATCGCCTGGGCAAAGATCGTCTTTCCGGCGCCGGTCTCTCCGCTGAGCACGTTCAGGCCACTCCCCAGGTCGAGCTCGGCCTCGCGAATGAGGACGAGGTTCTCGATCCTGAGGCGACGTAGCATCCCGGGGATGGTAGACCGGACGCGCGGCCGACACACGTGTCCCGACTCGACGTGAACCGGAGCTACGAGCTCCCGAAGCTCTGGCGGTAGCGGCGGACGAACGTGGCGTCGGGCAACGTGCCGAGCAATGACCGCTCCGCCCCGAGGCCGATCGAGACCTGTCCCCCCGGCCCGCAGTCTGCGATTCGATGGCCGTCGACGAGCACGGCGCAATCGACCGCGGCCGTCCGGTTCCAGACGACCAGGTCGTGACCGCGGGGAAGGACGAACGGGCGCGCGCGCAGATCGTGTGGAGCGACGAATGTCAGCGCCATCGCGTCGAGGCCCCACATCAGCACCGGGCCACCGTTCGAGAGGTTGTAGGCGGTCGATCCCGAGGGAGTCGCGCAGATCAGCCCGTCGCAGGGAACACGACCGAAGTCCTCACCTCCGACAGACCATTCGATCTCGACCATGCGGCCGAGTTCGCCGCTCGTCACGACAGCATCGTTGACCGCGACAAAGCGTTCCCCTCCGATCTCGACCTCGAGCGTCGCCAACTCGACGACCTCGAGCTCTCCGCGGAAGACCCGTTCAACGCCCACCTCGAGATCGCCCTTCGGAATCGCGCTCAGAAAGCCGACCCGCCCGAAATTGACGCCGATCACCGGGATGCCCGTGCCGAGGAACCGATGCAGTGCGCGTAGCATCGTCCCGTCGCCTCCGAGGACGATCGCCAGTTCGACCTCGCCTGAGCTGACGGCCTCGTCGCCCGCGACGAGGAGCTCGACCCCTTCCCGTGCAGCAACTGCCTCGAGCTGCGCGAGACCGGTGCCGAGCGCGTCGGGGCGGCCGTGCAGCACCACAGCGGCCCGCTTGACGCGGCTACCCGACGGCATCGTCGATCCAGCGTTCGAGTTCATCGGCATCGGTCGGCTCCGGATTGTCGATCAAGTGGACGAGGAACTCCCGGTTTCCCTTCGGGCCCGGGAGACCGGAGTCTACGACGCCGAGCACGCGCGAGCCCCAATCACGCGCAGCCCCGCACACGTCGCGCAAAACGCGCCGGCGGACGTCGAGGTCGCGCACTACCCCCTTCGGCGTATCTGCACGGCCCGCTTCGAACTGTGGCTTCACGAGAACAAGAGCCTCCCAGCCCGGCGCAGCGAGGCGAAGCAGAGGCGGTAGGGCGGTCTTCACCGAGATGAACGAGACGTCGCACACGATCACCTCGGGCGAGAACGGCAAGCTCGTCACGTTGCGAGCGTTGATTCGCTCGAGCACCGTCACCCGGTCGTCCCCCCTGAGTCGGGGATGGAGCTGGCCATAGCCGACGTCGAGGGCGATCACCCGCGCGGCGCCGCTCTGCAACAGGCAGTCCGTGAACCCTCCGGTCGAGGCTCCCACGTCGAGGCAGTCCCTGTCCCGCGGATCGAGCGAGAGCAGCTCGAGTGCGTGCGCGAGCTTCTCGCCGCCCCGCGAGACGAATCGTGGCGGCCGCTCGACCTCGAGCACGACGGACTCGTCGAGCTGCGTACCAGGCTTGTCGTAGCCGGAGACGAGCCCGGCGATGACGAGTGCCTGCGCCTGGCTGCGGGTCTCTGCGAGGCCACGCTCTACGAGGAGGAGATCGAGCCGCTTCTTCTTCACAGAAGGAGAGTAGAGGCAGCAGCGTGGTACACCTGCGGGATGGAGCGGAAGGGCGAGCAGGGCACATTGAACGAGCTCGAGGAGCAGATCGTGCTCGGAACCACAGAGCTCATCATCCGCCGACCGGCAGATGTCGAGTCACTCATCGACGAGGAGCGATTCGCCGACCGCGAGTTTCTGCCCTACTGGGCGGAGCTCTGGCCGAGCGGGCTGGCGCTCGCGCGATTCGTCGCAGGGCTCGACCTTCGCGGAAATGACGTGCTCGAGCTGGGCTGCGGCCTCGCGCTCCCGTCACTTGCCGCTGCCCTGGCCGGAGCTGCAGTCACGGCAACCGACTGGGCCCCGGAGAGTATCGACCTCATCCGCCGCAACGCGCACGCCAACGGCCTCTCGATCGCTGCGCAGGAGCTCGACTGGGCGGCGCCCGTCGACCTCGACCGATATCACGTCGTTCTTGCAGCGGATGTCCTCTACGAGGAGCGGAATGCCGAGCCGCTGCTCCGCCTGCTCGACGACGCTGTCGCTCCCGGCGGCGTGGCCCTCTTCGCCGACCCGGGGAGACGGCACGCGCAGGCTTTCTTCGACCGCGCGCGGGGAAGCGGCTGGTCACTGGAGCTGACGGCCACCGACGAGCTCCCCTCCGGTTCGATGGTGCGGCTGTCGCGATCGGCCGGCTAGAGCTAGGCGGTGCGGATGACCAGGCTGTCGACGATCGTGCGAAGCACGGAGGTGTCGGCCTCGATCCTCTCGAGCGCGGCGTTCGCGCGCCCTCCCGCCTCGCGCGCAAGCTGGCGCGCAACGTCGGCGCCGAGCCGGGCGGCGTATCCGTCACCATCGAGGACGTCGTCGACGACCTGGAACAGCATCCCTAGCTCCTCACCGAAGGCCCGCCACGGCCCGTGCTCGGCCTCGGGCACATCGGCGACCCACAGCGCGAGACCGACCGACGCCGCGAAGAGGCGCCCCGTCTTGAGTCGGTGGAGCTGGGCCAGATCGGTATCTCCACCGGTGATGTCGAGGAACTGGCCCCCGATCATGCCGAGCGTCGCATCCGCGAGCTCCCGCGCGGGGGCCGTTGTCGGGTAGGTCAGGGCGAGCCGAAACGCTTCGGCGAGCAGCGCGTCCCCGGCAAGCAACGCGACACCCTCGCCGAAAGCGATGTGCGCACTCGGCCGCCCACGCCGCTCGTCGTCGTTGTCGAGCGCCGGGAGATCGTCATGGACGAGCGAGAAGGCGTGAACAAGCTCGAGCGCGCCCGCCGCGGGCAAGGCCCGCTCGGGTGCGACCCCGGCTGCCTCTGCCGTGGCGAGGCAGATGACCGCCCGAATGCGCTTTCCCCCTGCGAGGGCGTAGCGCATCGACTCCTGCTGTGCGCCCAGCTCGGGCGTCAGCTCGAGCCGATCCAGGTACTGCTCCGTCAGGTCGACGAGTGCGTCAGGCGCCTGCATCGGCGCTCGCGCGGGCCCGCTGCACCTCTGCCTCGATCTGCTTCGCCAGCTCGGCAATCTCCGCGAGATCGTCGACAGCGGCGTCAACGTCACCGGCCTCGGCGAGTCGCTCGAGACTGTCGAGTCTCGCTCGCAGCCGCTCTGCAAGCTCCTGTGCTCGCCCAAGGCTCTCGTTCGCGCTCACGACGTCTCCTCGCGCATGATTCGGCCGAGGATCCCGTTGACGAGCCGGGCAGCATCCTCCGTCGCATAGCGCTTCGCGAGTACGACGGCTTCGTTGATCGCCACTTCGGCAGGCACCGTACCCTCCTCCAGTTCGTAGACCCCGATACGCAGAATGTTCCGCTCGAGCGTACCGAGCCGATCGGCCGCCCACGCGTCGGACGCCGCGGTGATCCGGTCGTCCAGCTCCGGGGCGCGCTCGGCGATTGCCTCTGCGAGACCGAGAGCGAAGTCGTCGGGTGTTCCGTCGTAGAGTGACGCGAGCGGCTGTCCTGTGAGATCCCACTGGTAGAGAAGGAAGAGCGCCGTCCGGCGCGATTGCCGCCGTCCCACCTTGGCGACGGTCACGCGATCTCCTCGAACGTGACGTCGACCTGCGCCGGGAGGCCCGTGGTAGCAATGACCGCGCGGGCCACCGAGTGCTGAACGGCCGCTCCCAGGCCCGCCAGCTGAACGCCCCCTGCGGCCTGGACGCCTACCTCGACGCGAACGCCGCGCGGGTCGACGGCGACGCTCACGCGGCGACGGGAGCGCAGTCGAACGCCCTCGACTGCCTCCGTTGCCCGCGTGACGAGGGAGGCGAGAGCGGCTCCCGTGAGCTCCACACGACCGAGAGGGCCTGGGACGGCGAACCCGTCGTGGCTCACGCGGGCACCATCGACGGGAGGCGGCCTTCCATCTCGGCAAGGTAGCTGGTCGAGTAGGCGCCTCCCCGGAACTCGCGTGAGCGAAGAATATCGATCGCGAGGTCACGCGTGGTCGGGATCCCTTCGATCTCGAATTCCTCGAGGGAGCGGATCGCCCTCGCAATCGCAGCGTCGCGTGTGTCGTCGCGCACGATCACCTTCGCGATCATCGAGTCGTAAAACGGGGGGATCGAGGCTCCCTCGAAGACGGCAGTGTCGACGCGCACGCCCGGGCCGAGCGGCGGGCGGAACCGCGAAACGAGCCCGGGAGCCGGGGCGAAGTCGCGCCGCGGGTCCTCGGCGTTGATCCTGATCTCGATCGCATGCCCGGCACGAGGAGCACGGCCTGTCACGGACAGGCGCTCGCCCGCAGCGATCCGAAGCTGCTCTCGAACGATGTCGATCCCGGTCACCATCTCGGTGACCGGATGCTCGACCTGGAGGCGGCAGTTCACCTCGATGAACGATGGCGAGCCGTCAGGCCCGAGGAGGAACTCGAACGTTCCGGCGTTGAGATACCCGAGCTGCCGACAGGCTCGCTCGACCGACGCTTCCATCGTCTCGCGGGCCTCGGATGTCAGCGCGGCGGACGGCGACTCCTCGATCAGCTTCTGGTGGCGACGTTGAATCGAGCACTCTCTCTCACCGAGCGTCAGTACCCCGCCGTGACCGTCACAGAGCACCTGGATCTCGACGTGCCGCGCCGGGACGAGCGCCTTCTCGAGGTACATCGAGCCGTCACCGAAGGCCGCCTCCGCCTCGGCGCTGGCAGCTCCGTAGGCCGATTCGAGATCCTCTGGCCGGTCGACGACGCGCATACCCTTGCCGCCGCCGCCAGCGGTCGCCTTGAGGAGGACCGGGAACCCGAGCTCGACCGCCGCGACCCGAACCTCGGCGAGCGTTGCCACCCCCTCCGTCCCGGGGACGAGCGGCACTCCCGCGGCGCGCATCTCGGCCTTGGCCCGGGCCTTGTCGCCGGTCTTCTCGATGACTTCCGCTGAGGGCCCGACGAAGATGAGGCCGCTCTCGACGCAAGCTCGCACGAAGGCCGGGTTCTCGGACAGGAACCCATAACCCGGATGCACCGCCTCGCAGCCGGTGGTCTCGGCCGCGGCGATGACGTTCGGGATGCGGAGGTAGCTCTCCGTCGCAGAGGGCGGTCCGATACAGATGGCCTGGTCAGCGAGCCGGACGTGGAGCGCATCGCGATCGGCCGTCGAGTAGACGGCGACGGCCTCCACTCCCAGCTCGTGGAGTGCGCGGATGATCCGTACCGCGATTTCACCTCGGTTCGCGACGAGCACGCGAGAGAACATCGCTAGCCGTCGCTCACGAGCGGGGTGATGTGGTTTGGAAGTGCGACTCGGGTGGTTCCGCAGCAACGAGCACTTTCGGCGAGGGCCGCGTCAGTGCTGGTTGCCTCGATTGTGCCCTCGGCGGACGCGATCCGCAGTGTGCAGAGCAACATCCGGGTGTGCTGCCAATCCACATCAAGCCTCTAAACGATGGGCTGAGTGTCGACCGGGTCGAGCTCGAAGAGGATCTGTCCGAACTCGACGGCCTGCCCGCTTTCGACGTGGATCGCCTTCACGCGGCCCTCGTGCTCGGACTTGAACTCGTTGAAGAGCTTCATTGCCTCGAGCAGGCAGAGCGTCTGGCCCACGGTGACGACGTCTCCGACCTCGACGAACGGGGGCGTCCCGGGCGACGACGAGCGGTAGAAGACTCCGACCATCGGTGAATCGACCCGGACGCCCGCCTTGACGGAAGTCTGCTGCACCTCCCCAGCAGGAGGTTCCTGCAGTGCGGCGAGCGGGGCGGCAGACGCTGCGACCTCGTCTGCCCGGCGGACCGAAACACGCATGCCCTCGTCTTCGATCTCGATCTCCCCCACGCCCGACTCCTGCACGATCTTGACGAGCTCGCGGATTCGCTCGGCGCGTGTCGCGTCAACGTCTCCGACGAGAAGCGACGACTCTCGTGAGTGCCTCTGCCGGATCGTCTGGAGCAGCATCTCCGCCTCGTCGCCGAACATGGCGAGCAGAACGAGGTCTTCCTCACTCGCCGCGAGACCTTCGGCCGCCTCGCGCACGTCCTCTGCGCTCGGCGGATCCTCTTCAAGCCGCGCGCCGCTTCCCTGGACGAGGGCAATCACGCGCGAGACCGACTCTTCGATAGGCGCCGGCGTCGTGCCGTAGCTGCCTTCGATCAGCATCCGGAACTCGTCGAGGACGGTGCCGTAGCGACGTGCTGAGAGGATATTGAGCAGCGCCTGCGAGGCAAGAATCTGGCCGATCGGCGCGGCGAGTGGCGGCCAGCCCGACTCGGCGCGAATCCGGGCGACCTCGGCGAGCGTGTCGAGCAGCCTGTCGCCTGCAGCATGGGCGCGGAGGTGGACGTCGAGAGCAGCGACGAGGCCGGCGGGCAGATCGTACTCCGCCGCACGTACGGCGATCCTCGGTGCGACCGGCGCGACCGGCTCGTCGCCGATGTGCTCGTCGATCAGATCCGCTGCCGACCACAGGTGCGCCGTCTCGACACCCGTGTCCCGTCCGAGTCCATGAAGTGCGTCCACGAGCGACTCACCGGAGACGCGGTGCAGCGTCAGCGCCAGCGGATAGACGGCGGTCGCGATCAGGTCGGCGCCGACCCGCGTTGCGACCACCGCGTTCAGTAGCCCCGTGCCGGCCGCACCCTGAACGAAGAGTCCGACGGGAAGCCCGGTGGCCTCGGCGATCCGCTCCACGAGCTCCTCGACGAGGTGTGGGAGCAGTGCGTCAGTCGGGTCGTTGATGATCACCCGCGCGGCGCCGAGAGCCGGAATCTGCTTCGCTCGCTCGACGAGTGCGTCGATCTCGCCCGTTCGGCCAGCGCTGTAGACGAGTCCGACATGGAACTCCTTGCCGGCACTCACGATCGCCTCTCCGGCCTCCTCCAGGTTGGAGACGTCGTTGAGCGGGTCGTGGAGACGAAAGATGTCGATCCCGTTGTCCGCCGCGCACGCGATGAACCGCCTGACGATGTCCTCGGACACCGGCTTCGAGCCGACGAGGAACCGGCCGCGCAACGCGAGCCCGAGCGGCGTCGTCGTGCGCGCGTCGATCGCGCGGATGCGCTCCCAGGGACTCTCGACGGCGCGGCGCACAGCCGAGTCGAAGACTCCCCCACCCGAGACCTCCAGGTAGCCGAAGCCGGCCTGGTCGAGGATCTCGGCGATGCGCAGAACCTCGCCGGTCGGCAGCTTGCCCGCGAGGGGCTCCTGCGAGAGCAGGCGAATCGTGGTATCGACGATCTGTGGCATCTCGGAAGTGGACCTTACCGTGGTCTTCGGAAGCAGGCTTCAGCTCGCTGGCCGGCCGATCCATGCAGCGCGTTACGCGCGCGAGATGTAACGAGCCTCGGTCGGGTCGACCTTGATCCGATCGCCTACGTTGACGAAGAGCGGCACCGCGACGACGGCGCCTGTCTCGAGAGTGGCAGGCTTCGTCACGTTCGAAACCGTGTCGCCCTTCACGCCCGGCTCGGTCATCGCGACCGACAGTTCGACGGACGAGGGAAGCTGGATCGCCGTCGGCTTGCCGTTGACGGCGAGGATCTGCACGATCGACGACGGCAGGATGTACGTGAGCTCCATCTCGACCTCGGCGCGCGGCAGCGCAAACTGCTCGTAGGTCTGCTCGTCCATGAAGTGCGCGTCGGTGCCGTCGTCGTACAGGAACTGCACGTTCTTCGTCTCCGTGTGCACGCGCGCGAACTTCTCCCCGGCGCGGAACGTGTCGTCGATGACGGCGCCCGTCTCGAGATTCTTCAGCTTGGTGCGCACGAATGCGCCACCCTTGCCGGGCTTGACGTGCTGGAAGTCGACGATCCTCCACATCGAGCCGCGATGTTCGATGTGCATCCCCGTCTTGAACTGATTGGTGCTGACGATGTCTGCCATGACGCGCGGGAGGGTACCTGCACCTGCTGCTTGAATGCGCCGATGATGACAACGAACGCCGTGGAGGTCGACGTCGAATCGGCACGTCGGATCGCCGTTCGCGCGCAGTACCTCGACGGCTCGGCCAGTGACGTGCTCGCGACCGTCCGTCGTCTCGGATTCCTCCAGCTCGATCCCATCGCGGCCGTTGCTCCGCCACAGCAGCTCGTGCTCTGGAGTCGGCTCGGGAACCACGATCGCGGAGAGCTCGATCGGCTGCTGTGGGATGAGCGCCTGCTCTTCGAGTGGAACGCGTTCGTCTGGCCGATCGAGTCCCTACCGATCATTCGGGGCTTGATCCGGCGCGAGCGAACCTCCTCGCGCTACGCGCACGAGCGATGGCGCCGCGACTTCATCGCCGAGAATCGCTCGTTCCGTCGCTATGTCCTCCGCGAACTGGAGCAACGCGGACCGCTCCTGTCGC
>NZ_JBDSNT010000012.1:0-10752 GCF_039915195.1 Gaiella sp.
AAGGGAGTGAGGAATCGCATCAGCAGAAGACGGTGGGGGACAATCTGCCCCCCACCGTCCGCCGTTCAGCCGCTACGGAGTTCGCCACTAGGCGAGGTACGCACCGTCGAATCGCTGGTCTCCGATCGGCGTCGAGTCCACACCCAACAGGCGCTTCGGTGCCACGTTCTGGTTCGCCGCGATCATCGTGTGGAAGGCGGCTGCCTGGGTCAGCATGAGCCGCTGCACCGCCTTGAGCGCAGCGCTGTACTGCGCTTCGTTCTTCGGCGAGAACGCGGTGTTGTAGGCGGCTTCGAGCGCCGGAATCGCCCCCTTGGGATACTTGGGCGGGTTCTTCAGGAGCGTCGCCTTCATCATGTAGTTCGCGATCAGGGCCCACGGGAACGGAAGCGAGCCGGCGTTGACAGCGATGCCCTCGTGGTTGCGCTTCGTGTAGAGCCGATCGAACCACTGTGCTGCAGGCAGGACCTGGAGTGTCGCGTTGATCCCCGCCTTCTTGAAGCCCTGCTGCAGGACCGGTCCCTCGCGGTTCCAGGGGCCAGGATCCTTGAGGACCATCATGTTCAGCTTCAGGTTGGAGGCACCGGCCGCCTTGAGCATGCTCTTTGCCTTCTCGGGATCGTAACTCGGCGCGGGGCCTCCGCCCGGCCATGCCTTGCCGATCGAATACGGGCTTCGCTCGAGCGGGTTCCACGTTGGCACGGCACGACCGCCCCAGGCCACCTTGTTGTCTGTCGGCTTGTCGAACGCCCACTGCAACGCCTGCCGCACCTTCACGTCCTTCAGGGGTCCGAAGTACATCTGCGGCTGCCACCACTGGAAGAAGAGTCCGGAAGGGATCAGCTTCGAGTTCCGCTTGCCGTCCACCTGCGGCAGCGTGGCAACCGAGATGTCGTGCAGGTAGTCGACGTCACCGGAGAGGAAGTTCGCGACCTGCGCCGACTCGTCGGCGAGGAACCGGAACGTCAACTCGTTGAGGTATGGCCGGCTGCCGTTCCAGTAGTCGGGGAAGCGCTCGAGGTCGAGGCGGTCTCCCTTGACGAAGTTCTTGTACTGAAACGGTCCGGTGCCGATTGGTTGCTCGCCGAGATTCAGATCGTCGGCGTTCTCGGGCATGATGAACCAGAAGCGCCAGCTCTCGACCATGCGGGCCGGCTTCTTCGTCGTGATTCTCAGGGTCTGATTGTCGACCTTGACGGCCTTGCCCCAGATGTCCTTCGGGAGAGCGAGGAAGTTGTTCGATGCCGGCTTGACCGGATCGTGGATGCGGTTCAGGCTCCAGACGACGTCCTCCACGCGCAGAGGGTCGCCGTTGTGGAACTTGACCCCTTGCCGGATCTTCACGATCGTCGTCTTGGCGTTCGGCGTGCTCCAGCTCCTCGCAAGGAGCGGTACGGCCCTTCCGTTCTTGTCGTACTTGACGAGCGTGTCGTACATCGCATAGGCCATCAACTGGCCCCAGCGGTAGCCGAACGCGGTGAGGACGTTGATGTCCTCGAATGACTGGCCGATGCCGACGACGAGCTTCCCTCCCGGCTTCGGCGCCGATACAGCGGCCCCGGCCCCGCCTGCTCGGAGGAGCGCGTCAGCTCCGCCGATCGCAGCGGCTCCCAGAGCGCCCCGCTTGAGCAACTCGAGACGACTCAGCCCCTGAATGTACTCCTCCATGCCGAACTCCCTCCTGATCGGGATTGGGATCGATTCCAGCCAAAGCTCGAAAAGCCGTCCGCGTCAACCGACCAGAGCCCCGGCAACACGTTTGGTCTGACAAGCTGCTTCCGTAGTACGCGATTCAAGAGCATCCACTCGCGGATGTCAAGTCTTGGTCAGACAAGACCCGTGGGACCGCCACGCGGTCAGTACATCAGCCAGCCGCCACTGATGTTCAGCGTCGCACCCGTGATGTAGCCGGCGTGAGTCGAGGCGAGAAACACGACGGCGGGTGCGACCTCCTCGGGGGTCGCCATCCGGCCGAGCGGGACCTGGTCGACGAGGCTCTGGAGAACGTCGGGAGCAAGTTCGTCGGTCAGCATCGCCGTCTTGACGAGACCGGGCGCAACTGCGTTGACGCGGATTCCGGCCCCCGCGTAGGTTCGCGCGAGGCCTCGAGTCATCGTCACGATTCCGCCCTTCGTTGCGTTGTAGACGACCGAGCCGCCGAAGCCCCCGGTCCACCACCCCTGTGAGCTGAAGTTGACGATCGCCCCGCCTCTTCCGTCCCCGCGGAGCCGTTCGGCGAAGGCCCGGTTGAGGAAGAACGACGCCTTGAGGTTGACGTCGACCTGCGCATCCCAGTCGGCCTCGTCGATCTCCGTAATCTCGTGCCTCCGACGGAGGACCGCGGCGAGGTGGGCAAGTGCGACGAGCGGCCCCACCGCCTCTTCTGCCTCTTCGACGAGCTCCGCGTGACGGTCGATGAGCCCGACGTCCGCGCCGATCCCGACATGGCCCTCTCCGGGAAGAGTCGCTGCGAGGTCGGTGGCCGCGCGCTCCGAGAGATCGGTGACAGCGACACGCGCTCCCGACTCGGCGAACGCACGGGCGACCGCGGCACCGATGCCACCCGTTGCCCCCGTGACGAGCACGCCGCAGCTCTCGAGGCCCTTGCCCAGCGCCGGAAGAGCGCCCACGCGCTCCGTCATGAACGCGGCGAGATGCGGTGCGCCTCGATGTAGTCCGCGTCGAGCTCCCAGCCCAGACCCGGTGCAGACGGCAATGCCAACATCCCGTCGACGATCGGCGGTCGATTCGCGACGAGGTTCCACCAGATCGGGTCGCGCTCGGCACTGAACACCTCGAGGAACGTGCCGTGTGGGATCGAGGCGAGGAGATGAGAGGCGATCTGCGGCTCCTCGTGGTGCGCCATGGCCACGTCGAAGGCGACAGCTGCCGCGGCGACCCGACGCCACTCCGTGGCGCCGCCCGACCACGACGAATCGAAGTTGCAGAAGTCGATCGCTCCCTCGACCATGAGATCGCGACAACCTCCAGCGGACATCTCGCTTTGCCCGGCGCACACACGAACGCCTCCGGCGAAGCGGACGTCGCGCATGGCGCGCCGGTCGTTCGACCAGACACATGGCTCCTCGAACCAGTGCAGGTCGAGATCCTCGACGAGCCGCGAGAAGCGAATTGCCTCGGCCGGCGTCCAGCCCTGATTGGCGTCGGCCATGAGCACGAAGTCGGGTCCCGCCGCATCCCGCGCGATCCGGAAGCGGTCGGCGTCCTCCGCCGGGGTGAGCCCCCCCACCTTGAACTTCATCCCGGCGAGACCCCGCTCGCGGAGCTCACAGACCTCCTCCGTGATGTCCTGCTTCCCGTAGTAGCCGCCGATCGTGATCACCGGCAGGCTGTCCCGGTAGCCGCCCCACAGCCGATGCAACGGCTGGCCAAGGGCCTTCCCGATCGCGTCCCAGATCGCCGCATCGACGCAGGCTGTGGCGACGAGGCCGAGTCTCCGGTCGCGGAGGATGTCGAAGGTGGCGGGTCGGGCGAGCTCCCAACAGCGTTCGACGCGAAACGCATCCTCGCCGATCAACCGCGGAGCAATCTCGGTTCGCAGGATCTCGTCGATCTCGAGAAGCCCCGCGTCCTCGTCTCCGCAGTATGCCTCCCCGACGATGCCTTCCTCGGTGTGGAGACGCGTGACGATCGTCGAGCGGTGCGTCATCTCGTAGCGGCTGCCCCGGTAAACCTGCGCGAGCGGGACACGGATCGCGATCGTCTCGATCCTGGCGATCGTCAGGCTGCGGACGGACGCCTCGGGCTGCACACTCGGCGCCATTTCGAGCTCGGTCATCGCTCCTCGGCCTGGGTAGTGGTAACGGTTCCAGCGCACTGTATGGAGCGTCACCGCACCTGTCAACACGCTGCTCCTCTCGCCGCTTCGTCGGGATTTCCCGGAGCGACCGCTAGAAGCGGTACTTCTCGACGACCTCCTCCCTGATCTCGATTCCGAGCCCGGGTCCTTCTGCGGCCCGGACGAAACCACCCGACTGCTCTATCGGCTGCTCGACGAGCTCGTGCTGCATCGGGCTCTCCTCGGCCTTGAACTCGAAGACGCGCACGCGCGGCGTCGTCAACGACAGGGCCAGGCTCGCGGCGGTGACGATCGCGCTCGACCACGCGTGAGCGTTGAACCACACGTCGGCTTCCTCGACGAGCTCGATCACCCGCCGGCCGCCGGTAATTCCCTCGGCCCGCCCCGGATCGAAGCCGATCACATCGGCAACGCCTTCGGCGATGAAACGACGGTATCCCTCGACGTTCCACTCGCGCTCTCCCGAGGCGAGCAACGTCGAGCAGCGCGCCTTCAGCCGGCGAAACGAGTCGAGGTCGGTCGGCTCGAAGGGCTCCTCCATCCAGGTCAGGCCGTGCTCCTCGAGCGCGGTCGTAAGGTGCAGGGCGAAGCCGACGTCCCACGTGAGTGTGTTCACTCCCCGGTCCCACATCAGCATCGGATCGGGCCCGATTCGCTCGCGCAGGAGTCGCATGAACTCGAGGTCGCGCTCGATCTCCGAGCCGAGGCCGGCGTCTCCTCGTTTCCCGAGCCCGAACTTGCACCCCTGGAACCCGAGCTCCGCGATGTATCCCGCGTGCTTGTCGGCCTCCTCCTCGAGGCTCGCAAGACGTGGGTGCGTGCTTGCGACGGCCGGCAGGCGCTCGTGGTGCGCGCCGCCGAGGAGCTGCGTGACCGAGACCCCGAGGAGCTTGCCCTTGAGGTCCCAGAGTGCGATGTCGATAGCCGAGAGCGCGAAGGAGGAGATACCGCCATGATTCCCGTACCACCAGGCACGCCTCTTGCAGCTGCGCCAGATGTCGACGTTGTCGAGCGGGTCTCGTCCGACAACGAGCTCGTGACCCACACCCTCGATCACGGCCTCCGTCGCACGGCACGCATCGGGCCAGGAGGTCACGGCCTCCCCCCAACCGACGGTCCCGTCGCTCGCCTCGATGCGGCAGAGCGTCAGGTGGCGGATCGCGCCGCCGTCGTTCGGTTCGGGGTACCGAACCGAGATCGGCGTCACCGAGCTGATGGTCGTCATACGCGCTCCTCCTCGATCCCGAGCGCTCGAGCAAGGACCGGGATCTCGACGTCGAGCCGTCCTGCCGCGAGCGCGTTGTGGTGGGTGGCGCCGGAGGCGATCCAGCGTGCACCGGCCTCGAACGCCGAACCGGAGTCGAAACGGAACATCCCATTCGGGCCCCCCATCGACTCGTACCGTGCCTCGACGATCTCGCCTGTCGCCCAGGCAAGACGCCATGTCCCTTCGACGGGCGACAGCGAGAGGGCCGTCGCCGGCCCGGGCTCCAGCCTGAACGAGATCGACGTGCCGGCTCCCTGGTCGCCCGGATAGTGATCGTTTGGCTCGACGACGACCGGGTACGCCGGATCAGCCCAGGCCGGGTCTCCCTCGCCGCCAGCCGCGAGCAGCATCAGGCCCGTCTCTCGTTCGGGCGTATAGAACTCGCAGTAGAGAGCGCGGCCGGAGAGGCCTCGAGCGAGCACGAGTGCGAGCGCGGTCGGAAGATCGCCGGTGCAGGAGACAGGCACTCCGCCGGCAGTCAGGAGTGAGGCCCCGAGGCACGCTGTGATCCCGATCGCCGGATTCCAGCGCAGCACGTCGGAGTGACAATTGACGGTCGCCGCGACCGCTTTCGTCTCGTGCGCGACGTCCGCGAGCGCAAGAGCGAGCCGCATGCTCCGCTCGTCGGCCGGCCCCTTGCGACGGGTCCAGCCGCGCCCTGTGAGCCCGGCGAGGCCGAGGTCGATGCGGTCGGCTGCCACGGCTGCAAAGGCGTCGTTCAGCTCCGGCACCGTGAGCGCGCGCTCGGTGACTCCGAGCCTGGCGAGCTCGCTCGTGGTCGACTCGACGTCGAGATAGCCGGGAAACCACGAGCCCACACGGAGAACCGCCGCGCCACGCAGAGTCGACGCGACGGCAGCCGCTCGCACGGTGCGCGTCAGGAGTTCGATGCCCTCGGGGTCGTCGGGTGACGCGGTCACGGTCGCGAAGGCTCGACGCTCCCGGACGAGCGCATTCGCGAGCATCACCGCGGCGACCTGCGACGAGTTGACCGTCGCCTGGGATTGCGTCAGGCCGTCAGGCAGCCGATCGATGGTGGGGCCGTTCCAGATCACGGTTGGCACGTCGAGCCCGGCAAGAGCTCGGGCCGCGTAGCTCGGCGGTGCCGCCATCGTCGGCGCGTAGACGACGACATCCGGGCGACCCGCGCGCAGGATCCCATTGGCCGACTCGCCTTCGGCATCCGAGGTCAGCATTCCGGCATCGACGACGTCGAAATGCAGGCCTAGCAGGTCGACATAGCAACGATGGACGGCCTCACGCTCCTGCCGGAAGCCGGCTGGCATCTGGTCGTCGAACAGCGTGAAGTAACACGATACGAGCCCGACCCTGGGCCGCGTGGTCTCAGTCAAGGTGCCAGTCCTCCGTGTAGCGGACGAGGTTTCCGGTCTCGTCGGTGAGGCCGACTACGAGACCTTCCATTGATGCCTGCCAGCGATCACCGACACCGAGCTCGGCAAAGCGGGCGAAGCAGGTGTTGACGTCCGGCGTGCACTCGCAGGCGGCGATCACCCGGAGGCCACGACGAAAGAGGGTGTAGTTCGCAAACCCGGCTGCCTTCATCGCCTCGATCATCTCCGGCCAGATCTCGACATGGCGCCGGACGTACTCCTCCTCACGGCCGGGGGCGACCTCGAACACGTGGCAGAGCCTCTCCATCACACGACCCCGAGTGCGGCCAGTGCGTCACGCGTCGCAAGCGCCTCGGTGACGACGTCCAGCTCGTCGCACCTCCATTTCGGCATTGGGACGTACTCGACGCAGTACGCCCCGGCGTACTCCGACTCCCGCAGCCCGGCGACGAGCGCGCCGACATCCGTCTCATTGTCGCGCCATCGCACCTGGATCGCGCCCGGTTTAGCAGCTCTCACGTGGAGATGCCCCGCGAGGGGCACGAGCGTCAGCATCCGATCGAGCGTCACGGACTGCAGCTCGAAATGCGAGAGGTCGAGCGTCAGCCGGAGCCCGGGAACGTCTGCGCAGAGCCGCGAGACGAGCTCCGGCACCGGTGCGATCGAGCCCGCATGCGGTTCGATCCTCACCTCGACACCGAGCGCGCTCGCCTCGTCCACCCGCCAGGCGAGCTCCTCGACGCAGGTTGCCCAGGCTGCCTCGGGATCCTCTGCCCACGTGACCCCGGGCAGGATCGTGATACCCGGAGCGCCCAGCTCTGCCGCGACCCGTGCGCCGGCCGAAAACTCGAGCCGACCACGTGCCCGCAGGCCCCGATCTCGCTGGTTAGGAGCGATCTTCTCGACTGTCCCGCCCACCGTGAGGAACACGTCCTCGGTCACAAGGTCATGCTCGGTGAGGGACGAGCGGAGACTCGCTGCGATCGCCCCCGGATCGGAGGTCAGGCTCGACCCCTCGGTGAGGAAGAGCGCGACGTCGACCAGATCGAAGCCGAGTAACCGCACGATCCCGATCCGGGCGTGTTGGGTGGGAACGGCGGGAAACGAGTATTCGCTGCACGAGACGCGAGCTGGCTCCACCGGTCACGCTCCGACGCGGGCGCCGGTCGCGGCTGAGCCGACGAGGCGCGCGTACTTGGCGAGGACACCCGTGGGGCAGCGCGGAGGCGGATGCTCCACCAGTGCGAGCCGAGCGGAGATCTCCTCGTCGGAGAGCTCGACGTGGAGTCGATTACCCTCGGGATCGACCTCGACGATGTCGCCGTCGCGGATGATCGCAATCGGGCCTCCCACGGCGGCCTCCGGCGAGATGTGGCCGACGGAGATCCCCTGCGTTCCCCCACCGAAGCGTCCGTCCGTGAGCAGCGCCGTCTTCTCGGCGAGCCCTGCCCCCACGATCGCCCCACTGAGGTGCGTCATCTCGGGCATCCCCGGCCCCCCTTTCGGGCCTTGGTAGCGGACGACGACAACGTCACCCGCCACGATGCGCCCGTCGGAGACGGCTGTAAATGCCTCCTGCTCGGTGTGGAACACCCTCGCGGGTCCGCGACGAGCGTTTGCGGCCTGGTTTGCGACCTTCATCACCGAGCCGTCCGGAGCAAGGTTGCCCCACATCACCGCATAGCCCCCGCTCGTCTTGACCGGGTCGGCGACCGTGTGGAGGACGGGCGTGCGCGGCTCCGGAGATCTCGTCGCGGGTGCGAGCGCCTCGGCCAGCGTCTGCCCGGTCACGGTCATCGCGTCGCCGTCGAGGAGCCCGGCCTCGAGGAGCTCCCGCATGACGACAGGAACGCCGCCCTCGACGTGAAGGTCCTGCATCATGAAGCGGCCGGCCGGCCGCATCTCGGCGATCTGCGGCGTGCGTCGCGAGATCCGGTCGATGTCCGCGAAGCCGAAGTCGATTCCCGCCTCGCCGGCGAGCGCCGGCAGATGCAGGCACGCGTTCGTCGAGCCGCCGAGTGCCGCGGCGACGGCAAGGGCATTCTCGAAGGACGCCTTCGTCAGGATCGTGGACGGGGTGCGGTCGTTCTCGAGCGCGTCGACGAGAGCGGCAGCGGCACGCCTCAGGATCGCCTCGCGCGCTGGATCCTCGGCGGCGGGAGACGCCATCCCGGGCACGGTCAGGCCGAGCCCCTCGGAGACGCTCGCCATCGTGTTCGCCGTATACATGCTCGCGCACGACCCTTTGCCCGGCAGGGCCACGCACTCGAGCTCGGTCAGGTCCTCGAGACTCATCTTCCCGGTCGCCTGCGCCCCGATCGCCTCGTAGACGTCCTGAATCGTGACGTCCTTGCCACGGAAGCACCCGGGCCTGATCGAGCCTCCGTACGCAAACACCGACGGCAGATCGAGCCGGATCATCGCCATCATCATCCCGGGAAGCGTCTTGTCGCAGCCCGCGATCGCAAAGAGGCCGTCCATGCGCTCGGCGAGCATGACCAGCTCGACGGAGTCGGCGATCCAGTCGCGCGAGGGCAGCGAGGCGCGCATGCCTTCGGTGCCCATCGCGATCCCATCGGAGACGGAGATCGTGTGGAAGACGAGCGGCAGGACCTGCAGCGACCTCAGCTCGTCCGCGGCGGCGAGAGCCAGCTCGTCGAGATGCATGTTGCAGGGAGTAACGCGATTCCAGGTCGCCGCCACGCCTGCCTGCGGCAGCTGAAGATCCTCGGTCGTCCAACCCATCGCCCGGAGCATCGAGCGGGCGGCCGCCTGGGGCGGCCCTCCCGTGACCTCGAGGCTCCGCTTCCTACCGCGATCCGCTTTGCTCATGTCTCCTCCTTCACAATGATGTGCTCCTCGGCGAAGAACACGTCGACCGACGCCGCAAAATCGTCTCTCGTGCGTCCGAGCCCTGCGGCGAGCTCGGGATCGGCGAATGCGCGCTCCGCGTCCGCCCGCGAATCGAACGTCGTCACCGCGATCCCGTCGACCGGCGGGGCCTCACCGTCGAGGATGTGGATCACGTAGCCCCGCAGTCCGGGCAGCCGCCTCGCGTACTCGACGTGCTCTCCGGTCCAGCGCGCAGCGAACTCCTCCCGCGTCAGCTCGGGCCGCTTGCGCACCAGGCTGATCCGCCTGATCACGATCCGTCCTTCGACTCGTGCTGCGTCGCCGCGTACCTTCGGGCGACGTCCAGCATGTGCTCCTGTGCGAACTGCGCGGCGCCGACCACGTCGGACACCGCAAGAGCGTCGACGATGAGCCCATGCTGCTCGAGCGAGCGGTGCGCCGTGTCGGGGAGAGAATAGGCCGCGTACGCACCCTTGCGACTCGCACCGACGAGGCCCTCCATGAGCGCCTTGAGCGCGCCGTTCTGGGTGTACGAGCTCAGCACGCGATGGAAGGCGGCGTCGCCGTCCGCTGCCGCGACCGGATCAGCTCGCTCGACCGCGTCGGCTTGATCTCGGAGGATCGCATTCCCGATTTGGGCTGCATCGATCGCATCCCACTCGGACATCGAGCGGATCGCGTGGGCCTCGAGGACCGATCGGATCTCGTCGACCTCGAGGATCTCCTGCGCATGCTGGTGCAGCCACGCCCCGACGAGCGCCCTGCTCCGGTCGGACGAGCCACCGGCAGCGACGAAGCGACCGCGGGTGCCACGGGTCTCGAGCAGCCCGAGCGCCTCGAGGCTGGACAACGCCTCGCGCAGCACCGTCCGCGAAATGCCGAGTCGTTCGACGAGCTCCCGCTCGGTCGGGAGCCGGTCACCCGGCACGAGCTCACCGTGCAGGATCTGCGAGCTGATCTGCTCCATCGCAGAGTCGACGAGGGAGCCCTGGCCCCGCCCCCCATTTCTCGGCTCGGAGCTCACGCTGTCGCAGATCCGAACAGCTCGGAGGTCAGCTGGAGTGACTGCTCTATGAGCAGCTCGCCGGCCTCGGGCGCGAACGGTGCGGAGCGACCGTAGTGACGCTGCGCGACAACCGGCTCGTAACCGCCGAACGGGTACTCCCGGCGGGTCGCAACGTAGCCGACGACGTCGTTCGAGTAGCCGAGCGTGACGGGGAACGGTGCGTCTGAGCGCTCCTTCACCTCGAGCCCGAGCTCGCAGAACGGTTCGGACGGCCAGGCCGTGATGCACGCGTCCCCGATCCGGAGCGCCTGAACCGGCGCCGCGACGAAGCGCTCCACCGTGCCGTTGGCAACCCGCTCCTCTACCTCCTTTGCCCAGCGCACGTGGAGCACGACCGGGTTCCACGTCGTCCGGGGCTCGCCGGCTGCCTTGAGCTCGACCAGGCGCTGCTCGA
>NZ_JBDSNT010000053.1:0-17351 GCF_039915195.1 Gaiella sp.
CCGATTCTTTCGCTGGACCCTCCGCCCATGATCCATCCCATCGGCACGGCCCGCCTCGCTCGAGCTGCGGAGGCCGACGTCGCGCTACGCCACCTCGACGTGGATCCGGTTCTTCGACTCGCGCAACGGGCCGCCGCCTCGGCCAGCTCGCACAGCGAGAATCTCCGCCAGGATCGCAAGCGCAGTCTCTTCCTGGGTGTCAGCGCCGATGTCGAGACCGCACGGCCCCATGATGCGCGCCAGCTGCTCCTCGGCGACGCCGGCCTCGAGCAGGCGCCCTCGACGGCGCTCGGTCGTGCGACGCGAGCCGAGCGCGCCGACGTAAAACGCCTCGCTGGCGAGCGCGGCCTTGAGTGCGGGCTCGTCGAACTTGTCGTCGTGCGTGAGCACGACGACAGCGGTCTGATGGTCGGGCTCGAGCTCGGCAATCGCCTCCTCGGGCCACTTCTGGATCAGGATGTCCGCGGAAGGCATCCGCTCGGGGGTCAGGAACATGCCCCGCGCGTCACCCACGATCGCCGTCCACCCGAGCAGCTTCGCTGCGCGGCAGAGTGCCTCGGCAGTGTCGACTGCGCCGTAGACGAAGATCCGCGGCGGCGGGCCGTACCACTCTGCGAAGACCTTGACGTCGCCGTCGAGGGACAGCAGCCTGTTGCGTCCGCGGCGCACGAGCTCGGGGAACTGCCCGGTCGCGTCGCCCGGCACGCCTCCGCCGAGTCGTTCGCCCGACTCGAGGATGAGCTCCTTGCCGCCAATCCCCTCGCCTTCGACGACCGTGAAGAGGACGCCGCGCTCGCCCGAGTCGCGCAGCTCCGAGAGACGGTGGAGCAGGCTCACTCGACGGCCTCGACGAAGACGTCGATCTCGCCGCCGCAGGGAAGTCCGACGCCCCAGGCCATCTCGTCGGTGATCCCGTAGCTCAGCATCTTCGCCTCACCAGACCGCATCACTTCCATCGCATTCTCGTAGACGTCGCTCTCGACGCAGCCACCGGAGACCGAGCCGCACATCTTCCCAGACTCCGAGATCGCAAGGCTCGTGCCCACGGGTCTCGGCGCCGAACGACGGGTCGCTACAACGGTCGCGACGACGACTCTTTCACCGGCTTCGCGCCAGCGCTCCACCTCATCCAGGATCTCTTTCACGCTGCGTGCCTCCTCTCGATGCCGGCGAGCACTGCCGCCAGCTCTTCCAGACTTCTCAGATTATGGCCGGAGAGGAACCGGTCGACGTACGGCAGCGCTGCTCGCATGCCGCCGGCGAGCGGTTGATACTCCGGATTCCCCTTCAACGGATTGACCCAGACGACGGCGTAGGCGGCACGCGAGAGCCGTGCCATCTCCCGACCCACGAGCTCCGGGTCCTGCCGTTCCCAGCCGTCCGAGACGATCACGACGACCGCACCGCGGGACAGCGCCCGCTTGCCGTAGAGGTCGTTGAACTCCTTCAGCGAGGCGCCGATTCGAGTGCCGCTCCCCCAGTCGGTAACGGCCTCCGTGCACTTCTCGAGAGCCGCCTCGGGGTCCCGCGTACCGAGCTCGGGCGTCAGGCGCGAGAGCCGCGTCCCGAACGCGAACGCCTCCACGCCCGGGCCCGAGCCAACGGCAGCGTGGAGGAACAGAACGAGCGCGCGGGCATAGGCGTCCATCGAGCCAGAAACGTCGCAGAGGACGACGAGCTTCCGCGGCACGTGTTTCCGGGCGCGGTACGGCCGGTCGACCGGGTCGCCGCCCGTGCGCAGCGAGGCTCTGATGAGGCGTCGCATATCGAGGCGGTCGCCACGCGGATCGGCCTTCCGGCGTCTCGAGGCGCGCAGAGGGCGGCTCTCCGCGATGGCCGCTATCAATCTGCGGACGCGCCGGTACTCGTCCGGTGACATCTCCGCAAAGTCCTTCTCCCGGAGCAACTCGTGCCCCGACGCCCCGAGCTCGAGCGGGTCTCCCAGCTCCTCGTCCTGATCGCCCCCGGAGCTGTCGGAGAGTGACTCGCCGACCTTCTTCTGTTCGGCCCGATCGTTCGCGCGAACGGGGGGAAGCACCGGTGCTCGGAGGAACCAGGCGTTGAAGGCGCGGTCGAAGAGGTCGAGCTCATCGCGACGGCAGACGAGCGTCTGCCGGAGTGCAAAGTAGACATCCTCCCGGCGGGTCAGGTCGACCGCGTCGAGACCACGGAGGGCGTCAGCGACCCGGCCCGGCCCGACCTCGAGTCCGACCTCGCGCAGAACACGGCCGAACGTGACGACGTGGCGAACGACCGCGTCGGCCATGCCGCGTTACCGGGCCGCGGTCGCTCGGGCGGTATCGACGAGCTGCGCGAGAGTCTCGTCCCGCACGGCCTCGATGTCCTCGCGGTACTTGAGGACGGAGCCGAGGGTCTGTTCGACGACGTCGGCGTCGATCTCCTGCTTGCCGAGGGCGTTCAACGCCATCGTCCAGTCGATCGTCTCGGCGACGCCGGGCGGCTTGGCCAGGTCGAGGCCGCGCAGCTCGCGCACGAACGCCGCAGCTTGCGCGGCCAGCCGCTCGGAGACGCCGGGAATGCGGATCTTGACGATCGCGATCTCCCGGTCGATCGACGGGTGACCGATCCAGTGGAAGAGCGCGCGGCGCTTCAGCGCGTCGTGCAGCTCGCGCGTGCGGTTCGAGGTGAGGATCACCGCCGGCTTGCGGCGAGACCGGATCGTGCCGAGCTCGGGAATCGTGATCTGGAAGTCGGAAAGCACCTCGAGCAGGAACGCCTCGAACTCCTCGTCGGCTCGATCGATCTCGTCGATCAGCAGCACGACGGGCTCGTCGGAGTCGATCGCCTCGAGCAGCGGTCGACGGATGAGGAACTCCGGCCCGAACAGCTCGTCCTCCGAGACCGTGCCCTCCTGCGCAGCCCTGATGTGCAGCAGCTGCCGTGGGTAGTTCCACTCGTACACGGCGTGCGCGACGTCGAGTCCCTCGTAGCACTGAAGGCGGATCAACCGCGACCCCGTCGCGACAGCAAGCGACTTTGCCGCCTCCGTCTTGCCGACGCCCGCCTCACCCTCGAGGAGAAGGGGTTTCTCGAGCGCGAGCGCGAGGAACAGCGCAGTCGACAGGCCACGGTCCGGCAGGTAGTCGGCCGCCTGGAGGGCAACCTCGAGCTCGTCGATCGTGCTGAATGCGCTCACTGCCCGGAGCGTAGTCGACGCGCCCCGCGCCGCGGCGGCGATAGCCGATCAGGCGGCTTCGTCGAGCAGGCCCTCCGCGAGGGCAACCGAGCGCTCGAGAAAGCCGAAGGCGACGAGAACGTTGAGGCAGTCGACCGGGTTGACCTCTTCCTCACGGCTCCCCTCGATGATCCTCAGGGCGACGAACGTGAGTGGGTCGAACGCGATGCCTGCCTGCTCGAGCGTGCGACCGAGCACGAACGCCTCGCGCGCGAGTTCGTGCTCGGCATTCGTCAGCGAGTGGCCGAGCGCGATCTCGCGCTCCTGGCGCTCACGGAGCGTGAGCTCTGCCTCCATCTCGTCGTCATCGAACTCGGTCAGCATGGCTACCACGTGAGACGCCGAACTCGGCCGATTGATGGGGCTCAGCGCGACGTGAACGTGAGCTGCTTGAACCGGCGAGCGGTGTCCGCGATCGCTGTTTCCACCGGTAGGCGCTCCATGCTCGACGCGCCGTAGAACCCGACGACGCCGACGGTGCGGGTGAGCACGTATTGCGCGTCCTCCGCTTCGGCGATCGGCCCCCCATGGCAGAGCACGAGCACCTCCGGGTTCACCTCGAAGGCCGCATCTGCGATCGCCTGGACACGCTCGACCGACTCGTCGAGGGACGGCGCGCTGGTCACGCCGATCATTCCTTTCGTCGTCGTGTTCATGTGCGCGACGACGATGTCCGCGCCGGCGTCGGCGAGCCAGCGGGCCTCCTGCGGATCGAAGGCATACGGCGTCGTCAGCAGATCGAGGTCATGCGCGACGCGGATCATCTCGACCTCGAGCTTGAAGCTCATCCCGGTCTCCTCGAGCACCTGCCGAAAGTTGCCGTCGATCACCCCCACCGTCGGGAAGTTCTGCACGCCGGAGAAGCCGAGCTCCTGCAGCTGGCGGAGGAAGCGCGGCATCGAACGGAACGGGTCGGTCCCGTTGACCCCAGCGAGTACCGGCGTGTCACGGACGACGGGCAGCACCTCGCCTGCCATCTCGACGACGATTGCATTCGCATCCCCGTAGGCGAGGAGACCTGCGGCGGAGCCGCGGCCGGCCATTCTGTAGCGGCCCGAGTTGTAGACGATGATCAGGTCGACCCCGCCCTCCTCCTCGCACTTGGCGGACAGCCCGGTGCCGGCACCGGCGCCGATGATCGGCCGTCCTGCTGCAAGTGTGGCCCGGAGGCGAGCGAGTGCATCGTCGCGCGTCATCACCGAGACGATACGGGAGGTGGGCGTGCCGGCGCGTCGGGTTCCGACGGTACGGGGATTCGCACGAGGGAGACGTCGAGCACCTCTCCCCCGACGCCACCGATCGAAGCCGGCGGCAGGCTAGTGCCCGGGGCGCGCCGCGATTCCCTCGACGAAGATCTCCGAGAAGAACGTGGCGATCTCGGCCGCGGACGAGGGGCCATCACTCGAGTACCACTGGTACGACCAGTTGCACATGCCAAACAGGGCGAGTGTCGCGAGGCGCGGGTCGAGGGCACGGAACTCCCCCGTCGCAACGCCCCGAATGATCGTCTGTTCCACGCCCGACTGGTAAGCGTCGCGCTTCTCCCGCACCCGGGCCCGCGCGATATCCGGGAGCTCGCGGTGGTGCTCGAAGAAGACGCGCACGTGGCCACGGTGGGTCTCCATCAGTTCCAACACGTCGGTGAGCACGGCGCGGATCTCGGCAGCCGCGGAGCCATCGGTCCCCCGTGCAGCATGCTTCGCGAGCAGGAGGTCGATGAACTCCTCGTGAATCCAGGTGAGCAGCTCGTCCTTCGATGAGAGGTAGTGGTAGAGCGTGGGCTTGCGGATGCCTACGGCCTCGGCGATCTGCCCGACCCCGACCGCGTGGTAGCCGTCGCGGTCGAAGAGCACCGCCGCCGCCGTCACTATCTCGCGTCGCTTCGCGTCGGCATTGACAGATCCAGCCACGACGAATAGCGTACCCGACCGACCGGTCGGTCGTACCTTCTGAGAGGAGATTCCGTGGCCTACGAAATCAAGATGCTCGATCTGATCGACATCGAGCTCGAGTCGAGCTTCCTCGTGCTCGCACGCAACATGGGCATCCGCACCCGCGTCAAGACGTGGGGCTACCTCATTCTCGGCCCCGATACCGAGCCGATCCTCGTCGACACCGGCGCGAGCCACCCCGAGATCATGGAAACGCTCGGGATGACGGGCATCGTCACCGAGGAGATGACGATGGAGGCGCAGCTCGCGCGATTCGGCCTCGAGCACGACGACGTGCGCTGGATCCTCCACACCCACCACCACATCGACCACGCGGGCCAGGACGATCGCTTCCCGAAGGCAACCGTGATCACGAACCGTCGTGAGCTCGAGTACTCCGCCTCGGGGATCATGGGCGGCCAGTACCCCGCTACCTACGTGAAGCACCACATCGACCGACTGCACACGCCCGGGGCACTGAGGCTGCTCGACCTCGAGTTGTCCGGGCCCGACGAGCTCCTTCCCGGGATCGTCTGCGAGGCCGCCGGCGGCCACACCGAGGGTTCGATGAACATCAATGTCACGACGGCGGAAGGCATCGCCTGCATCTGCGGCGACGTCATCTACGACATCAACAACCAGGTGATCGACCCGATCTACCAGGTGCTCGACTACGAGCCGCAGTCGACGGGAAACCAGGGAACGTCGAAGCGCGAGGAACGCGCGGCGATCAAGAGGGTGCTCAACTCGGGCGACTTCATCCTTCCGATCCATGACTACCCGGCGCGCATCGAGAGCCAGCGGGTCGTCTCACGGTTCGTTGGCGACTCGGTTCCCGGGCCCGAGATCCCGGTCGAGCACAGGACGGCAAGCGAGACGAGAGAGATGGGCCTCGGGCGCGAGGAGTTCCGCCTCCCTCCCGCCCCATGACATCGCTGACAATCGAATAGGCTCTTGGCCGTGACGAGCGTCGGCCATCTGGATGCACCCGACGCACCGGTGGGCAGCGCGCCCGCCGGTGCGATCACCTACCTCGAGGCGATCCGCGCCGCATTGCAGGACGCGATGCGCGAGGACGATCGCGTCTTCCTGCTCGGCGAGGACATCGGTGTCTTCGGCGGGGCGTTCGGCGTGACCGTCGGCCTCCTCGACGAGTTCGGCGAGGCACGAGTCATGGACACGCCGATCGCCGAGGAGGGATTCGTCGGAGCAGCGATCGGCGCTGCGTGGATGGGCGAGCGCCCGGTCGTCGAGCTCCAGTTCGCGGACTTCATCACGTGCGCGTTCGACCCGATCGTCACCGTCGCGGCGAAGACGCACTGGCGCTCGGGGCAGAGTATTCCGATCACGATCCGCTGCCCGACGGGTGGAGGCGTGCGCGGCGGGCCGTTCCACGCGGGCTCGCCCGAGGGCTGGTTCGTCGGGACGGCAGGCCTCAAGATCGTCTGCCCCGGCACCGTCGAGGACGCCTACGGACTGCTCAGGGCCGCCATCGACGACCCCGACCCGGTTCTCTACTTCGAGCACAAGCGGCTCTACCGGACGCTGCGCGCAAAGCCGCCTCCGCAGGGGTACCGCACCCAGATCGGCCCGGCGACGATTGCGAGAGCTGGGACCGACGCGACCGTGATCACCTATGGCTCCGGTGTCTCGACGGCACTCGCAGCGGCGGAGCTCGTCGACGGAGAGGTCGAGATCGTCGATCTGCGCACGATCTGGCCGCTCGACGAGCGCTCGATCCTCGCTTCGATCGAGAAGACGTCACGCGTGCTCGTTCTGCAGGAGGCCTCTCGCTCGACGGGTGCGGCCGGCGTGATCCTGTCGTTGATCGCCCAGCGCGCGTTCGAGCATCTCGACGCACCCCCCGCTCTGCACGCCCCTCCCGATACGCCCGTGCCGTTCGCGCCCGAGCTCGAAGACGGGTACATGCCGTCGGTCGAGTCGGCCGCCGCCGCCCTCGACCAGCTGCTGGCCTACTGATGTCGATCAAGCCATGCGCCGAGGCACCGTCGGTCGACGCGGACGAGCGCGTGGAGCTCTTCCGGCTCGTCCTGCTGCAGCGCCTCTTCGAGGATCGCGTGATGACGCTCTATCGCCAGGGACGGGTGCCGGGCTCCGTGTACACGGGCAGAGGGCAAGAAGCGGTGGCAGCTGGTGCCGGTCTCGCGCTCGGTCCGGACGACATCGTCGCGCCTCTGAACCGCGAGCTCGCCTGCCATTTCGCACGCGGTGCCACCACTGCGGACGTGTTCCGCAACTTCTTCGGCAAGGCGACGAGCCCGACGTTCGGCAGGGACGGCAACCTGCACTTCGGCGCCCCGGAGCGCGGCGTCTTCCCGCTCGTCTCGATGCTCGGCGACCTCGTGCCCCTCGTGGCCGGCGCAGCCCTTGCCTTCAAGCGGCGTGGGGAGCGACGGGTCGCGATGACGTTCCTCGGCGAGGGCGCTTTCTCGGTGGGCGACACGCACGAGGGGTTGAACCTCGCGGCGGTCTGGCAGGTACCAGCGGTGTTCGTGATCCAGGCGAATCGCTACTCGTACTCGACACCCGTTGCGCGGCAGATGGTCAACACCAACATCGCGCAGCGGATCTACGGCGGTTGGTCCATCCCTGCCGAGCGCGTCGACGGAACGGATGCCCTCGCGGTTCTCGACACGGTACGGGCCGCCGTCGAACGAGCGCGCAACGGTAACGGACCGCAAGCAGTCGAAGCTCTCTCGGTACGGATGCACGGCCATGCCGCTCACGACGACGCGCGTTACATGCCGGAGGGGATGCGCGAGGAATTCGCCGAGAGCTACGACCCCGTTGAGCGCCTCGCTGCACGCCTTGCACTCGACGGCTTCGCCCCCGATGCTATTCAGGCGATGCGCGAGGCCGCGCTCGCAGAGGTCGATGCTGGTCTCGCCGAGGCTGAGCAGGCGCCGGCACCGGATCCAGCCACGCTCGAGGACGGCGTCTACGCGGCTCCGCCGTTCTAGTGGGCTGACCTATCAGGCAGCAGGCCGCGCAGGATGAGATCGATCAGCGCGGCGCGCGACCGTTCCGCGTCCCAGTCGTGCGCCCGGCGGAGGTGGCGATACGTACGGTCGACAGCGTTGACGATGACGGTGGCCGTCTGCTCGACCTCGACCGACCTGATCGACCCATCGGCGATGCCGTCCGAGAGGAGGCGCTCGATCGGGTTGATGTACCCCTCGCGAGAGCGCACCTCGTCGGCGGCGTCGTGAAAGAAACGCCGGTCGGCCTCCTCGTCGAGTGCCGCGAGGAACGAGAGATGATCCTCCGTCACCTCACAAACGGCGACGAGCATGGCCTCGAGTCGTTCCGCGCCCGTGCCGCGGCCCATGACGGACGGCCAGAGTGCAGCCCTGAAAGCATCCTCGTAGTCCCGGGCAAGCAGCGCGAAGATCTCATCGCGCCCGAGGCCACGGCGATGGAGGGTCATGCGCGAAACGCCCGACTCCCCGGCGATGCGGGTCAACGTCGCGGATTGCCAGCCGCCCGACGCGATTGCGCGGCGGGCCCCATCGATCACGCGCTGCTCGGTGCTCTCGACCTGTGCCATCGAGTTGGGACGATAGCGTTGCGCGAACGGTACGACAATGTCACACTGTCCCGACATCCCCCCGTCGAGCCCGCTCCGGGATCGGCCAGCCGAAGGAGGCCCCCACCGTGCCGATGATCGAGGTCAAGCTGTACGACCGCCGTGTCACCGAGGAGTCCGTGCCCAAGATGATCGAGGCCCTCACAAACGCCCTCGCGGAGTCGAGCGGGGCAGCGCCGGAGCACATTCAAGTTGTCATCCAGGGCGTGGCACCAAGCCACTGGGGCATCGGCGGGAAGCAGCAGTCGTGATGGCGAGGCCAACCCGAAAGGATGGACATGGCGTCTGAAGTACTGATGCCGTCGTCCCCGTCGGAGGCAGTGTCGCTCTTTCGCGACGGCGCTGCGACGACGGTGATCGGCGGAGGAACCGTCGTCATGCCGGAGATCACGTACGGCCGCCTCGCGCCAGATCGGGTGCTCCTGTTGACGAACGCGGGCCTTGACACCGTCGCAGTCGACGGAGACACGATCACGATCGGTGCGACGACACGCGTCGATGCCCTGGCCGAGCTCGGTATCGACGGGCTTACGGCGTGTGCCGGCAATGTCGCAGACGGTGAGATTCGTTCGCAGGCGACCGTCGGCGGCAACCTCTGCGTCGGCCAGGGCCACGAGGCACCGCGGGGTGATCTGCAGGGTGTATTTCTGGCTCTCGATGCAACGGTGCGCTCGGCGGGATCCGATGGCGAGCGCACGGAATCGCTCGAGAAGTTCCTCCCCCACCGACACGGCCGACTCGCCCTCGAGGTCAGCTTCACGCGGCCGGCAGCCTCGGCGTTCGTGGCGCTCGAGTACCCACACACGCACGAGTACACCGTGCTCGCGGTCTCGGGAACCCGCACCGCAGACGGCACAATCCGGCTTGCGGCAACGGGCGTTGCCGGCCCCGGAGCGCGACTCCGATCGGCCGAGGCAGCCGCAGCGGATCCGGAAGCGGCAGGGGCCGCAGCAGTCAACGACGTCACATTCGCTGACGATTCGCTCGCATCTGCCTGGTATCGCGAGCAGACGTTGCCGGTGCTCGTCCGTCGCGTTCTCACCCAACTCGAGGAGTCGGCATGAACCTCACGATCAACGGGGTCGAGACCCCGATCGAGAGCGGGCCGCTGACGAGCCTGCTCGATGTGCTTCGCGAGGAGCTCGGGATCACGAGTCCCAAGGCCGGGTGTGAGCAGGGCGGCTGCGGAGCTTGCACCGTCCTCGTCGACGGCGAGCCCCGGCGGTCGTGCCTCACCCCCGCTGCCGCGGTCGACGGCGCCGCGATCACCACCGTCGAAGGGCTCGGCACGCCGGAGAATCTCTCTCCGGTGCAACAGGCGTTCACGCACCACTACGCCGCGCAGTGCGGCTTCTGCACGTCGGGAATGATGATGGCCACGCAGGCCTACATCAACGGCGGTGGAACGGACGACCGCGAGGCGATCCAGCATGCCCTCGGCGGCCATGTCTGTCGCTGCACGGGCTACGTCAAGATCATCGACGCGGTCGCGGCCGTGGCTCGCGGCGAGTCGTTCGACCCGAACCTCACGGCAGCAGGCACGGCCATGACAAACCTGGGAGGTATCGCATGAAGGCGGTAGGCGCACGCGTCCCCCGCTACGACGGCGTCGCCCACGCGACAGGCCGAACCGAGTTCGTCGACGACGTCCGGATTCCCGGCACCCTGTGGGTGAAGGCGTTCCGGTCGCCGGTGCACAGCGCAACGATGACGAACCTCGACACGAGCAAGGCTGAGGCGATGAAGGGCGTCCACGTGATCACGTGGCAGGACGTGCCACTTCTCTCATACGGTCACCTGTCGGCCCTCGGCATCCCGGCCGACGAGCCGCTGCTCGCGCAGGACGAGGTTCGCTACCTCGGTCAGCCGATAGCGATCGTCGCAGCCCCGAGCGAGGAAGCGGCGATGGCAGCCGTCGATGCGATCACTGCTGACTTCCAGGAGCGCCCCGCGCTCCTCGACGTCCGCAAGGCATTCGATGCGGACGCCCCGGTGATCCACGAGGAAGGCAACTGGTACACGCACTTCGAGAACGAGATGGATCGCCGACAGATCCGCAAGGGCAACATCGACGAGGCGTTCGACAAGGCGGATCTGATCGTCCAGGGCGTCTACCGCCCCGCCGCGATCGAGCACGCGCCGATCGAGACCCAGGTGTGCCAGGTCGTCCCGGAGGCGAACGGCCGGCTCACGATCTACTCCTGCACGCAGGCGTTGTACTTCTCGATGGGCGTCGTCGCTGCGCACCTGCAGTTGCCGCTGAACAAGCTGAAGGTCGTCGGTGGCACCGTGGGTGGCGGCTTCGGCGGCAAGGTCGACACGGCAACCGAGACGATGTGCGCCCTCCTCGCACAGAAGTCCGGCAAGCCGGTGAAGTGGCGCTGGACGCGTGAGGAGGAGTTCCTCTGCTCGTCAACACGGGCTCCCTGGCACATGGAGATCGCGGACGCGGTCACGAAGGACGGCTGGATCCTCGGCCGCAAGATGCTCACCCTGCACGATTCCGGTGCGTACTCGCGGTTCTCGCCGTACGGGCTCACGAAGCACAGCTTCCACCACACGGGCGCGTACTCGATCCCGAACCTCGAGTTCGACGGGTACGTCGTCTACACGAACCGCACACCGACGACCGCAATGCGGGGCTTCGGTGTCACGTCGGTCTCGTTCGCGACCGAGACGCACATGAGCCGGATCGCGCTCGAGCTCGGGATCGACCCGTTCGAGCTCAGGCTCAAGAACGCGAATCGGATCGGCGACACGTCGCCGAACCAGATCGCGTACACCGACCCGTCTACGGTGCCGACGATCCTCGCGATCGCCGACGCAGTCGGACACGACCTGAAGCCGGAGTACGCGGCGATGACCCCTGGACAGCGGTCGGGTGACCTCCTCCCGGAGCACCTCGTCGGCCAACTCGGAAACCCGGAGGACCACTAATGCCGCTTCTCACAACGCCACGCCCGTCTGCCCCCGAGGCACACCGGCTGCGTGCTCGTCCCGGGAGAGGCTCCGCCATCTCCCCTACGACGCAACTCCCGACGTGAGCTAGGAGACGACGATGGCAATCAAGACGGGCCGCGGCTTCGCGGCAATCGAGTACCCCACGGGGATGAACCAGAACGGCGACCCATCACAGGCCTGGATCAAGGTCAAGCCGGACGGTCGCATCGACGTCTTCGCAGGAACGTCCGACATCGGCAACGGCTCGAAGACGATCCAGTCGCAGATCGTCGCGGAGACGATCGGCGTACCGTACGAGTGGATCACCTACGACAACTCGAACACCGACTCTTCGCCCGTCTGCACCGGGACGTTTGCTTCGCGCGCAACGTTCGTTGCCGGTAAGGCCGTCGAGAAGGCGGCAGAGAACGTACGACAGAAGATCCTCGAGATCGCCGGGAAGGAGCTCGAGATCGACCCCGCCGACCTCGAGATCATCGACGGAGAGGTGATCGCAAAGGGAGCGCCACAGAAGAAGATCAGCGTTCCCGACGTGGCCGCCGCGGCGACGTGGGGCCATGGCGAGCTCCTCACCGGAACCGGTGCGCAGCTGAAGCCATACGCCACCATCGTTGAGCCCGAGACGGGCAAGGTCGATCTCCCTCCCCACTCGGCAATCTCGTACGCCTCGTGCGCCGCGGAGGTCGAGGTCGATGAGGAGACCGGCGTCGTCACGGTGACACGACTCTGGCAGTGCTACGACGTCGGCAAGTCGATCAACCCGACGCTCGTCGAGGGACAGATCGAGGGTGGCGCGGTGCAGGGGCTCGGCCTCGGCATCCTCGAGAACTGCTACCCGTACTACCCCTCGGTCGAGCATCGTGGCGGCCAGTTCGGGGCTTACCTCGTCCCGGGTATGGAGGATCTCCCGCAGATCGACACGCTGATCATCGAGAACCCCTCAGCCGACGGCCCGTTCGGCGCCAAGGGTATCGGCGAGATGGCGAACAATGCTCAGCCGCCCGCGATCGCAACGGCCGTCTTCGACGCGGTCGGCGTGTGGGTGACGGAGCTGCCGATCACGCCCGAGAGGGTGTTGCGTGCCCTTCACGAGAAGGCCGTGGGCGGCGATGCACCGAAGCGAGACGGCAAGTGGGTCGTCTTCGACGCCGACCTGTCGGTGAACGCGGTGGGAACCGGGATCACGTTCGAGGCCACGTAGGTGGCCGACTCGCCGTTCCGGTCGTTCAATGGAGAGGAGCCCTTCCCCATCTTTCCCGGGGTCGGGCTCCATCCCATTGCCGGCGACCAGGTCTTCCTCGGCCGGGTCACCTACGCGCCGGAAACGACCGTGAAGCGGCACAGCCACGAGCACACCGAGCAGGCGATGCTCGTGATCGAGGGATCGCTTCGCATGACGATCGGCACCGAGACGCGCGACATAGGGCCGGGCGACGCCTGCATCATCAACCGCGGCATCGAGCACGAGCTGTACTCGGCCGACGGAGTCACCTTCATCGAGGCGCTCTCGCCGGTGCCGCTCGACCACATCGGCGACCGCGAGCGCGACCTCGTCCTCGGTGACCTCAACGGGTCGTTGCACGTCGAGCGATGAGCCCGGGCAACAGGACTGCCCTCGTCACCGGCGCGAGCCGTGGGATCGGGGCTGCGACCGCGGAGCGGCTGCGCCGAGACGGCTGGTCGGTGAAGACCGCCGAGCGCTCGACAGGAGTCGACCTCAGGGATCCGCTCGCAGCCGCGGCAGCCGTCGACCGCCTCGACCGCATCGATGCCCTGGTCTGCAATGCGGGCACGATCGTCCGGAAGTCGCTGCTCGACACGACCCTTGACGACTGGCAGCAGATCGTCGACGTCAACCTCACCTCGGTCTTCGCCCTCGCACAGGCGGCGGCGAGACGGATGCTGGCGGGAGACGGCGGCTCGATCGTTCTTCTCGGCTCGATGATGTCATTCCAGGGTGGCTACAACGTGAGCGCGTATGCGGCGTCGAAGGGCGGCGTCGCACAACTTGCGAAGGCACTATCGAACGAGCTCGCCGGCCAGGGCATCCGGGTGAACGCGGTTGCTCCCGGCTACATCAAGACCGAGATGACGGATTCACTCGAGGACTGGCGGCGGCGCGATGTCGACGCCCGCATCCCCGCCGGCCGCTTCGGCACCCCTGAGGACGTTGCCGATGTCGTCGCATTTCTTCTCTCCGACGACGCGCGGTACGTGACCGGGGCAGTGATCCCGGTCGACGGCGGCTATCTCGCGCGGTAGATGCTCGCTGTGACAGAATCTCCTGACCAAACGGTCAGGAGGCGAGGAGCATGAACGAGCGGGACGCGGATGTCGTTGTCATCGGTGCAGGTGTCGCGGGCCTCGTGGCAGCGTCCGATCTCGTCGCGGCAGGACGCGAGGTCGTCGTGCTCGAGGCACGGGATCGCGTCGGTGGACGCCTCCTCAACACCGAGATCGGCGGCGAGCCGAACGAGCTCGGCGGCCAGTGGATCGCCCCGTACCAGAGCGAGATGCACGCACTTCTGGCGGAGCTCGGGCTCGAGAGCTTCCACGCCTACCGCGAAGGCGACAGCCTCTACATCGACCCCGCTGGCGAGCTCCACCGTTACGCCGCCGATACCGAACCGCTGCCGGCGACGGCCGCCGCCGACTACGCGCGGGCGGTCGCCAAGCTCGACGCGCTCTGCGCGGAGCTCGATCCCGAAGCGCCCTGGGAGCATCCACTGGCGACCGAGCTCGATGGCATCACCTTCGAGCAATGGCTCGCCGCCGAGGTCGACGACACGCTCGCGCGCGACTTCCTCCGCTCGAACATGGCCGGCGGCTACATGACCAAGCCGGCCGACAGCTTCTCCCTTCTCGGCGCCGCAGCAACGGTCGCGGGCGCGGGAAGCGTCGCGAACCTGTTCGAGCCCGACCTCTGCCTCCACTCCCGCATCGTCGGCGGCTCGCAGCTGATCCCGCTCCGACTCGCCGAGCGGCTCGGCGACCGCGTGGTCGTCGGCGCGCCCGCGCGAACCCTTCGCTGGAGCGAGGAGGGTGTCGATGTCGAAGCCGGGGCACTGAAGGTGCAGGCACAGGCAGCCGTCGTCGCCGTGCCGCCGAACGTCGCCGGGTTCATCCGTTTCGAGCCGTCGTTGCCCGCGTGGCGGATGCGGCTCCACCAGGCCCTGACACAGGGCGACGTGATCAAGGTTCTCGCTGTGTACGACGAGCCGTTCTGGCGCGCAGAGGGGCTCTCCGGCGAGGGCTTCGCACCGTATCAGCTCGTCCGCGAGGTCTACGACAACACGCCGCCCGTCGGGCGTCCCGGCGTGCTGTGCACCTTTCTCGCCGGAGAGAAGGCCCAGGCCGCGGAGCGGCTCGATGCCTCCGAGCGCCGGCGCCTCGTTCTGGATGGCCTCGCTCGCTATTTCGGGTCGCGAGCCCTCGACGCGACCGAGGTGATCGAGCACGACTGGTCTCAGGAGGAGTGGACTCGCGGTGCCTATGCCGCCACCTTCGGCGTCGGCGGTCTCGCGCGCCACGGCGCCGATCTGACCCGTCCGGTCGGGCCGATTCAGTGGGCCTGCACCGATCTCGCTGGCGTCGGGCACATGCACATGGAGGGCGCGATCCGCTCGGGCCGGGCAGCGGCCCGCGCCATTCTGGCCGACCCGTAAGGGCACACGCGGTAGCCTGAACCGCGTGGACGGTGGCGCCCTCCTCGCGAGCGAGAATCTCTGGCGGGCCTGGTCGTTCCAGCCTGTCGTGATCGGCGGCGGCCTCGTCGCGATCGCGTTCTTCCTCCACGGCTGGACACGGCTCCGCCGGCGCCGGGCCGATCTCGCGCCGTGGACGCGAATCCCGCTCTTCGTCGCGGGAGTCGTCATCACGGTCATCGCCATCGTTTCTCCGATCGACAGGATCGGCGAGAGCTATCTCCAGAGCGCCCACATGCTCCAGCATGTCCTGATCGCCGACCTCGGCATTGCGCTCACGATCGTCGCCGTTCGCGGCCCGCTCACGGTCTTCTTTCTCCCCCGCGACCTCCTTGTCCCGCTCGCTCGGATGCAATGGCTCCGCCGTACGCTCCGCTTCCTGCTCCGGCCGGGCGTGAGCTACGGCGTCTGGGTGATCGCACTTCTCGCCTGGCACGTGCCGCAGTTCTACGAGGCGGCGCTCCACCTTTGGCTCTGGCACGACCTCATGCACCTGAGCTTCATCCTCGGCGGGATCCTCGTCTGGACGCAGATCATCGATCCCTCGCGGCACGAACGACTGACGCTCGGCGAGCGCCTCGGCTTCACGGCACTCGTGTTCTGGACCGGCCAGATCCTGGCGTACGTGATCCTCTTCGACTACAGGCCCCTGTTCCCGTCCTACGCCGACCAGCCGGTCCGCTTACTGGGCCTCTCGCCGTTGACCGATCAGAAGGTCGCTGGCCTCGTGATGATGGTCGAGCAGGTGCTGACCGTCGGCCTCGCCTTCGTCCTACTGCTCCGCGCCAATCAGCGACGACGCGCCCAACTCCTCGAGTTACCGGCAGAGCCCGCGTGAGCTCGCCCTGGGCACCGACGTTCGAGCCGTTGTTCGTCGTCGGCGGGGCCGCGTCCGCGTGGGCCTATGCGCGAGCCGCGAGGAGCGACCCGCCTGGCCGTGCCCGGATTGCGGCGTTCACTGCGGGGATCCTTCTGATCGTCCTGGCCCTGAACTCCCCACTCGAGACGATCGCCGTGGATTACCTGCTCCTGTTCCACTTGCTGCAGAACGTGATCATCTCCGACTGGGCGCCACCGCTGCTCATTCTCGGCCTCACTCCCGGGATGCGCGCGGGGATCGCCGGACGTGGCGGTCGGCCGTTGGCATTCTTCACCCGGCCGGCGATCGCGCTGCCGATCTGGCTCATCGGCTGGTATGCAGTCCATCTCGGGGGCGTCTACGACGCGGCGCTGCGCAATCCGATCCTGCTGAACGGAGAGCACCTCTTCATGATCGCGATCGGCCTGCTCTTCTGGTGGCCCGTCCTCAGCGACGCGCCGCGCGCGGTGCCGACGCTCGGCCGGATCGCCTACATCTTCGCGGCCTTCGTCGGCTCGGCATTCCTCGGACTTGCGCTCACGTTCGCGCCTCCTCTTTACGGCTACTACGAGGATCTCCCGGTGCGGCTGTGGGGGATCAGCGCGGCGCAGGATCAGAACCTGGGTGGGATCCTGATGACCACGGAGCAGGCGATCGTCTTCTTCGCAATGATCACGTGGCTCCTCGTCGTACTCTTCCGCGAAGAGGACGAGGCCGAACGGGAACTCCAGGCACGGCAGCGCGCCGAAGGCCTGCTGTAGGGGCGAGGCGCCCCGAGCGTCAGCGAGGCAAAGCCTCGCCCTCGAGAGGCGCGCCGAGCGTCAGCGAGGCAAAGCCTCGCCCTCGAGAGCGAAGGCGAGCTCGACCGGCGCTGCTCCCTGGACGACGGCCCGTGTCTCGCGGGCATGCAGCAGGGTCGTCCGGACGATCAGCTTCGCCCGGGCGAAGTTGTCGAGCTCTGTCGGAACGGGCCCGACACGGTTCCCGAGTGCGTAGCCGGCGGCGTTCCGACCCATCGCTCGATAGCTCTCGAGCGAGTAGAGCGGCGACATCCCGAAGAGCTCGAGGTTGTCGAGAGGCTGCAGGTCGACGC
>NZ_JBDSNT010000057.1:0-44813 GCF_039915195.1 Gaiella sp.
AGCTCGGGCACCGGCGCGTGCACCGCGAACGCGCTCCGCACGTCCTGCGTGAACCAGAGGTGGAGCATCTCGCTGCCCTGAGCCTTCCTGGCGCCTTCGGGGCACGTGCCGTCGGGGCGCGGCGTGAGACCACGCTTGATCCCGTTCACGCAGACGATGTGCGAGTGCCACCGCGTCAGGGGGCCGCCCGGTGTCGGGCCGAGCACGCCTCGTGCGACGCTGAACATGACGCCGACGAGCCGCGGCTTCCGCCCTGGCTCGGTCGCGTAGATCAGCGACTCCGGCCGCTTCGGGTCGAGATCGTGGGCATCCGCGCTGTTGCGCCGGTGCTCCGCGTGAAGATATCCGACCGCATCGTCGCCGGGTGCGCGCGTGGCGAGGTGAGTGGCGAAGCCACTGCTCTCAACGAGGTCGACGTTGCGCCAACGGTCCGAGGCCTTCCGCGCCCGTTTGAGCAGATTGGCGGCGGCCCGACGCTGATTCGCCGTCACGAGCGATAGGTCCGGATACTGGCGCAGGTGGTGCGCCAGGCCGTGCATCGTCTCCGGAGGAAGCATCGTCTGTCCGGGCTTCAGCGTGCAGAGCAGTTGGCTGGGCTCTCCCGGCAGTGCCGATGGCACGCCGACGAGGCAAATCGCGGCGGCGACGAGCGATGAGAAAGTGAGGCGTGTTCCGGGCATCAGGGCCATCGGCTGAAAGTTGTTGCGCCGTGCGTCGGGCTGGACCGCTTCAATATGCGTACGCGGGTGTAGCTCAATGGTAGAGCCCCAGCCTTCCAAGCTGATTACGAGGGTTCGATTCCCTCCACCCGCTTTCGTTCCTCGCCTCGAGCCCGTCCCCTGCATCAGTGGTTGTCGCGCGGGATGCCCTTCGTCTCTGCAATGCGCTGGAAGGCGACTGCGGGTTTGAGGACCATCCCGTTCGCGAGCTCGTCGATGAGGGCGCGTTGGATCTCCTGCCAGGGTGTTTGGCTTTCGGGGTACGGGTAGTCGCCGGCCTGCTCGCGCCTCTCGCGCCGCTCTGCGAGCTCCTTGTCGGGGATGAGGATGTCGGCCGTGCGCTTGCCGAGATCGACGCGCACGCGGTCGCCCGTCTGGAGAAGGGCGAGTCCGCCTCCGGTCGCTGCCTCGGGCGAGGCGTTCAGGATCGAGGGACTCCCGGAGGTGCCGGATTGGCGGCCGTCGCCGATGCAGGGGAGCTCGCTGATGCCTCGCTTCAGCAGGTAGTCGGGTGGGCGCATGTTGACGACTTCGGCGGCACCGGGGTAGCCGATCGGACCGACGCCGCGGATCACGAGCACCGAGTTCGCGTCCAGCTCGAGAGTGGGGTCGTCGATCCGCGCGTGGTAGTCCTCAGGGCCGTCGAAGACGATGGCGGTACCTTCGAACGCGTCGGGGTCGTCGGGGTTTGCGAGGTAGCGGGCGCGGAAGTCGTCGGAGATGACGGATGTTTTCATGATCGCGCTGTCGAACAGGTTTCCTTTCAGGTTGAGGAAGCCGGCGTGCTCGATGATCGGTGTATCCCATGCTCTGATCACGTTGCGGTCGCTCGTGAAGCGGCCCTCGTTGTTTTCGCGGAGGGAGCGGCCGTTGACGGTGGTCGCCGTCGGGTCGATCCGTCCTGCGGCGATCAGTTCCGCGACGACGGCAGGAACGCCACCAGCGCGGTAATACTCCTCGCCCAGGTATTCGCCCGCGGGCTGCATGTTGACGAGCAGCGGCACGTCGTAGCCGAGCCGCTCCCAGTCGTCGTTGTCGAGCTCGACGCCGATGTGGCGGGCGATCGCGTTGAGGTGAATCGGCGCGTTCGTCGAGCCGCCGATCGCGGAGTTGACGACGATCGCGTTCTCGAACGCCGCCCTCGTCAGCACGTCCGACGGCTTCAGATCCTCGCGGATCATCTCCACGATCCGCTTGCCCGTCAGATACGCCATCTCCTGGCGGTCACGGTGCGGGGCAGGGATGGCGGCGCAACCGGGCAGGCTCATCCCGAGCGCCTCGGCGAGCGAGTTCATCGTCGACGCCGTCCCCATCGTGTTGCAATGCCCCGCCGATGGAGCAGACGATGCGATCAATGCGGTGAACTCCGTCGCATCGATCTCGCCGCGAGCCATCATCTCCCGCGCCGTCCACACGATCGTCCCCGACCCCATCCGGTTGCCGTTCAGCCAGCCGTTCAACATCGGGCCGCCCGACAACACGATCGCGGGAATATCGACGGTCGCGGCGGCCATCAGCTGCGCGGGCGTCGTCTTGTCGCACCCTGTCGTCAGCACCACACCGTCGATCGGGTAGCCGTAGAGGATCTCCACCAGCGAGAGGTACTGCAGGTTGCGGTCGAGCGCCGCCGTTGGCCGCTTGCACGTCTCCTGGATCGGATGAATCGGGAACTCGAACGGCACCCCACCCGCCTCGCGAATCCCGTCCCGCACCCGCGAGGCGAGCACGAGGTGATGGCGGTTGCAAGGCGTGATGTCCGACCCCGTCTGCGCGATCCCCACCATCGGCCGACCCGACTGAAGCTCCTCCAGCGTCAACCCGTAATTCATCATCCGCTCCAGATAGAGCGCCGTCATGTCGACGTTCTCCGGATTGTCGAACCACGCACGCGACCGCAATCCATCACGCCGGCCGTCAGAGGAACCCGTGAACACGAATCAGTCCTACCACGGATCGCGTGGGCCGGCGCCGACCGCCGCCTCTCAGCGACCTCTGGCCGAGAAGTGCTGGTAGTCCTTCACCCCTGACCAGCGACCTCCCCAGCCCCAGCCGATCCCGTCGAAGGCTCGCACGAGCGCATGGCCCTCTACAGCCATCCCGGGACGGAACCGCGTCCGTCGCAGGTACGGGCGACTCGCGGGGTGCGACGTTGCGCCCGACCGCGTGACGTACGGGTTCTCGATCGGGTTGACGTCGATGGCGCGACCGTACGCGTGCTCCGAGTAGCGCGTCGTGCCGTCGACGAAGCGGCAGTTGAAGGCCGATGTGTTGTCGGCCTCGATCGAGCGGAAGTCATTGCCACCGTAGGCGTCGATCGGCACCATGCGGCGGATCGGGAAGTCGTCGACGTAGAGGCGGCGCAGGGTTCCGAGGATGCGAGCCGCCACGTCCCGGTGGACGATCACGCGTCCGATGCGATCGCGGCCCTCGAATCCGCGGTGGGTCACGGTAACGACGCGCAGATCGCGCAGCGGAACCGGACACCCGGGGCGCCAGGAGACGCCGGTCATCTGGTGGGCGAGGGCTGGCGAGATCGGGGCGATCGAACCCTTGAATGCCATAGTCGCCTCCGCAGACGTACTGGGAAGGACAGCTACGACGATCGCCGCGGCGAGGAACAGGCTTGGCTTCATCGAAAAATCGGGGTGGTCGGAGTCGAACCGACGACTTCCGCGTCCCAAACGCGGCACTCTAACCAGGCTGAGCTACACCCCGTCTCCGTTCGAACGTCCGCACAGCATGACAGTTCGCGCAGACGAGCTCGCACTTCTCAATCTCCTCCAGGATAGCTCGACGGCCATGCCCGTTGACAAGCCGCCCGAGATCATCGCGTTTTGTTGTACCCGGCAGATGATCCCAGTGCATCGCCGCAGAGTGGAACCGACGGCCACAATCGACGCACGGTCTGTCCTTCAAGGAGCGGTACCACTTGCCGATAGCCCGCCTCCGTAACACCGACTGTCGGCGCCTGAGTACGGCGCGCTTCTTGTGGTACTCGGCGTCATAGACCTTCCGACATGGCTTGCACCACGCCTGCCTGCCTCGAGCAGACGAGACGTGAAACGCTGATTCGGGCTTGATCTCACCGCACTTGCCACACCGTCGATTCTCAGACATGTTGCCATTATAGACATCACCGTCGGACGAGGCTATGACGCAACGATCACAACGAGCCGCCGCGGGCCGTGGACGCCCTCGACGCGGGTCAGCTCGATGTCGCTCGTCGCGGACGGGCCCGAGACGAGGACGATCGGACGGCCCTCCCTCGCGCTCGGCTCGAGCGCTGCGATCAGCTCCGGTACGGTCTCCACGATCGCCTCGGCACGAACCACGCACACGTGCAGGTCGGGGACGAGGCTGAGAGCTCTCCGGCCCTGCCCCGGGCCACCGTCAAGGGCGATCGTGCCCGTCTCTGCGCAGGCAGACGCGCAGGTCGTCACGGCACCGTCGAGCGCATCGAGATCGCGAGAGTCGAGACCATAATCCTCGATGAGTTCCACGCTCGAGGGGCGGAGCCGGTGGTCGAGGTCCGGAGCAACGCCCACTCGTCGAGCGCCGGCCGCCTCGAGCGCCGACGCTACGGCCGCACCCGGATCATCCGCCACGACGACCGTCGCCTCGTAATCGCGAACCCGCTCGACGAAGAGCGCGATCACCGCCGCGGCACCGCTTTCTCCACGCAGGCGGTAGTTGCGCGGCGGAACGACATGCGGCGGGCCGTCGGCAAGCGAGGCCCGAACGCGCGCCAGGATCGCCTCACGTCCGCTGGTCACGACTCTCCCACCACTCGCGGAACGTCTGAGCCGGGAACGCGGGTAGATCGCGTGAACGACCCCAGGCGCCGAGCGGCCCCGGCGGGAAGTGAGTGATCCAGCCGTCCCGTGCGACCGGTCGCTGCAGTGACCGACCGAGCCGCTGCGCCCGCTCGTACCCGGCCCGCGTCGCGAAGGCCTTGCCGAGCAGCTTCAGAGACCGGCCCTCGACCCCTGGGCGCTCGTGCGCGACCACCTTCCCACGCTCGTGCACGAGGATCGACGGAATGTCGATGAGAACCGGGCACACGTCGTAACACGCGCCGCAGAGCGACGATGCGAACGGCAGCGACGCAACGGCTCCCGTCTCGCCCGCGAGCTGAGGGGCGAGGATCGCGCCGATCGGCCCCGCGTACGGAGAGTGATACGCGTGGCCGCCGGTCTGCCGGTAGACGGGACATACGTTGATGCACGCAGAGCAGCGGATGCATCGCAACGCTGGCCGACCTGCTGGATCGGCGAGCACCCGGGTGCGACCCGCGTCCAGGAGGACGAGGTGGAAGCGCTGCGGCCCATCGCCGTCTCGCACCCCGGTCCAGAGCGACGTGTACGGGTTCATCCGCTCCCCGGTCGACGAGCGCGGGAGCAGCTGCAGGAAGACCTCGAGATCGCGAAAGCGCGGAATCGCTTTCTCGATGCCCATCACCGTGATCAGCACCTCGGGGAGCGTGGTGCACATGCGGCCGTTGCCCTCGGACTCAATGACGCAGATCGTGCCGGTATCGGCCGCAGCGAAGTTCGCGCCGGAGATCGCGACTCGAGACCGCAGGAATGCCTCGCGGAGGTGCAGCCGCGCGGCCTCGGCCAACTCGACAGGCTCGTCCGTGAGGCCCGGCAGCCCGAAGCGATCGCTGAAGAGGTCACGGATCTCACGCCGATTCTTGTGGATTGCAGGGACGAGCAGATGCGACGGCCGTTCTCCCGCGAGCTGCACGATCAGCTCGGCGAGATCCGTCTCGATGGGCCGGATACCCGCCCCTTCGAGCGCCTCGTTGAGGCGGATCTCGTCCGTCGCGAGCGACTTGACCTTGACGACCTCGTCGACCCCCTCGGCTCGGATCAGGCCGACGACGATCTCGTTCGCCTCTGCCGCATCACGTGCCCAGTGCACGGCACCTCCTGCAGCCCGAACGGACTCCTCGAGCTCGACGAGAACCGAGTCGAGCGACGCCAGCGCCTCGTCCTTGATCGCCGAACCGGCAATGCGAAGCAGCTCCCAGTCGGGCACCTCGGCGACGACTCCCGCCCGCTTGCGACGAATCGTCGTCGTCGCGTGTCGGATGTTCGCCCGTACCTGCTGGTTCGCGAGCGCAGCAGGCGCCGCACGCGGAAAGCTCTCCGGCCTCGCGTCTCGGGCCGCGGCGGCGTCGGACCTCGGCGCGTTCACGACGCGAGGATCTCCGCGAGATGAACGGGACGCACGGCGATGCCGCGCCGTCGAAGCCCACCGCCGATGTGCATGAGGCAGGAGCTGTCACAGGCGCAGACGCACTCCGCTCCCGAGGCGGTGATTGCCGCGATCTTCTCGTCGAGCATCGCCGCCGACACATCGGCGTTCTTCACTGCGAACGTGCCGCCGAAGCCGCAGCACTCCTCTGCGTCCGGGAGCTCGACCAACTCGACCCCGGGCACGGCCTGCAGGAGCCGGAGTGGCGCATCTCCGACGCGCAACAGTCGCAGGGAGTGACACGTCGGGTGATAGGCAACCGTTCCCTCGAACGTCGAGCCGACATCCTCGCGCGCGAGAACGCCCGTGAGGAACTGCGAGAGTTCCCACGTGCGCGCCGGCACACCTCGATCGTTGCCGTCGAGCAGATCGCCGAAGTGCTCGCGCACCTGAGCTGCGCACGAGCCCGAGGGCGTCACGATCGCGTCGAAGCCGTCGAACACGTCAACGAACCTCCGAGCCAGAGCCACCGCTTCACCCGGGTAACCGGAGTTGCCGTGCATCTGGCCGCAGCACGTCTGCTCGCCGGGGAAGACGACCTCGATACCGAGTCGCTCGAGAACGGTCACGGTTGCCTTCCCGACGTCGGGGTACAGCGTGTCGGCAAGGCAGGTCACGAAGAGGGCGACGCGTTCGACCATCGAGATTTCAGCCTACTGGTCTCGCTCGCACGGTCGGCCGGTACGGATACCCTGTCTGAGTGATCGAACGCGTCCTCCTCGCATCTCCTCGCGGCTACTGCGCCGGGGTCGAGCGCGCAGTGGACACGGTCGAAAAGGCGCTCGACCACTATGGCTCGCCTGTGTACGTACGCAAGCAGATCGTCCACAACATCCACGTCGTTCGCGACCTCGAGGCGCGCGGGGCGATCTTCGTCGATGAGGAGACGGAGGTTCCCGAGGGTGCGACGATCGTCTACTCGGCCCACGGGGTGGCGCCGGCCGTCCACGCAAACTCGGCGAACCTGCAGCACAACGTGATCGACGCGACCTGTCCGCTCGTGACGAAGGTGCACGTCCAGGCGCGACGCTACGCCGCTGACGGATACACCGTCGTCCTGATCGGCCATGAGGGGCACGAGGAAGTGGTCGGAACGATGGGGGAAGCACCGGACGCAACGATCCTCGTGCAGGACGTCGCCGAGGCAGAGGCTCTGTCGCTCGCCGCCGATGTGCGCCTCGCGTACATCACCCAGACGACGCTATCGGTCGACGAGACGTCCGAGATCATCACCGTCCTCCGCAGAAGATTTCCTCAGATCTACGCGCCTCGAAAAGAGGACATCTGTTACGCGACCTCCAACCGGCAGTGGGCAGTGAAGGAGATGCTGGCGGAGATCGACCTGCTACTCGTGCTCGGTTCGAAGAACTCGTCCAACTCGAACCGCCTCGTCGACGTGGCGAGGGCCTCGGGAGTCGCTGGCCACCTCATCGACGACGAAACCGAGATCGACGAACGATGGCTCGACGGAGTACGCACCGTCGGGATCTCGTCGGGCGCGTCCGCACCGGAGCGCCTCGTCACACGGCTGTGCGATTGGTTCCGGGAGCGCGGCGTCGACCGGATCGAGCCGTTCCAGCTCGTCGTCGAGGACGTGACCTTCAAGCTCCCGGTCGAGCTCCGTCGTGAGCTCGTGCTCGCCGAGACCCAGCAGCACTGAGCAACATCCCCTCACAGGCGGCTCGCCATGCGAGGCGCGATGCGGGACTCGGCTGTACGCAATCCATCAGCTGACCGCTGCCGCGGCCGTTCCCTTCGGCCTCGCGAAGGCTAGGGGCCGGCAGCTGCGGTCTCCGGGGCGCGAGGATGACAGGCGAACACTGCCACCCGGGCCGATTCAGAAGGCGTGTTATGCCCTCTCGATGACGGGCTGGTCGACAGTGCCACTGACGACCGCCGACGCGAGCGTCTCGCGCGCGATCCAGTCCAGATGGACGAGGAGTTCGTCGTCGGCAGCTGGGATCGTCAGGTTGATGCGATCGGTCAATTCGAGGCCTTCGTCCTTCCGCTTGGTGTTGACGCGATGGATGAGCTCGTACACGCGGCCCTCGAGAGCGAGCTCGTCATCGACTGCAATCTCGATCGCCACCGTCACGCCCGCGTCGCCCGCAACCGCCCATCCTTCCTTGCCTGCCCGCTCGACGAGAACCTCGTCCGAGGAAAGCTCATGCCCGGCGACACGGAATCGTCCGCCATCGAGCTCCTCGAAGTCGCCCGCCTGAAGCGCCTCACGAACGACGCCGAGCTCCTTCCCGAGCTTCGGCCCGAGCGCCGGCAGGTGCGGCTTCACGCGCAACTCCGCGTCGACGTGGCCGAACTCGACCTCCTTCACGCGGAGCTCCTCCGCGATCTCGGCGGCGTGGGCGGCCGCGAGTGGGGCACCCTCGACCACGATCCGTCGGAGCGGCTGCCTCAGCTTCAGCCCGGACGCCGATCGTGCCTGGTGGCCGAGCGCGACGACGCGGCGGAGCTCCGCCACCTCGGCGAGCAGTGCGAGATCCGGGGTACGTGCCTCCGGCCAGCCGGCGAGGAAGACTGAATCCGGCGCCCCCTGGACGACATCGGTCACGAGGGCTTGCCAGAGGTGCTCGGCGAGAAACGGCATCACGGGCGAGATCACGCGCAAGCCCTGGACGATCCCGAACCAGAGCGTGCGGAGCGCAGCCTCCTCGCCATCCCAGAAGCGCCGCCGCGAGCGCCGGATGTACCAGTTCGAAAGATCGTCCACGTACGCCTCGAAGGCCCGCGTCACGTCGATCGTCAGCCAGCGCTCGTAGCCGGCCTCGGCCTCGGCGACGAGCTGCGCCGCGCGCTCGACGAGCCAGTTGTCGAGCGGCTGCAGGTCGGCGTCGGGCCTCCCGAGCTCGAGATCGGCGTAGGCGGGCTGGAACGATTCGATGGCGCCGTAGTCGCCGAGGAACTTGGCCGAGTTCCACAGAGTGAGGAGCCGTCGCTTGATCTCCTGCGCCGGGCCGAAGCCGAAGAGAAGGTTGCGGTCGGGCGGCTGAGCGCAGTACTGCCATCGCATCACGTCGGCACCCATCCGCGCGAACGCGTCGGTCGCGCTGATCATGTTGCCCCACGACCCGTGCATCTCCTTGCCGTGCTCGTCGAGCATCTTCTCGTAACCGAGCACCTTACGAAACGGGGCGCGGCCGGTGAGTGCCACCGACATGAAGAGCTGCGAGTAGAACCAGAGCCGGATCTGCTCTCGCATCTCGGAAACCCAGTCCGCCGGGAACCACTCCTCCCACGTCGCGTGCGTGGGCAGATCGGCGGTCGTCAAGCCCTTGGCAGCCCCGGTTCCATACCCCCCGGCGACGAACTCTTCGTTCTCCCACCCGAGCGTCGAGAACGGCACGATCCCGGCGTCGAGCCAGACGTCGCCGACCTCCTCGATGCGCGTGGCGGACTCGCCGCAGGCCTCACAGCGGATCGGCACGGCGTCGATCCACGGGCGACGCAGCTCCTCGAGTTGATCGAGCCCTTCGACCGCGCGCTCCTCGAGCTCGGCGCGAGAGCCGATCACGTTCAGATGGCCGCACGAGCACGGGTAGAACGGCAACGGCAGGCCGTAGTAGCGGCGGCGGGAGATGTTCCAGTCGCCCATGTTGCGCAGCCAATCGTCCATTCGCTTGCCCATGTACTCGGGAGTCCACTCGACGGTTCCGTTCGCGTCGAGCAGCGGCTGCCGTACCTCGTCGACGCCAATGAACCAGTCATCGGAGAGCCGGAAGATGAGGGGCGTGTGGCAGCGCCAGCACTCCGGGTAACGATGCTCGTGCCTCGTTGCCTCGACGAGCAGGCCGCGATCGTCGAGATCACCGATGATCTGCTCGGCGGCGTCACCGGTCGAGAGCCCGTGCAGCCAACCGAAGGTCGGGTAGAAGTGCCCGGCCTCGTCGACGGGCGCTATCACTGCGAGGTCGAGCGCCTTCGACAGCTCGAAGTCCTCGGCACCACAGCCCGGCGCGATGTGAACGACACCGGTTCCGTCCTCCATCGAGACGTCGTCCCACGGAATCACGCGATGCTCGACCTCGCCGCCCGGGCCGAGCGCGTCGAACGACCCTTCGTACCGCCAGCCAACGAGCTCGGCTCCCGGGAGCTGCTCCAGGAACTTCTCGTCGGGGTAGCGCGCGACCGCGACCCAATCCCCGTTCTCGAGGCGCCCGTAGGTCGACGTGGGGTTGACGGCCGCCGCGACGTTGGCCGGAAGCGTCCAGGGCGTCGTCGTCCAGATCACGACTGCCTCTCCGGGACGGTCGAGGAGCCTGAAGCGGACGAAGAGCGACGGATCGACGCGATCGACGTAGCTGCCGTGGAGCTCGTGCGCCGAGATCGAGGTGCCGCAGCGCGGGCACCATTCGGTCGCACGATGTCCCTTGAAGAGCCAACCCTTCTCGTGCACGATCCGCAGGAACTTCCAGATGTACTCGATGTTCGTGTCGGAGAAGGTGAAGTAGTCGCGGCCCCAGTCCATCCACTGGCCGAGCCTGATCGAACCCTCCGTGATCTCGGCCGCCGACTTGACGACGACCTCACGACACCGGCGAGAGAACTCGGCGAGGCCGAACTCCTCGATCTCGCGCTTCGAGTTGAGTCCGAGTTCGCGCTCGACGCCGACCTCGATCCAGAGGCCCTGGCAGTCGAAGCCGTTCTGGTAGCGCTGGTGATATCCGTTGAGCGCCTTGTAACGCTGGAAGACGTCCTTCAGCGTGCGTCCCCACGACGTGTGCACGGCAAGGGACTTGTTGGCGGTGACCGGGCCATCGAAGAAGCTGAAGCGAGGCCCATCGGCGTTCTGCTCCCTCAGACGGGCGAACGTCTCCTTGCTCTCCCAGAGCGCGAGGATCTCCCGCTCGAGCGCATCGTGGTCGGGTTTGTCCGGAAGGGGTGCGAACATCACCCGATTCTAGGGAACATGCGGCGACGGCCATTCGTTGTAATGGGGTGAACGCAACGTTTGAGTAACGATGCGCGGTAGCTCCGACACAGCTCAGCTCCACGAAGAATCGAAAGGACCCAATGGCAACTGCAGTCAAGAACGACACGTTCGAACAGGAAGTACTCAAGAGCGACATCCCCGTGCTCGTCGATTTCTGGGCCGAATGGTGTGGCCCGTGCCACGCCGTCGCCCCCGTCCTCGACCGCATCGTCGAAGAGCAGGCAGGCGGGCTGAAGCTCGTCAAGGTGAATATCGACGAGGAGCGTGAGCTGGCCGAGCGCTTCGGGATCGCATCGATCCCCACGATGATTCTGTTCCGCGACGGCGAGCCGTCCGTCTCGGTGATCGGAGCGCAGCCCAAGGGCGCGATCGAGCGCACGCTCGGCCTCACCGCCGCGTAGAACCGACACGACACCCCTCCCAGCGGGCCGGCTCTCGAGTCGTCTCGTGGGGTGTCCCGCAACGTGAGACCCGAAATGATCGTTGCGGGACACCCCACTCCATTGTTGATCGTGGTAGTGCGTTCGGGGTCGACACGGCCGTCGCTACCGTACGCGCATGAGCCCTCGCCACGTTCCCGCCACGGTCACAGAACTCCAGCGAATCGGCTTATTCGGATCGCTTCCCGGCGAGACGATCGCAAGGCTCGCCGAGCTAATGGTGCGCGAAGAGTTTCCGGGCGGGCGGAGGATCATCACCGAGGGCGAGAGCACCGACCGCTTCTACGTGCTTCTCTCCGGCATGGCCGGCGTCACACAGGACGGGCGCGGCGCAAGAGGCATCATGCGGCCGGGCGAGACGTTCGGCGAAGTGGCGCCCCTGCTCGGCGTCGAGCGCACTGCGACGGTCACCGCGATGACGACGTGCGTCGTCGCGAGCTGCGACAGGGATACGTTCAACGAGCTGCTGCGCCCGCTCTACGCAGACGACGAGTAGAGCTCGACCGCGCTCAGTACTCGTCGCGGTGCACTCGCACCGCTCCGGCCGCGAGGAATGCCGCAACCCACAACACGACGGACACGCCGGCCGCCGCGATCGGCAGCCCGTCGTCACCACCGCTGATCCGATCGAGGGAGCTCGCCAACGTCGCATCCCCCAGCGTGTCGTTCAAGCTGTACAGCAGGAGCAGAAGCGGGGTGAAGCCGATCGAGAAGACGAGCGAGATCGCGATCGCCGGCCCGTTCGACCGCAGGAGCGAGCCGATGCCCATGCTGATCAGCCCGAACACGACGGCCAGGAGAGCGGCCGTCCAGACGAAGTCCACAAGCTCTACCGCGGTGATGCTGTCAGCCGCGGTGTGCGGGAGCGCCACGGCGAGGACGGCGCCGAGCGTGAGCGGAACGGCAAGCATGAGAAGCACGGCGAGGACGACGGCGACGATACGTGCGGCGTAGATCTGCCCCCGGCGCGCACCCGTGATGACGAGATAGCGCATCGTCCCCTGCGCGACGTCGTACGAGCCTGCGAGCGACCCGATCAGGATCGCGACGACCACCCCGACGATGAACAAGGCGCCACCGACACCGTCGAGCATCGCCTGGCCTCCCATGGAAGGATTACGGCCGGGGCGCAGCTCGTGGATGACGACGTTTGCAGCGATCACGATCACCACCACGACGAGAACGACGGTCGCCCCCCCGAGGAAGCTGCCCTTCCGACCAGTGATCGTTCGGAGCGTCGCCGCGATCACGAGGCGTGCTCGCTTTCGCCTTCGAGCGGCAAGCTGGATGTGATTTCCAGAAAGCGCTGCTCGAGCGATTCGCTCTCGCGCGCGATCTCGATCACTCCGACGCCGGCCTCGACGAGAGAACGCGTGACCAGGATCGCCTTCGCGTCGTCGATCCGCTCGCCGGTGAGCTCGAGGTTGCCGTGCTCACCCTGCTTGATGCCGGATACGAGTCCGAGGCGATACAGCGTCTCCTCGGCGCGGACGGGATCATCGACCCTCAATCGCATCGACTGCCGCCCTTCGGCGACGAGTTGCTCGACAGAACCGTGCAGAACGAGCTTGCCGGACTGCACGATCGCGATGTCGTCAGCCATCTTCTGCACCTCGTCGAGGAGGTGCGACGAGATGAACACGGTTCGGCCATCGTCCTCCACGAACGAGCGGATCATCCGGCGGAACTCGACGATCCCCGCTGGATCGAGCCCGTTCGACGGCTCGTCGAGGATCAGGAGCTCGGGATCGTTGAGCAGGCTGCGCGCGACCCCGAGTCGCTGTCGCATCCCGAGGGAGTACTCCTTGACCTTGCTGCCGCTGCGGTCGGTGAGATCGACGCGCTCGAGCGCCCAGTCGATGCGCTTCGCGGCATCGCCGCCGACGAACTTTGCGGCCACCTCGAGGTTCGACTTCCCGCTCAGGTACGGGTAAAAGCGCGGCTCCTCGACAATCGCGCCGACACGCGTCAGCGCCTGGCGCACATCTCCCGGGATCGCGTGGCCACGCACGGTGATCGTGCCCTTGGTCGTGCGCGCGAGGCCGAGCATGCAGCGGATCAGCGTCGTCTTGCCGGAACCGTTCGGGCCGAGCCAGCCGACGCACCGGCCAGGCATCACCTGAAACGAGACGTCGCTGACCGCCTGGGTGGCGCCAAACGTCTTCGAAACCCCGTCGAGCGTGATGATCGGATCGGCCACGACCATGGGTTGTATCAGTCGTCGACTTCGCGGATCACTGCGTCCGAGAGGATGGGCCAGGCCGTTTTCGCCCAGTCACCGAACTCCCGCGTCGTCAGAGCAACGCAGGCGATCCCCCGGTTCGGGTCGACCCACAGAAACGTTCCACTGCCGCCGAAGTGGCCGAACGTGGCAGGCGAGGTGAGCGTACCCGACCAGTGGCCGTGCTTGTCACCCTTGAGCTCGACCCCGAGGCCCCAGTCCATGGGGCTGAATCGCCCGAAGTCTGGAAGGACACCATCGAGCCGAGGGAACTGGACGGCGATCATCTCGGCGTGGGTCTCGGGAGCGACGAGAACCGGCGCAAGCAACTCTCGTCCGAGCGCAAGCACGTCATCGAGGCAGGCGCGCATGTCTGCACCGGGATGCCCCGACGGGTCGAGAGCGAGCCCGAGCGGCTCACATACGGCCTCGCGCACGTAGTCCGCGAACGGCATCTCGGCCCGGGTGGCGACATGACTCCCGAGCACACCGAACCCTTCGTTCGAGTAGATGCGCCTCCGCCCGGGTGGTGCGATCGGCGTCGTCCCGTGAAACGGGAGCCCGGATGCGTGGGCGAGCAGGTGGCGCACTGTCGAGCCAGGCGGCCCCGCCGGCTCGTCGAGGTCGACGACTCCCTCCTCCGCCGCGACGAGGGTCGCGAGTGCGGTCACGGGCTTCGAGACCGACGCAAGGCGGACGACATGACGGGTGTCACCACGGGTGGCGATGGTCGCAGTGGCGCTCGTAACTCCAGCGGCGGCGAACGGGACGTCCCAGGCATCGATCTGACTCAGAGCGTCCACGTTCGATCAGTGATACTACCGGGCCATGGAGCGCCGCCTGATCTCGGGACACTCACCGTTCGAGCCGATCGCGGGTTACTCACGCGCAGTCGTCGTCGGTTCGACCGTGCACGTCGCGGGCACCGCACCGATCGCGCCCGACGGGTCCGCGACTCCCGAGGACGCGTACGAGCAGGCGAAGCTCTGCCTCTCGATCATCGCCGGGGCGCTCGCCCGGGCCGGGGCGAGCGTCGAGGACGTCGTGCGGACGCGCCTGTTCATCACCGACCCGACGGACTTCGAGGACATCGCGCGCGCCCACGGCGAGATCTTCGCCGATATCCGGCCCGCAACGACGTGCGTCGTCACGGGGCTCCTCGACCCGGCCTGGAAGGTCGAGATCGAAGCCGAGGCCGTCATCGGATGAGCAAGCAGCTGATTCCGGAGGACATCACCGGCAAGGGCTCGAGCGGAACGGGCTCCGCGGCCAGCGTGCTCGAACATCGTTTTGGCAAGAGCGATCCGTACACCCTCGGCGTCGAGGAGGAGTACCAGCTTCTCGACAGCACGTCGTTCGACCTCGTCCAGCACATCGAGACGGTGCTCGCAGCAATCGAGGGCCACGAGCTCGAGCCGCAGATCAATCCCGAGCTGATGCAGTCGGTACTCGAGATCGCGACCCCGGTGTGCCACACGCCGGCCGACGTGATGGGAGAGCTCGTGAAGCTCCGGGCCTACGTCTGCGGCGTTGCCCGCGAGAAGAACATGCGCGTCGGCTCTGCCGGGACGCATCCGTTCAGCCTGTTCGAGCGGCAGAGGATCACGGCACAGGACCGCTACCGCCAACTCGTCGACCAGCTGCAGTACATCGCGCGGCGCGAGCTGATCTTCGGGATGCACATCCACGTCGCGATCGACAATCCCGACAAGGCGATCAAGATCATGAACGGGCTCCTGCCCCAGCTCGCGCCGCTGCTGGCACTGTCCGCCAGCTCGCCCTTCTGGCGCGGCGAACCGACGGGGTTGATGTCGAGCCGGCAGATGGTGTTCGCGTCGTTCCCGCGCTCGGGACCGCCGCCGCGGTTCCGCGACTACGCGGACTACGCCGAGGTCGTCGGGCAGCTCGAGCGCACGGGCTGCATTGCCGACTACACCCACATCTGGTGGGACATCCGACCCCACCCGCGGCTCGGCACGATCGAGATCCGCATCTGCGACGCGGTGACCCGTGTCGAGGATGCGGTTGCGATCACCGCGTACTGCCAGGCGCTCGTCAAGCAACTGGCCGAGCGCTACGACGCCGGCGAGGAGATCCCGAGCTACCACCGCATCCTGACGACCGAGAACAAGTGGCTCGCCGCGCGCTACGGGCTCGAGGCACCCGTGATGGACCTCGCGACCGGGCGCCGCAACCGGATTCCGATCGCCCAGCTTGTGCGTCGCACGGTGCGGGAGATCGAGCCGCATGCCCGCGAGCTCGGGTCGGAGCGGGAGCTCGAGGGGATCGCCACGCTTCTCGCTCGCGGCAACAGCGCCGACCGACAACTGCGCATTTTCAACGCGAACCGCGACATTCGCGAGGTCGTCGAGGAGATCGCGATCGCAACCGAAACCCTGCCGACGGCCGCCGGCTAGATGCTCGGGCCCGGCGACCCCATTCCCGGCGCCGCCCGGGTCTGGGCTGCGACAAGCATGGGGCCAGTCTCGCTGCACGAGACCCTCTCCGGCGAGCGCCTGGTGCTGCTCTGCTTCTACCCATTCGACTGGTCGACGACCTGCACGAACGAGCTCTTCCTCCTCCGCGACCGGCTGGCCGATCTCGCAGCTGCGGGAGTTCGACCCATTGGAATCTCACGCGATTCCCCCTGGTCGCACGCGGCGTGGACGAGCACGCTCGGGGTGGAAGGCGTGTCCCTCCTCTCGGACTGGGACGGCGAGGCGACCCATGGATTCGGGATTGCGCGCGAGCTCGACGGGATGGCGGATGTCCCTGCCCGCAGCGCGTTCCTCATCGAGGGCGATACGGTCAGGGCGTCATGGCCCCTCGGGAGCGAGCTACCGGACATCGACGCCGTGATCGCGGCGGCTTCGTCGCTCCCGCGCTAGCGCTCTACGCCGCCTGCGCGATCTGGGCGACGTGGCCCGCCGTGCAGCACGTCGACGACCGGTACCTCGCCCGCCCCGCTGTCGGCTTCGGAGAGGCAGCCGCCGGTGACCACCTCCAGCTCGGCTGGGCCTTCTGGCTCCCCGGCCACCAGCTCGAAAACGGCGGGGCGCCCTGGGTGGATCCCTACTCTTTTCGCCCCGAGGCGAAGGCAGGGCCGAACCTGCAAGGTTGGCTCCTCGGAGCGCCGTTCTGGCCGCTCCGACATCTTCTCGGCAACATCTGGGCGTACAACCTGATCGTTCTGTTCTCCTTCGTCGCGGCGGGTGGAGTCGCCTGCTGGTGGCTCCGAGCGCTTGGTCTCGTGCGCTCCGCTGCGCTCGTCGGCGGCCTCGTGTTCGCGCTTGCCCCCTATCGCGTCGGGCAATCGACGGGGCATCTGCTCGGACTGATCGCGTTCCTCCTCCCCGCCGTTCTGCTCGCTCTCGAGCGGCGGCGATTCGTGTGGGCCGGACTCGCGCTTGCGGCGGTTCCTCTCTCCGGGCAGATCCATCTCGCGATGGGTGCCGTGATCCTCGCCCTCGGCTACGCCTGGGCCCGCGTTCCGCGATCGGAGTGGTGGAAGGCCGGCATCGCGGCCGGAGCCGCTACGACGGCGGCCGTCGTCGTCCAGCAGGTCGTTGTCGCGGGATCCGTCGTGGGGAGAGGCCGGCGCTTCACCGAGGTAGAGCACTACTCGGCCGAGATCTCCGATCTCTTCACGCGGGCTGTCGGCGCTGGTATCGAGGAGTTCGTCTTCCTCGGGTGGCTGACGCCCCTTCTAGCCCTCGTCGGGCTGTGGGCGATCCGTGAGAGGAGGGGCCTTGCAGTCTTCCTCGCGCTCGCCGCCGTCGTGCCGATCGTTCTCGCTCTCGGATCGAACGTGCCGCTCTACGAGCCCCTGTGGCGGGCGCTGCCCCCACTCCGATTCGCGCGCGTCCCCGAGCGCCTACTGCCGATCGCCTGCCTCGCGATCGCGGCGCTCGTCGCCTTCGCCGTCGCCTCTGTGTTGAATGGCCAGTTTGTGTTGAAACACAAGGCCAGCGGCTCCTGGAGTCGACCGTCGACGCTCTGGGGCGTGGCAATGCTGCTCGTCGTTCTCGCGCTCGACCTGCGCGTGCCGACGTTCGGCGCCGTAACGCCGGATCGCAGTAACGCCGCCTACGCGGCAATCCGGGGGGATGGCCGACTGTTCGAGCTGCCCGTGTTCAATCCGGGCCTCCACTTCGGGAGCGTCTATCTCGCCTATGCCCGGCAATCGCCGCGCGAGCGTCCGCAGGGGTACTCGACGACGGCGGCGATGGCTTCAGAGCTCCTCGCGCGAGACCTCCGACGCGTCTCGTGTGGGGTTGGATCCCTGCCGCCCGAGCTCGGAGTACGCTTCGTCACCGTGCATCGGGCGCTCTACCGGCAGAGTGGATGGTTTGCGCCCGACTGCGCCGATCGCGCGGAGGCAGCGCTCCTCCGCAGTGGCTGGTCGCTGCGCGCTCGCGACGGAGCGATCTCGAGCTGGGAGGCTCCCCGGTGAGCGACGCCGTTCTCGTTGGCTCCCGCCGAGCGCGTTCCCATGAGACCGTTCAGCGATCCCGAGGCAACCGTCCACGATCTCAGCGTCCTCTCGGCAATCCGGACAGACCAGCGGATCGAGGGGCTCTCATGCCCGCTCCGGACGGTACTGAGTCGATCGAGTCTCGACCAAGCTGGACCTCGACTTCGACACGAAACCACCCTGGCGAGCGCCTCGCACCAACTGACGTACGATGAGCGGCCGATGACACGCGCCGCGCCCGAGATCGACTACCTGGAGGCCATCCTCAACGCGAACGTCTACGACGTCGCGGTCGAGACGCCTCTGCAGGAGGCGCCGCTCCTGTCGGAGCGGCTCGGCAACCGGCTGCTGCTGAAGCGCGAGGATCTCCAGTCCGTCTTCTCCTTCAAGCTCCGTGGCGCCTACAACAAGATGTCAAGACTCCAGCCTGCAGCCCTGCGCAAGGGAGTCGTGGCCGCCTCGGCCGGCAACCACGCGCAGGGCGTCGCACTCGCCGCGCAACGGCTCGGCGTGAGGGCGACGATCGTGATGCCCATGACGACGCCCGAGATCAAGATCGAGTCGGTCGCCGCGCTCGGTGCCACCGTCGTGCTCGAGGGCGACTCCTACGACGACGCATACGCCGAAGCGATGCGGATCGTGCGCCGGAAGAAGCTGACGTTCATCCATCCCTACGACGACCCGGACGTGATCGCTGGGCAGGGGACGATCGCGATGGAGATCCTTCGGCAACTCCGCGATCCGATCGACACGATCTTCGTAGCGGTCGGCGGCGGAGGGCTGATCGGCGGAATCGCCGCGTACGTGAAGCGTCTGCGCCCGGAGATCCGCATCGTCGGAGTGGAACCGGAGGACGCAAACGCAATGGATCGCTCGCTCCGAATGGGTCGGCGGGTCACGCTCCCCCACGTCGGCCTCTTCGCCGACGGCGTCGCCGTGAAGCAGGTCGGCGTCGAGCCGTTTCGCCTCGCGCGCAAGTACGTCGACGAGATGATCCTCGTCGACACGGACGAGTTGTGTGCGGCGATGAAGGACGTGTTCGAGGACACGCGCGCGATCGTCGAGCCGTCGGCGGCGCTCGGTGTCGCGGGCGCGAAGAAGTGGGTCGAGCGGGAGAAGGCGACGGGTCGCAACCTCGTCACCGTGCTCTGCGGCGCGAACATGAACTTCGACCGCCTCCGCTTCGTCGCCGAGCGCGCCGATCTCGGCGAGGCGCGGGAGGCAGTTTTCGCCGCGACGATCCCGGAGCGGCCCGGCAGCTTCAAGACGTTCTGCAGCCTGCTCGGGCGCAGCAACATCACCGAGTTCAACTACCGCTACAGCGATCCGACCGAGGCGCACGTCTTCGTCGGGTTGAGCGTGCGCGACAGCGCGGAGAAGGGCAAGCTCCTGCGCGCGGTGGCGCGAGCGGGAATCACAACCCTCGACCTCACCGACAACGAGCTTGCGAAGACGCACGTTCGTCACCTCGTCGGCGGGCCGGCGAACGCGCCGAACGAAGTGCTCTACCGATTCGAGTTCCCGGAGCGGCCGGGTGCGTTGATGCGGTTCCTCGAGGCGATGAGTCAGGGATGGAACATCAGCCTCTTTCACTACCGAAACCACGGCGCAGACTACGGCCGTGTGCTCGCGGGGATCCAGGTGCCGCCAGGGGAGCGGCGGGCGTTCAGGGAGTCGCTGAAGGAGCTCGCCTACCCGTACACCGAGGAGACCGCGAACCCCGCGGCGCGGTTGTTCCTCGGCGCCTGATGGCGATCGGCGGGGGCGCGTTTCGATCCATCGCGTTCGGGGAATAGTCGAGTGACACCCCGCGTCGATGCAATGGAAAGGAATCAATGTCTATTCTCTGGATCGTTCTGATCGTCCTACTCGTGCTCATCGTGTTCGGCGGCTTCGGCTTCTCACGACGCCGGTAGCCGGAGGTCAGGCAGCGCCGCGCGAGAACAACGCGGCCTGCCCTTGGCCCACCCCGACGCACAGCGTCGCAAGACCGAGGTGACCCTCACGGCGACGCAGCTCGTGCAGGAGCGAGACGACGAGCCGCGCGCCACTCATGCCGAGCGGATGGCCGAGAGCGATCGCGCCGCCGTTCACGTTCACACGCTCCTCGTCGAGGCCGAGCTCGCGACAGACCGCGAGCGACTGCGAGGCGAACGCCTCGTTTAGCTCGACCAGATCGATCTCGTCTATAGCAACGCCCGTGCGGCCAAGGAGCTTGAGCACCGCTGGTACGGGGCCGATGCCCATCACTGCAGGATCGACGCCCGCCACGGCTGACCCGCCAAAAAACCCGATCGGATCGATCCCGAGCGCGCGAGCCTTCTCCTCGCTCGCGATCACGAGAGCGGCGGCGCCATCGTTGATCCCACTCGAGTTGCCGGCCGTGACGCTCCCAGATTCGCGAAACGCCGGTCGCAGGGAAGCAAGCTTCTCGGGCGTCGTGTCGGGCCGGGGGTGCTCGTCCCTCACGAGGGTGCCAGCGGGCACCAGCTCGTCGTCGAAGCGGCCGGCCTCGATCGCCGCCGCCCAGCGCATGTGCGAGCGAAACGCGAAGGCGTCCTGGTCGTCGCGCGTGACGCCCCAGCGCTCGGCGACGTTCTCACCGGTCTCGCCCATCCGTTCGGTCGAGTATCGCTCCTCGTAGCTGGGATTGACAAACCGCCAGCCGAGGGTCGTGTCGTAGGTCGGGCGCTCGGCATCCGGGTGCGCCGGGTCGGGCTTCGCCGTGACGAGCGGTGCGCGCGACATCGACTCGACCCCGCCGGCGACAAAGAGGTCGCCGTCCCCCGCGATCACGGCGTGGCAGGCACCGACGACCGCGGCAAGGCCCGAAGCGCAGAGCCGGTTGACCGTGACGCCGCCGACCGAGTCGGGCAGACCGGCGAGGAGCGCAGCGAAGCGCGCCACGTTGCGGTTGTCCTCGCCCGCCTGATTCGCGCAGCCGAGCCAGCAGTCCTCGATCTCCGAGGCGTCGACGCCGGCACGCTCGACCGCAGCAGCAACGGCGAGCGCAGCGAGATCGTCCGGGCGAACAGCCGAGAGCCCACCGCCGTAGCGGCCGATCGGCGTCCGCACCGCAGACAGAATGACCGCTCTCGTCACATTGCGCGTTGTATCAGCCATTGGTCGACCTGCAGAGCGCACTGACGGCCCTCGTTGATCGCCCAGACGATCAGCGACTGCCCACGCCGCGCGTCACCGGCCGCGAAGACGCCGTCCACCGACGTCGCGTAGCTCGGTGCGTCGACGTTGCCGCGGCCGTCGCGCTCGACTCCGAGCTGCTCGAGCAAGGTCTGCTCCGGGTGGAGGAAGCCCATCGCGAGCAGCACGAGCTCGGCCGGGCGCGACTCATCGGTGCCGGGGATCGCCGCGAAGGGTGGCGTTCCGTCGTTCTGCGCCCAGTGAATCTGGTCGACCTTGCCGCCCGACCCCGAGAGTCGCGTCGTCGAGATCGCGAAGTCGCGCTCGCCTCCCTCCTTCAACGCATACGAGGTGCGCAGCTTCATCGGCCACCGAGGCCAGGGAGTGAGGTCGTCGGGTCGTTTCACAGGCGGCTCCCCCAGCACCTCGATCTGGGTCACGGATGCCGCCCTCTCGCGGTGGGCATTCGCAACGCAGTCGGCTCCCGTGTCGCCGCCACCGATCACGACGACGTGTTTCCCGGCGGCAGTGATCGGCTGCTCCGGCGCAGGTGGCGCGAGCTCGCCCTCGGTCCCGACCTCGGCCGCGATCGCACGGGCGCGCTCGTAGAGATACTCCATCGCGTAGTGAACGCCCTCGAGCTCTCGGCCCTCGACAGGAAGGTCGCGCGGCACGCGCGAACCCGTGGCGACGACTACGGCGTCGTGGGTCGCGCGCAGCTCCTCCGCCGAGACATCCACACCCACCTCGACGCCGTAGCGGAGCCGGACGCCCTCGGCCTCGAGCTGTGCAAGGCGTCGCTCGATCAGGCGCTTCTCGATCTTGAACTCGGGGACGCCGAACCGGACGAGCCCTCCCGCCGCCTCATCGCGCTCGAAAACCGTGACGGCGTGCCCGGCGCGCGCGAGCTGCTGCGCGCAGGCGAGACCCGCAGGCCCCGAGCCGATCACAGCGACGGTTCGGCCGCTTCGATGCGCGGGCGGGCGGGGAACGACCCACCCCTCCTCCCAGGCGCGATCGACGATCGAGACCTCGATCTGCTTGATCGTGACCGCGTCGCCTTCTCGAATCTCGAGCACGCAGGCGGCCTCGCACGGAGCCGGGCAGAGCCGACCGGTGAACTCGGGGAAGTTGTTCGTGCGGTGCAGCTCGACGATCGCTTCGTCGAAGCGGTCGCGATAGACGAGGTCGTTCCAGTCGGGAATCAGGTTCCCGAGTGGACATCCGCTGTGGCAAAACGGCACGCCGCACTCCATGCACCGGGCACCCTGATTGCGCAGCTCGAGGAGCGGCAACAATCGCACGAACTCGCGCACGTCCCGGACGCGCTCGGCCGGGTCGCGCTCGAGGGGCTCCGCGCGGTCGAGCTTGAGGAACGCGCCGAGCTCGCCCATTAGCGTGCAGCCTCCGTCTCGGTCGTGAAGAATCCGCCGCCGCCCGCCGACACTGGGTGGTCGTCGCGCTCGATTGCGAGGTCGGCGAGGGCACGCTTGTAGTCGTGCGGCATCACCTTGACGAAGAGATCCGGAATCGCGTCTGCCTCCCCGAGCACCCGCGCCGCGGCGGTCGATCCGGTCCGCTGCACGTGCTCGGAGACGAGCGCGAGGATCGTGACGACATCCGCCTGCTCGATCGGATCGAAGCCCACGAGCTCCATGTTGCAGCGGGAGCCGAAGCTCCCGTCGCGATCGAGGACGTAGGCGATTCCCCCGCTCATCCCGGCGGCGAAGTTCCGGCCCGTTGGCCCGAGCACGACCGCGACGCCCCCGGTCATGTACTCGCAGCCGTGATCGCCGACACCTTCGACGACGGCCGTCGCGCCGGAGTTTCGTACCGCAAAGCGCTCACCTGCGAGGCCCCGAAAGAATGCTTTGCCCGAGGTGGCGCCGTAGAGAACGGTGTTGCCGATCAGAACGTTCTCCTCTGCCACGAACCCGGCGTCGTCCGGCGGTCGCACAGAGATCGTTCCGCCCGAAAGCCCCTTGCCGACGTAGTCGTTGGCGTCGCCGACGAGCGCGAGCTCGATCCCGGGAGCGAGCCAGGCACCGAAGGACTGCCCGGCGGAACCCGTGAGGGCGACGTGGATCGAACCGTCCGGCAGGCCGGTGCTCCCGTGAGCCCTGGTCACGTGGTGCGAGAGAAGGCCTCCGACGGTGCGGTTGAGATTGCGGATGGGCGACGACAGCTCGACGGGGTCGCCGCCCTCGATGGCCGGTGCCGCCGCCTCGATCAACTCCCAGTCGAGCGCGCCTTCGAGCGGAGAGTCCTGCGCCTGCGTTCTCCGCACCGGCGTGCTCTCGGTCACAGCGGTCGGAGCGAGAACCCGCGAGAGATCGATGCCCCGCTCCCGCCAGTGGGCAATAGCCTCGTCGGGCTCGAGGAGCTCGACCCGGCCGACGAGATCCTCGTAGCGCGCGATCCCGAGCCGAGACATGATCTGGCGGGCCTCCTCGGCGACGTAGAAGAAGAAGTTGACGACGTGCTCCGGCTGGCCGGCGAACCTCGCTCGTAGCACGGGATCCTGGGTCGCGATTCCCACCGGGCATGTGTTGAGATGGCAGGCGCGCATCATCACGCAGCCACTCGCGACGAGAGGCGCTGTCGCGAAGCCGACCTCGTCCGCGCCGAGCAGCGCCGCAACAACGACGTCGCGGCCCGTCTTGATCTGCCCGTCCGTCTGCACCCAGATGCGCGAGCGGAGGTCGTTCCGCACGAGCGTCTGCTGCGTCTCGGCGAGGCCGATCTCCCAGGGGATACCGGCAAAGAGGATGGAAGACAGCGGCGATGCACCCGTTCCGCCGTCGTGGCCCGAGATGAGAACGTGGTCGGCGTTCGCCTTCGCCACGCCTGCCGCGACGGTGCCTACGCCGACCTCGGCGACGAGCTTCACCGAGATGCGGGCAGTCGGGTTCGCGCAGCGGAGGTCGTAGATCAGCTGCTTCAGATCCTCGATCGAGTAGATGTCGTGGTGAGGCGGCGGAGAGATGAGACCGACACCCGGCGTCGTCAGCCGGACGCTCGCGATGTAGTGATCGACCTTGTGCCCGGGCAGCTGGCCTCCCTCACCCGGCTTCGCGCCCTGGGCCATCTTGATCTGGATCTCGTCGGCGTTCGTGAGGTAGTCGATCGTGACACCGAAGCGGCCGGACGCGACCTGCTTGATCGCGGAGCGGCGGAGATCACCGTTCGCATCGGGCGTGAACCGCACTGGATCCTCGCCCCCCTCTCCCGTGTTCGATTTTCCGCCAATGCGGTTCATGGCGATCGCGAGGTTCTCGTGGGCTTCGCGTGAGATCGAGCCGAGGGACATCGCACCCGTGACGAAGCGCTTCACGATCTCGCTCGCGGGCTCCACGTCCTCGAGCGGGATTCCACCGTCGTCGGCCTCGCGGAAGCGCAGCAGCCCGCGAAGCGTCAGCCGCCGCACCGCATCGTCGTTGACGGCCCGGGCATACGCCTCGTAGGTCTCGAAGCTTTCGTTGCGCACGGCGTCCTGCAGCAGAGAGATCGTCTCCGGGTTCCACTGGTGGTGCTCGCCGTCGCGGCGCCAGGCGTACAGGCCGATCACGGGAAGAAGCGTGTCGTTGTCACCCGGGTAGGCGCGAGCGTGACGGGCCAGCATCTCGCGCGCGATCTGCTCCGTGCCGATGCCACCGATGCGCGACGCGGTGCCCGTAAAGTGCCGATCGACGAGCTCGGAGGCGAGGCCTATCGCCTCGAAGATCTGCGCGCCGCAGTACGAGGGGACGGTCGAGATGCCCATCTTGGACAGCGTCTTGAGAATCCCCTTGGCGATCCCTTTCACGGCCCGCTGCTTTGCCACCTCGGCCGTCATGCCGTCCGGGAGGAGCCCGAGGGCGACGAGCTCGCCGAGCGTCTCGAGCATCAGGTACGGGTTGACTGCCGCCGCGCCGTATCCGATCAGGGTCGCGACGCTGTGCACGCTCCGCGCCTCACCCGTCTCGGCAACGAGGCCGGCCTGGAGTCGCGTTCCCTCGCGGACGAGGTGGTGGTGGACGGCGGCGACGGCGAGCAGCGCCGGAACCGGCGCACGGTCGGGGCCGACTGCGCGGTCGGAAAGGATGAGGATGTTGACCCCGACCGCGAGCACGGTGTCGGCCTCGCGGCAAAGGCGCTCGAGGGCGGCATCGAGCCCGGCCGGACCCTCGGAGACGGGCCATGTCGCGTCGAGGGTGTGGGCCTTGAAGATCGCGGAATCCACCTGCCGGAGCTGCTCGAGCTCGGCGTCAAGGAGAATCGGCGAGGGAAGGACGAGCTGACGTGCGTGCTCGGGCGTCTCTGCGAGCAGGTTCCTCTCCGAGCCGATGCTCGCCTGCACACTCATCACGATCGCTTCGCGGATCGAGTCGATTGGCGGGTTCGTGACCTGCGCGAAGAGCTGCTTGAAGTACGAGTAGAGGATCCGGTTGCCGCTCGAGAGCACGGCGAGCGGCGTGTCGTTCCCCATCGAACTGACGGCCTCCTCGGCATTCCGGGCGAGTGGCGCCAGGGTGACCTTCATGTCCTCCTGTGTGTAGCCGAAGGCGACCTGGCGCTGGCGTAACGTCTCGGTTGGCGCGGTCCGGGGCTCACGGGCGGGCAGATCGGCGAGCTCCACGACCTCGCTCTCGAACCACGCGGCGTACGGCTTGCGGGTTGCGATCGTGAGCTTCGCCTCGTCGTTCGGGACGATCCGACCCTGCTCGAGATCGACGAGGAAGAGCTGGCCCGGTTGCAGGCGGCCCTTACGGAGAACGTCGGCCGCAGGGATGTCGAGCACCCCCGCTTCGGAGGCGAGGACGACCCAGCCGTCGCGCGTCTCGAGCCAGCGACCCGGTCGCAGCCCGTTGCGGTCGAGCGTCGCTCCGATTACCCGTCCATCGGTGAACGAGACGGCCGCGGGACCGTCCCAGGCCTCCATCAGACACTGGTGATACGCGTAGAAGCCGAGGAGCTCCGGTGGCAGGTCTGTGCGCCCGACGGTCGCCTCGGGGATCATCATCATGATCGCGTGGGGCAGCGAGCGGCCCCCCAGGACGAGCAGCTCGAGCACGTTGTCGAACGTGGCCGAGTCGGAGCCGCCCTCCTGTATCACGGGTAGCACCTTGACGAGATCGTCGCCGAAGAGCTCCGACGCGAGCTGCGACTCGCGCGCCCGCATCCAGTTGATGTTGCCGCGTACCGTGTTGATCTCGCCGTTGTGGGCGATCATCCGGTACGGGTGCGCGAGCTCCCAGCTCGGAAACGTATTGGTCGAGAAGCGGGAGTGGACGAGTGCGAGCGCTGACGCCGTGCGCTCGTCCTGCAGGTCGGGAAAGTAGCCGCGCAGCTGCGGCGCGGTGAGCATCCCCTTGTAGACGATCGTGCGAGACGAGAAGCTCGGGACGATCGCGTCCGAGCCGAGCTCGAGCTCGAAGCGGCGCCGGATCACGTAGAGCTTCCGCTCAAAAGCGTCCTGATCGGCGACCACGTCGTCGCCCGCCGAGACGAAGAGCTGCCGAATCGCCGGCGCCGCGGCACCCGCCGTCACTCCGACGAAAGCCTGGTCGACAGGAACGTCCCGCCAGCACACGACCCGCTGCCCCTCTTCCTCGACGAGACCCCAGAGATGGCGCTCGAGCTCCGCGCGCCGTGCCTCGTCGACGGGCAGGAAGCACATCGCGACGCCGTACCGGCCGGACTCGGGCAGCTGCTCGCCGAGAACGGCGCGGAAGAACGTGTCGGGCAGCTGGAGCAGGATTCCGGCGCCGTCGCCCGTGTTCGCGTCGGCACCGGTGGCCCCGCGATGCTCCAGGTTGGCGAGCGCGAGCAACGCGCGCTCGACCGTCTCGTGCTGCGGCATCGCGTCGAGTCGCGCGACGAAGGCGACGCCGCACGCGTCGTGCTCGTAGTCGGCCGAGTAGAGGCCGGTCTCCGCCGGACGCACCGCGCTCACCGCGGCCTCCCCTCGTGGGGAGGGATCATCGCCGGCCTCGATACCGTGAGTTCACGCGCACACAGTCTCCCCGGCCTAGCGTTGTCGAGTGCGGGCGCGAACGTCAAGCATGCTTCAAAGAATAAAGCAACGGCCCGACCGGGGATGCACACCGTGTTCGCGACGCGGCAACACATCCTCGAGCGAGGCGCTGAACGCTGCAATCTCGACGGTACGATAGCTGGATGGGCGCATCGATCCTGGCTGATGGGGCGGCGGGGCGCACCCTCACGATCCGGGGCACGGCGTACCCGGTGCTCCTGCCGAAGATCCGCGACCCGCGGCTCCGCATCGCGGCCGTTATCACGTCGCTGCAGGTCATAGGCCAGACCGCCTTCGGATTCGAGCTCTCGATCGCCCAGATCCTCGTTTCGCTGCTTACCTGCGCGGTACTCGAGCTCGGGATCACGTTTCACCGGCGGCGCGTGATCATGTGGCCCGCAAGTGCCCTCCTGACGGGAAACGGGATCGCCTTCGTGCTCCGGGTGCCGGGAACCGAGCACGGGGACTGGTGGAGCATGAAGGGGTGGTGGATCTTCGCCGGCACGGCGACAGTCGCGATCCTCTCCAAGCACCTGATCCGGTTCCGCGGCCACCACTTCCTCAACCCGTCGAACGTTGCGCTCGTCCTCTGCTTCGTCCTCCTCGGGTCGACACGCGCAGATCCGCTCGCCCTCTGGTGGGGGCCGATGTCGCCCTGGATGGTGCTCGCGCTCGGCGTCATCGTTGTTGGGGTTTTCACGGTTCTGATCCGGCTCCACCTGCTTGCCATCGCCGCCACGTTCTGGATCACGTTCGCGATCGGCATCGGCGTGATTGCCGTAGCCGGCCACGAGATGACGGCGCGCTGGCACCTCGGGCCGATCACGGGCTTCGAGTTCTGGCGCGTGCTCGTCTTCTCACCCGAGGTGCTCATCTTCCTCTTCTTCATGATCACCGACCCGAAGACGACGCCGACCGGGAGCCGTCAGCGCCGCGTCTACGCCATGGCGATCGGGCTTCTCGCCGTCCTCCTGATCGCGCCGACGACGACGGAGTTCTGGACGAAGGTCGCGCTCCTCGCTGCGCTGACGATCGTCTGCGCGTCGCGTCCGGTAATCGCCCTGCTCTCGCCGCGGTTCGGGCCGATGTCGACCGCGCCGCGGCGACCCGTTCTCGGCGCCCTAGCGGTTGGTGGGGCCGTCGCATTCGCAGGCCTGCTCATCCTGGCCGGTCTCCCGGCGCGCCCGAGCGCTGCACTCGCGAGCCCCGCAGCCACGGGAGAGCTGCCGCCGGCGACGATCCTCCCCTCGAAGGGCGTCGCAACACAGCTGAATGCAGAGACTGCGCGCCAGATCACCGCGGATCTGATCACAAACTTCAAGCTCGAAGCGACGGCGCTTCGCAGTCGTGACAAGGACGTCGCCGCTACCGCCGCACGCGGCGAGCGGCTGCAGGGGCTCTGGCAGCAGATCGGCCTCGCGCGCAATCGTCCGCTCATCGTCCCCGAGCGCCGCATCGAAAGCCTGGAGCTCGGCCTCGAACCGGCCGTGAGCCAGTCGCCTCCCCTCGTCATCGCCACCGTGACAGGCACCGAACGGTTGCTCACGGTGGAGGGAAACCCGGCAACGGTCGCCTTCACCGGCAACAGGACGCCGTTCACCCGCACGCTCGAGCTTCAGCTCGATCGCGGTCGCTACGTGATCGTCGCCATGCGGGGAGGCACGCCTGAGGCGGCAGCCGCAGGGGCGTCGGCGCAGCTCGTCTCGTCCGGTCTCGGGGGCATCCAGTTCGAGAACGTGGCTCCGCAGGTCGGGATCGATTTCCAGCAGAGCGCCTTCCGCACCCCACAGACGACGGATGCGACCGGAATGATGGGCGGCGGCGTCTGCTGGGTCGATATCGACAATGACGGCTGGCTCGATCTCTTCGCGGTCAACTCGTATTCCGACCTCGATTACGGCTACTGGCTCGAGCACGGGGGGCAACCGCGAAGCGCACTGTTCAGGAACCGGAATGGCCGGTTCACCGACGTGAGCCGCCCCTCGAAGGCCGGGATCCGGATCCGAGGGAACGGCTGCGTCGCCGGCGACCTCAACGGCGACGGCTTCACCGACATCTATGTGACCGCAGCCGGAAACGACGCACTCCTCTGGAACGACGGCAAGGGGCACTTCATTGAGGGCGCCCGTGCGGCCGGGATCACCGCCTGGGGCTGGCATTCCGGGGCGGCGATCGGAGACGTGAACGGCGACGGTCGACCTGACCTCTTCGTCGCCGGCTACACGGACGTGAACGCCTTGATCCCTGGATCGTCGTCGGGGTTCCCGAACGATCACCTCGGTGTTCGCGACCTGCTCTATCTCAACCTCGGAAACGACCGGAGCGGCCACGCCCGGTTCCGCGAGGTCGGCGACAAGGCAGGCATCGACGCGCGCGTCGAGCACGGACTCGGAGCAGTCTTCACCGATATCAACAACGACGGTCGCCTCGATCTCTACGTCGCAAACGACGCAAACCCGAACCGCCTCTACATGAACGTCCCGGGAAATCGCAACGGCCTCGGCTTCCGGCTCGAGGAGCACTCAGGGCGCTTCGGGGTCGGCGACCCGAACGCCGGGATGGGAATCGCGGCCGCCGACTACAGCGGAGACAGCCGCACGGATCTTCTCGTGACCAACTCCCACAAGCAGCTCCACGCCGTCTTCCGGAGCGACGTTGCAAACGGGGTAGGCAGTACGTTCAGCGATGCGCGCTCCGATATCGCAGGGGCGTTCGATACGACTCTCGCCGGTTGGGGGGCATCGTGGGTCGATCTCGACCTCGACGGCAATCTCGACCTCGCACTTGCGAACGGGTCGATCCCGGTCGAGGGCCTGAAGAAAAGCGCCGAACCTGTACAGGTCTTCGAGAACCTGACAGCACATGACCGGCCGGGACAGTTCGCGGATGCAACCCGAGTCGTGGGGCTCGATGCCGTCCCGCGCGTGATCGGTCGCGGCCTTGCAGCCGCCGATTACGACAACGACGGCAGCATGGACATCGCTGTCGGCTCGATCGGCGGCAAGCTCATGTTGCTACGGAACACGGGCTCCAAGGGCAACTGGCTGGTCGTGAAGCCTGCACGATTTGCGCCCGGGACGGTCGTGACGGCAGTCCTGCCGAACGGACGTCGGCTCGTGCAGGAGCTGAAGGCTGGCAGCAGCTACCTCTCCTCGGAGGATCCGCGCGCACACTTTGGCCTTGGTCGCGAGAAGACGGTGAGCGAGCTGATCGTCCGTTCACCGGGAGGGCGCGAGCGGCGGCTGACAGACGTGAGGGCGAACCAGGTGCTCGACCTCGCGCGCTGACACGCGGGGACGGCGCGGTCGCGGATCAGGCTCCTGACTGAAGCGTCCAGGCGCCAGGAGCGCGGTCGGGCCGCCACGCTTCAACCTCGCGGCGGGAACGGCCTCCGTTCCCGCCGGGAGCTACATCCCCATCGCGTGGTACCCGGAGTCGACGTACAGCATCGTCCCCGTCACGTTCACCGCGTCGTCGGAGAGAAGGTATGCGGCGGCACCACCGACGTCGTCGGCGGCGATGTGGCGATGGAGCGGCGCACGCTGCTCGAACATCTCCTCCATCGTCGTGAAGCCTGCGATCGAGCGCGCGGAGAGCGTGCGCACGGGCCCGGCCGAGACGGCGTTGATCCGGATCCCGCTCTCACCGAGATCCCAGGCGAGGTGGCGCACGCATGCGTCGAGCGTGGCCTTCGCAACACCCATCACGTTGTAGTGCGGGACTGCCCGGACGCCGCCAAGGTAGGTCATCGTCACCATCGACCCGCCTCCGCGTGCCTGCATGAGCGGCTCCGCAGCCTTCGCGCACGAGACGAGCGAGTAGGCAGAGATGTCGACGGCCATCCAGAAGCGATCACGCGGCGTGTCGATGAAACGCCCCTCGAGATCCTCTGCTGCAGCGTAGGCAACCGAGTGCACGAGGAGATCGAGACCGCCCCCGAAGGCCTCGCCGGTCTCGGCGAAGACCCGGGCAACATCCACTTCGGAGCGGACGTCACACTCGGTGACGAGCTTCGCATCGACCGACTCGGCGAGCTCGCGAACGCCCTTCTCGATCCGCTCTCCCTGGAACGTGAACGCCAGCTCGGCCCCTTCCTCGTGGAGGCGCTTCGCGATCGCCCACGCGATCGACCGCTTGTTGGCGACACCCAGGACCAGCGCCTGCTTGCCCTCGAATCTCCCGGCCATGCGACGATCCTAGCTACTTCCCCCGGAGTGACGTTAGCGTCGGGCACGGGGCCGTTGTGCGGGGGAACTAGCTTCGATCTGAGGCCTCGCCACCATCTTTCGAAGCGGCAATGCGAACATCTTATATATCTAGACCGTCTAGATTTTTGCTACATTGAAAGAGATGATCTGGCAGCTCCAGACCGCGAAGCAGAAGCTCTCCGAGGTCGTTGACCGTGCCGTCGCCGAGGGGCCGCAGACGATCAGCCGCCACGGTCGGGAAACGGCAGTGGTGGTCTCAGTCGACGACTCCCGGCGGCTGACGGGAGACGACGGCTTCAAGGACTACCTCCTTTCCGGGCCGACACTCGATGGACTCGATCTCGAGCGGCCACCTGACCTTCCCCGCCCGGTCGAGCTCGACGGCTGAGTGTCATTCCTCCTCGACACAGAGGTCGTCTCCGAACTCCGGCGTCCGCGCCCCGACCCGCACGTCAGAGAATGGCTCGGGCGCGTCGCGTCCGTCGACCTTCATCTGAGCGTGTTGGTGACGGGGGAGATCCGTCGCGGCGTCGAGCTCCTGCGACCCCGGGAGCCAGAACGAGCGGCGTCGCTTGACGAGTGGCTCGAGGGCCTCGTGGTCGCCTACGGAGACCGGCTGCTCCCCATCTCCGCCTCGGTCGCGGACGCGTGGGGACGCCTCTCGAGCCTCCGGCCGCTGCAGGTGGCCGACGGGCTCATGCTTGCAACCGCAAAGGTGAACGGCCTCACGCTCGTCAGTCGCGAGGCCGCAGCACTCGCCGACCTGGGCGTGTCGACGTTCAATCCCTGGAAGGCGCTCGAGGGCGACGGCCCGGCGACGTGATCGCCGCGTGACGCTTCCAAACGCGCTGCAGACCGGTATCGAGGAGCTCGTCCACCGGATCAGCCCGAAGGAGCTCGAGCGCTCGGCGCGCGCTCTCTCCGATGCGTACCGCGCGGGAGGATCGTCGGCGGAGCGTGCAGCGCGGACGCCGGTTGACATCGCCGCATACCTCGCCACCCGCGCGCCTGCGACCTTCGCGGCGGCGGCAGACGTGTTCGAGCGGATTCGCGAACTCCGTCCCGACTGGAGTCCCACGTCGATGCTCGATCTCGGTGCAGGCCCCGGGATCGCAAGCTGGGCTGCCGCCGAGACGTGGCGCCAGATCGCGACAGTAACGCTCGTCGAGGCCGAGGTGGAGATGGCACGCGCAGGTCGGACGCTCGCGAGGACAGGATCCGAGGCGTTGCAGGAGGCGAGCTGGATCGTCAGCGACGCCGGAGCGCCAGGCAACAATGCAGATCTCGTCGTCGTCTCGTATCTGATCGGCGAGCTGCAGCCGGTCGCGCTCGACCAACTCGTTCGCGAGGCGTGGACGCGAACCACCGACACGCTCGTGATCATCGAGCCCGGCACGACGGCGGGCTACAGGCGGACGCTCGCCGCGCGCGACTCGGTGGTCGCGGCCGGGGGCTCGACGCTCGCGCCGTGCCCCCACGATGCCCCCTGCCCGCTCCCTGCCGACGACTGGTGTCACTTCTCGGTGCGGCTGCCGCGTAGTCGCACGCACCGGCTCGCGAAGGACGCCGAGCGCGGGTTCGAGGACGAGAAGTTCTCATACGCAGTGCTCTGCCGCGAGCCACACGAGCGAGCCGCGGCACGCGTGCTTCGACGCCCCGACCTCCGCCCCGGGCACGTCGTGCTCGATCTCTGCACGCGGTCCGGACTCGAGGGGCGCACGGTCTCGCGGAAGGACGGCGACGCGTACAGGCTCGCACGGAAGTCGGCCTGGGGCGACACAGTTCCCGGCGCCTGAGCCCGGCCCCTCGAGGTCATCTGCGTTACGTTGCCGAGATGGAGCGCATCGCGGTCGTCACGGGAGCATCGTCGGGGATCGGAGAGGCGATCGCCCGCAGGCTTGCGCGCGATGGATGGAGGTGCGTGCTCGTCGCCCGCCGCGAGGATCGGCTGCGCGCTCTCGCCGACGAGATCGGCGCGGAGATAGAGCTCTGTGACGTTGGCGACAGGGCCGCGGTCGAGGGACTCGCCGAGCGGGTACTCGAACGCCATCCTGCGATTCACCTCCTCGTCAACAACGCCGGGATGCCCGCTCGTGGGACGTTCCTCAGCGTCGACCTCGACCTCGTCGAGGAGGTCATGCGGGTCAACTACCTCGGCAGCGTCTGGTGCTCGAGAGGGTTCCAGCCAGGACTCGAGGCGGCCGCGAGGGTCGGGGGCGCCCACATCGTGAACCTCGTCTCCGTCGCAGGCACCGTGTCGTTTGCACCGGCAGGTGCCTATGCCGCCTCGAAGCACGCGCAGCTCGCATACTCGCGATCGCTCGGTGCCGCCTTGCGGGACTCGGGCATCCAGGTGCACTCGATCCTCCCCGGCTTCGTCGAGACCGAGGGGTTTCCGCAGAAGAAGGTGCTGAGGAGCCGGCTGCTGCGGTCGTTTGTGATCGAAGCGGACGACGTCGCGGTGACGGTCGTAAAGGCAATGGAGAAGGGCAAGAGTGAGTGCGTCGTGCCCTGGTTTCCCTATCGCTTCGTCGGGATCGCGCAGGCGATCGCACCGGGCCTCGTGGCGCGGTTCGTCGGCATGTCCGCCCACCGGGGCGAATCGGTCTGACGCTGCCGCAAGTGCGGCCGCTAGTGAACGAGCCCGCCGCGCTTGCGCGCGACGTACCAGCCGATCTCGACCTCGTAGAGCGCGCCCGGTGCCATGCCACTCACGCGGCGCCTCTCGTCGCCCTCGAGGCCGACGAGGTCGAGGTAGCGCTCGAGGTTTCGCTGTTCTGGCGCGATCTCGTTCGTCAGCACCTCGAGGTCGTTCGCATCGAGGTAGCCCCTGATGTCCACGTCCGGCAGCAGTCGGGTATGTGAAGAGTCGCGTGCCTGTTCGAAGCGGTCGGTCTCGGCGGCGACAACAGGGTCGACCGCACCGATCTGGTCGACGAGAAGGATCCGGCCGCCGGGACGCGTCACGCGGGCGAGCTCGGAGACGATGAGCTCGGGTCGACGCGCGTGATGGAGCACACGCATGCAGCCGACGATGTCGAACGAGCCGTACTCGAACGGCAGGGCCGTCGCATCCCCCACCATGAGCTCACAGTTCGCCGGAGCGAGCTCCCGGCCCGCTGCAACGAGATCCTCCGACAGGTCGACCCCGACGACGCTCCCGACCAGCGGCGCGAGGGCGAACGCGAAGGCGCCCGCACCACAGCCGCTGTCGAGCGCACGCTCGCTGCCATCGAGGGGCGCAAGAAGTTGCTGCACGCGATTCCGCAGGGCTGCGGATCGCTCCTCCTGCATTGCCACGCGGTATCCAACGCCATCACTCATCGACGATCACACGCTCCGATCGGGTAGCCCGCGAGACGATCCCGCAGGCGATCTCATAGGGGATGGTGCCAGAGACGCGCGCGTGCTCCTCCAGAACGACCCCCTCGCCGACGAGCGTCACGCGATCCCCGGCCTCGGCGCCGGCCGGGAGAGCAATGGCGATTGCATCCATCGAGACGGTTCCGACGACCACGGCCCGCGAGCCCGCGACGACCACCTCGGTGCCGGACATGCTCCGGCGAAAGCCGTCCGCATAGCCGACAGGAACGATCCCGATCCGGGTCGGCCGCGTCGCGACGAAGCGCCGACCGTAACCCGTGCTGTCGCCGGGACCGAGCGTCTTCACGAGGGCGATCGAGGACTCCCAGCGAAGAGCGGGCTGCAACCCATCCTCGGCAGCATCGGTGCCGAATGGCGAGATGCCGTAGAGCGCGATCCCGCAGCGAACGGCGTCCAGGTGCGCCTCGGCATACAGGAGCGTGCCCGCGCTGTTTGCGATGTGCCGCTGCAGATGGGCGACCGACGCGGTCGCCTCGAGGAAACGCTCGAGCTGAACCGCTGTGTACTCGGGATCGGTGTCGGCGGAGGCGAAGTGGCTCATCACGCCGACGACCCCGGAACCCGGTGCTGCTAGCTCGGAGACACCCCACCGCCCCATGCCCGTGTCGAGCTTCAAGTGCACCGGTACACCCGCGGGAACATCTGCGGTCGAGACGCCGAGCTCGAGACGGGCCTCGCGCGCAACGGTGAGGTCGGCGGAGCCAGTGTCCCCAAGAACGATGATCCGCGCCTCGGGGAGCACCGCTCGAAGCTCGAGCGCCTCGGGCACCGTCGCGACACAGAGTGCGGTGGCGCCCTCCTCGAGCGCAACCCGCCCCACATCGGTCGCACCGTGCCCGTAGCCGTCTGCCTTGACGACGGCCCAGAGCTCCGCGCCCGCGAGGAGCCCTCGCAACGTGCGAGCGTTATGGCGGATCGCCGCGAGGTCGATCGTGATCAGCGAGCGGTGCATGGGCTCCATTCTCTCCGTCAGACGTCGATCGTCATGCCATCCCAGGCGAAGGTCACGTTGCGACCCTCGCTTCGCAGGCGCTCCTCGACCTGCACCAGCTCACCGTAGGAGATGCAGTCCATTTCCTCGACGTGGCTCAGCACGACCTGCCCGGCGTCGAGCGCGTCGACGATCCCGAGCGTCTCGGCGAACGTCGCCTCGAAGACGAGCACCGGATGCTCCTCATGGATCAAGCGTTCACCGGTGAACAGGTCGAACTCGCAGATTCCCATGGGGAGGACCGCGACGTTGCACCCCTTGATGTGGCCGGGAGGAGACCAGCCGTTCAGCTCGTCCATGGAGACGAGCAGGCGTCTGTCGCCATCAGTCAACTCGAAGGCGTAGACATAGTCCTCGGCGAGCCTGAACGGGCGCACGGAGACGCCCTCGATGTCCACCACGTCTCCGTCGGCGAGTTCATGAACCCGGATCCAGCCGCGCTCGCGCATGAACTCGAGATGCTCCATGCCGCCGAGCCACCTCCGAAAGTCGACGGCGACCTGTTGCGGCAAGTAGATGTCCGTGACGAGCGGCTGCTTGGCCTCCCGCGGCCAGGTGCGGAAGTCGCCGTTCCGCGTCTCCCAGACCCGCTTCCCCATCGTGTGGTCGGGGTGCCAGTGCGAGTAGAAGCAGGCGTTGATCTCGCCGATCCCCGCCCGCTCGAGCTGGTACTTCGACTCCTCGGGCGTATCGAAGAGGATGTTCGGCCCGTGGACGAATGTCGATGGGCCAGTCCTCACCGAGCGGCCGCCCTTCGCGCGCGCGTCGACACACACGCGGCACTGGCAACCCGGGCGCGGGATGGTGGCCGCGCCGCCGGAGCCCAGGATCTCGATCCTCACAGGTTCGAGGCTACCAACCGCCCTCGAGCTCTCGAACGGGAACGGTCGGGTCGGCTGCGACCGGCTCGTGTCTCGGGTGCATCGCGGCGAGCGGCGGCGACCCGATCACCGCGACGTCTGGTCGGTCAACACCGAAGAGGTGTACCTGGAGGAAGGCGAGGCCGTGGACGCGCTCTTTGATCTCGAGCTCGCCGGTTAGGCCAGGTCGGCCGACGATCAGCCATTACCTGTCGTACGCGGCGCCACCCCTCGTTGACAGGATTGCCGGAAGCGTCCCGAAGACGTCGCCCGCAACCAGCCCGGCCTGATACGGCACCGCAGCGGCCGCGAGTCCGTGCGCCGTGGCGGCCGCCGCGGCAGCGGTCGTCGAGTCGAGTCCCTTGGCGAGAAAGGCCGCGACAATGCCCGTGAGGACGTCACCAGTGCCGGCCGTTGCAAGAGACGCCGGGCCTGCGTCGCAGACAACGAGTTCGCCCGTCGGCGCGTGCACGATCGTATCGGCTCCTTTCAGGAGGACGACGGCGCCGAACATCTCGGCCGCAGTTCTCGCCGCCTCCAGGCGATGTGCAGCAATCCAGTCCGAGTCACGGTCGAGAAGGCGCGCGAGCTCGCCGGCATGGGGGGTGAGAACGGTCGGGTTGGCGCGCGTCGTCGGACGAAGACCGAAGAGGGCATCGGCATCGACGACGACGGGCAGGTCGAGACGTTCGAGCAGACGCGCCACGAGCGCTTGCGCCTCGCGGCTCCGCCCCAGTCCCGGCCCGAGCGCAACGGCGTCGGCTCGTTCGGCTTCTGCCAGAATCGTCTCTTCGGCGTCTGCCCAGTCGAACCCGCGCTTGACGGGCTCGAGCGCGAGCGTTTCGACCACGGCGAAGCACTCCCGCGGGACGGCAATCGCGACGTATCCCGCGTCGGCCCGAAGCGCCGCCATCGCGGCGAGAACCGGTGCACCCGTCGTTCCCGGCGCGCCGCCGACCACGAGCACGGCACCTGCAGTGAACTTCGAGTCCCGGAGACCTCGACGTGGCACCCGGTCGAGCAACTCTCGCGTCGCCCGGCGAGCCGCAGTCACGGCAGGCGCGAGGCCGATGTCGGCGACAGCGAGCTCACCACGGTGAAACCGACCCGGAGTGACGTGAAGGCCGACCTTGCTCGCATGAAACGTGACCGTCAGCGTCGCGTTCACCGCCGACCCCGCGACCTCACCGGTCGAGGCATCGACGCCGGACGGAACGTCGACGGAGACGACCGGCCGGCCGCAGGCGTTGATCCGCTCGATCAGTTGCGCCGCCTCGGGCCGCGGAGGGCCCTCGAAGCCGGTTCCGAAGAGCGCGTCGATGACGACGTCGCATCCTTCGACTGCGTCCGTCTCGACCGCCTCCAGGCCTGCCTCCCGCAGACGGCGTGCGGCGATGCGTCCGTCTCCCCCGTTCGAGCCTCCTCCGCACACGACCGCGAAGCGCCGGGCCTCGGGGAATGCGCGGCGCGCCTCGTACGCGACGGCGGCACCTGCGCGCTCCATCAGCTCCGGAGCCGTCCCGGGAAAACCGGGATACGCCTCCTCTGCCGCACGCATCTCGGCCGCCGTGTAGAGCCACTCGAACCCGGGCTCGGCCACGCTACTCTCCCAACTGCACGACGCAGGACGCGCCCGCCATCGTGTGCGAATGTGTCAGCGAGACATCGATCTCGCGCATCCCGATCCGCGCCGCATACCCGGCAGTCCTCCCCGTGAGAGTCACCCCGGGCTTCGGCGGCCCGACGATCTCGATGTCCTTCCAGGTGAATCGCACGCCGCAGCCAAGCGCCTTGCCGACGGCCTCCTTGCCACAGAACCGAGCCGCATAGCTCTCGGCTGGGTTGCGTCTCGTCTCGCAGTAGTCCTGCTCGGCCTTCGTGAAGCACCGGTCACGGAAGCCGGGTCGTTCGAGCGCGCGAGCGATTCGCTCGATCTCGATCAGGTCCGTGCCGATCCTGACAGTCATCGAGGGCCTCTGGCGCCTAGAGCGACCGCTCGAGCCATTCGGGGAGGTGCGCCAGGGAGCTGAGGACGATCTCGGGCACGAGGCCTGAAGATTCGAGCGTCTCCGGCCGGAACTTGCCGGTGCGCACGAGCGCCGTCCGCATCCCGAAGCTCTGAGCTCCGCGGACGTCTGCCTCGACGTCATCGGTCACCATCCAGGTCAGCTCCGGCTGTGCGCCGAGAGCATCGAGTGCAGCCGCAAAGTAGGCCGGGCTCGGCTTGCCGAGGACCGTCGCATCGACCCCCGTCGCGTACTCGAGACCGGCGACGAACGCTCCCGCGTCGAGCAACGGTCCACGGCTCGTCTGCCACCACTTGTTCTTGTGCAGGCAGTACAGCTCCGCACCCATCTGCAGCTCTGCGAAGGCGCGCCCGAGGTTCATCCACGAGAACACCTGATTCGGCTCCGTCGTCTCGTCGCACCCGCCGAGGAGGACCGCATCCGCGCGATCTCCGACCAGCTCTATCCCCTCGAGGTCGGGCACGATCGCGCCCATCACGAGCGCAAGAACGCGCTTGCCGGCAAGCTCGCGCGCCGCGGCTCGTGGCGTCGTCTGGAGCTCGTCGTCCTCGAGCGCGAAGCCGAGCAGTCGCAACTCCTCCGCGAGCACCGCGCGGAGTCGCGTCGAGTTATTCGTCACGAAGCGGAGCGAGTGCCCCTGCTCCCGCAGGCGCGCAACGGCTTCGACGGCCCCGGGGATCGGTTCACCCGAGACATGAAGGACACCGTCGATGTCGAGCAAGATGCATGCCACGGCCGCCATTCTCCCAGAAGCTGCGCCCGCGCGACAGTGCCAGTGCTCACGTCGCGCTACCGTCTCACCATGGCGCACGCGCATCACCACGGTCACTCCCACAGCGCTTCGAGCAGCTCCCTGCGCTCGTTGACGCTCGCGCTCGTCCTCAACGCTGCCTACACCCTCGTCGAGGTGATCGCGGCGATCCTCGCGGGCAGCCTCTCGCTGCTCGCGGATGCGGGGCACAACCTCTCCGACGTCGTCGCGCTCGCCGTGGCGGCAGGCGCAGTCATGCTGGCGAGGAGACCTGTGACGCCGAACCGGAGCTTCGGGTTCAAGCGTGCGGAGATCCTGGCTGCTCTCTTCAACGCTGTCTCGCTAATCGTCATTGCGCTGATCGTGTTCGTCGGGGCTGCTCGGCGATTCTCGGATCCCGAGACGGTGCCGGGCGGCTGGCTCATCGTGGTCGCGAGCATCGGCCTGCTCGTCAACGCAGTCGGAGCTGCGGCCGTCTTCCGCCGCGACGGCGAGGACATCAACCTCCGTGCCGCCTACATTCACCTCGTCGGCGACGCGCTCGGCTCGGTCGCCGTCATCGTCACCGGCATCGTGATCGTCACAACGGGTTGGAGCTACGCCGATCCGATCATGGGCGTCCTGATCGGGGTCTATCTGATCGTGAGCTCCTGGGACGTCCTGCGCGAGTCGGTGCTCGTTCTGCTCGAGTCGACACCACGTGGGCTCGATGCCGAGGAGATCGGACACGCACTCGTCTCGCAGCCGGGGGTCGTCGAGGTTCACGACCTCCACGTCTGGCAGATCACGAGTGGGTTCCCCTCCCTCTCTGCGCACATGCTCGTGCGCGAGGGTGACGACTGCCACGGGATCCGTCGCCTGAGCGAGCACATGCTCGCCGAGCGGTTCGACATCACGCACACGACGCTGCAGGTCGACCACGACCACGTCGATGGTCTGCTAACGATCTCGCCGCCGGCGCGGCCGTGAGCGGCGACGAACGGACGAACCGTAGGGTCTCGCGCTCCGTTGTGCTCCCCCTGGCCGACATCGAGTTGCGCGTGTCTCGGTCGAGCGGCCCCGGTGGGCAGCATGCGAACAAGACCGAATCCCGGGTGGAGGCCGTCTTCGACGTCGAGGCATCAACTGCGCTGAGCGACGTGCAGAAGCGTCGCGTCCTCGCGAAGACCGGGCCGGTCATCCGAGCAGTCGCGCAGGACGAGCGCAGCCAGCTTCGAAATCGCGAACTCGCAATCGACCGTGTGGTCGCGCGGTTGGCCGAGGCGCTTCACGTGGAGCGCAAGCGGGTTCCCACGAAGCCGTCACGCGCGGCGCAGGCGAAGCGGGTCGAGACGAAGAAGCGTCGCGGCGAGACAAAACGGCTTCGCAGGGTCGACGACCGTGAGTGATCTCGCCCCGGGAGCCGTCCGGCCGCTCCTCCGCGGGTCGTTCGGTGAGCCCTACTTCTACGCGACCGAGACAGCCTCGACGCAGGACATGCTCGCGGGGAGCGACCATCCGCACGGCACCGTTGCCGCGGCCGAGCACCAGACCGCCGGGCGTGGACGTTCGGGTCGGCGGTGGGACGACGCGCCGTCGGCGGCGCTCCTCTTCTCGGTGCTCTTGCGGGCGCCGCCGGGAGCTCTGCTGCCCCAGCTCTCGCTCGTCGCCGGATTGGCGGTCGCCGCCGCTGTCGAGGGCGAGTTCTCGGTACCGGCAATGGTCAAGTGGCCGAACGATGTGCTCTTCGAGGGCCGCAAGCTCGCGGGGGTCCTGCTCGAAGCGTCCGGCTCCGTCGTCGTCTGCGGGATCGGGATCAACGTCAATCAAAGCGAGGGAGAGCTGCCGCCGGAGACGCGGCTGCCGGCGACGTCGCTCCGGATGGCAGCGCACCGCCCGCTCGATCGGGGAGTCGTGCTCGCTGCCGTTCTCACCGAGCTCGAGCGCCTCTACGACGCCTGGCTCGTCAGTGGTCTCGCCGTGCTGCTCGACGAGCTCGAGCGGCGCAACGCTCTCCGAGGACTCAGTGTTCGCGTGGGTGTCCGTGCAGGGACTGCAGGTGCGATTGCTCCGGACGGAAGGCTGACGATCGTGCTCGTTCGCGGCGACGTCGTGCTTGTGGAAAGTGGTGAGGTGGAGCTCGGGCCGGGCGCCACCCTGGCAACCGGCTAGAGCCGGCGTCCTAGGATCGGGCGCTGAGCGCAGCCCACTCCTCGGGCGTGTTCGCATTCTCAGCACCGTTCAGCCGTGGGTCGGCGGCGCCGAGCTCGGGATCGGAGATCAACTCCCACTCGCCCACCTGGCGCACCGCGCACGTCCGGGGTATGTCTTTGAGCCCGCCGGCACCGTCGTCGAGCAGCGCCTGCACCCTCGGTACGATCCGCACCCGGTAGGCAGCGAGGAGCGGTTGCGAACGGCCACCGATCGTCGGCACAACGGCGTCATCACCCTTGCGGAGCGCACGAACCACGGCACGGACGAAAGCCGGACCGAGCAACGGCGTATCGACGCCGCAGGCGAATGCGATATCAGCCATGCCCTCGAGAGCGACGAGCCCCGTGTGGAGCGCTGCGAGCGGCCCCTCGTAGGCGATCGTGTCCTCGACGAGTATCGCATCGAGTGGAGGCAACTCCTGGCCCGGTGCCCGAACGACACACACCGGGCCACCCCCGACACCGACGCGCACGACCGAGACCGCGTGTTCGACGGCCGTCATCCCGTGCCAGTCGAGCAGCGCCTTCGCCTGACCCATCCGACTCGATCGGCCGCCCGCAAGGACGATCGCTCCGACTCTCACCTCAGACGGAGTCGCGAGCCTGCACGTGCTGGAAGCCGAAACGACCCTTGATGCAGAGGTTACCGCGCGTGACGTCGTGGTCGTCCGGGCTCGTGACCTTGACGATCGTGTTGTCTTGCACATGAAGCTCGAGGTTGCAGCCGACGCCGCAATACGGGCACACAGTCGTCGTCACCGTCTGATCGTCCTGCCGCCAGTCGGCGGCCTGGCGGAGCTCGTACTCGGAGCGGAACATCAGCGCGCCCGTGGGGCAGACGGCGATGCAGTTGCCGCAATAGACGCAGGCCGACTCCGGCAACTCGGCGACGTACTCGGTCGAGATCCGCGCGTCGAAGCCGCGGCCGGCAACGTGGATCGCGAACGTGTTCTGGAACTGCTCCCCGCAGGCGTCGACGCACTTGTAACAGAGGATGCACTTCGAGTAGTCGCGCACATACAGTTCGTTGTCGATCTTGATCGGCGCGTACACCGTCGCGGCGGTCTGGCCGTCCGGCTCGACGTGGTGACCCGTTCGCTTGCGGTCACGATTCGCGTCGGGTGGAGCGGGCGGCCCGAACCGCTCGGGCTCCGCTTCATACCGTTCGAGGTACTCCGGGATCACGTCCGTCGTCGAGAGGTCGACCGACGAGGCGAGCAGTTCGAGCACCATCTTGCGCGAGTGGCGCACGCGCTCCGAATCGGTCTGGACCTTCATCCCGGCCTCGGCCTTGCGCGAGCACGCAGGTGCTAGCACACGAGATCCTTCGACCTCGACGACGCATACGCGACAGGCGTTCGCAGGCTCGAGCGTGTCGCCGTAACACAGAGTCGGGGTGTCGATCGCGAGCCGCCGGCAGGCGCCGAGGATCGTCTCTCCCTCGAAGACGCGGACCGACTGCCCGTCGATCTCGAGTTCGATCATCCGCCTCGGTGCCAGCAGCTCGCTCATGAGAAGACCCCCAGTCGTCCGATCGCAGATTCGATCGCGCTCGACGCAGTCTGGCCAAGGCCGCAGATCGAGGCATCGCGCATGCATTGCCCCACTTCGCCGATCACGGCGAGTTCCGTCTGGACACCGCCGCGCGTCCTCCCGGAGACGAGGCGTGCAAGCGCCTCCTGCTGCCGGACCGTACCGACGCGGCAGGGCACACACTGGCCGCACGACTCGTTGCGGAAGAACGCGGCGAGGCGCATCAGCAGTCGCGGCATGTCAACCGACTCGTCGAGCACGAGTACGACGCCGGAGCCGAGCGTCGTCTTCGCCTCGCGCACTGCCTCGAAGGTCAGGGGCAGATCGAGCTCGTCGGGCCGCAGGAAGCCACCGGCCGCGCCGCCCATCAGGATCGTCTGCAATTCCTTGCCGCCACTGACACCGCCCGCGAGGTCGTACAGCTCGCGAAGCGTGGTGCCGAACGGCACCTCGTAGACGCCGGGGCGCCCGACATGGCCACACACGCAGAACAGCTTCGTCCCCGTCGAGACCTCCGTACCGGTCTCCGCGTAGACAGGGCCGGAACGAGAGACGATGTCGAGAACGTTCACGAGCGTCTCGACGTTGTTCACCACGGTCGGCTTACCGAAGAGGCCCTCGACCACGGGGAACGGCGGCTTGTTGCGCGGCTCGCCGCGGTTGCCCTCGATCGACTCGAAGATCGCGGTCTCCTCGCCGCAGATGTACGCGCCGGCGCCCTTGCGAACCTCGATCTCGCACGAAAACCCTTCGCCGAGGATGTTCTCGCCGAGGTAGCCGCGTGCGCGCGCCTCGTCGAGTGCAGCCTCGAGTGCGTGCTGTGGCTCGGGGTACTCGCCCCGGATGTAGACGTAGCCGCGCTCGCACCCGGTCGCGAAGGCAGCGATCGTCATCGCCTCGATCAGTGCGAACGGGTCGCGCTCCATGATCACGCGATCCTTGAACGTGCCGGACTCCGACTCGTCTCCGTTGCAGACGAGGTAATGCGGTCTGGCCGGCTGGCGGGCAACCGCTTCCCACTTGATGCCCGTGGGGAACGCGGCGCCGCCGCGGCCCTGGAGCTTCGAGTCCTTCACCTCGCGGATCACTCCCTCCGGGCCGAGCTCGACGGCGCGACGCAGCGCTGCGTAGCCGCCGTGAGCGCGGTACTCGTCCAGGCTCACCGACCTGCCCGAAGCGGCGCGGCGGAGGAGGCGAAGCGACGGATCGCCGGCCTGCGGAAGCACCGTGACCGGCGCCGGCCCAGGATCGCCACCCGCGAGCGCATCGAGGACCGCGGCTGCAGTCGTCAACGCAAGCGTCCGCTCGTGCGGCTCGTCGCCGGCATCGCTGACGAGCGCCGCCGGGGCGCGGTCGCATTGCCCGAGACAGGGGCTGCGGAACCAGGTCGCGGAGCCGTCGTCGGACAGCTCGCCCTCGGCCCCGAACCGCTCCTCGATCTGCGCGATCAGGTCGTCGGAGCCGGTGCACTTGCAGGCGATGTCCTCGCAGACGTGAACGACGCGAGCCGGGCGCGGCTCGACGGCGAGCATGGCGTAGAAGGTGGCAACGCCGTAGACGTCCGCGGGCGGCAAGGTCAGCCTGCGGCAGAGCTCGTTCATCCCGCCGGGGCTGATCCAGCCGATCCGCTCCTGCAGCGCCCAGAGCGC